>JAZKIX010000058.1:0-14187 GCA_040384645.1 Pseudomonadota bacterium | reverse complement strand
TGCATCGCCATGTTCGCTTCATACGTGCCGTGCATGCCCGGCATGCCGACAAACTTGTCACTTGAGGCGCGGTAGCCGCCCAATCCCATCAAGGTATTGGTGCATGGGAAGCCCAGCTTATCGACGAATTTATTCAATTCGACCGAAGCATCGGCCAGAATGACGCCACCGCCGGTATAAATCATCGGGCGTTCAGCTTGCAATAACAATTGCAATGCCTTGCGAATCTGCCCCGAATGACCTTTATCGACAGGCTTGTAGGAACGCATTTCGACTTCTTTCGGATAGTCGAAGACGCATTTGTGGGTGGTGATATCTTTCGGAATATCGACCAGAACGGGGCCTGGGCGGCCAGTTTTGGCGATATAAAATGCTTTTTTGATGGTGGTCGCCAGATCCTTGACGTCTTTCACCAAAAAATTATGTTTCACGCAAGGGCGTGTAATACCAACCGTATCGCATTCCTGAAAGGCATCTTGCCCAATCGCAGTGCTGGGTACCTGACCGGAAATGACGACCATTGGAATCGAATCCATATAGGCAGTTGCCAAGCCGGTAACCGCATTGGTCACGCCGGGACCGGAGGTGACTAGAGCCACACCGATTTTTTGCGAACTACGGGAATAAGCGTCGGCAGCATGGACAGCAGCTTGCTCATGACGCACCAGGATGTGTTGAAACTTATCCTGATTGAAAATGGCATCGTAAATGTAGAGTACGGCACCGCCGGGATAACCGAAAACGTGTTCGACGCCTTCCTCGGCCAGACTGCGCACTAAAATTTCAGCGCCGGTGATAGGTAAATTCAAATCTGAAGACATATAAGTATTCCTTTCAAGGTCCATTGGGAAATTGATCGGATGTTCTCTCCTGACGAAATCGGGTCCGGCAGCACCACCAGGGCATTCCTTTTTATGCGGTGACGGCAATTCGTAGTGCAGCCATAGCTGCGGGTCCAAAATGCCGCTGAACGCACATCGTTCAGCCAGGGTTTGTGAAACCTAACAACGAGTTCTCGCGCTTGTGGCACGGGTTAGAACAAACTGCTCAAGTAAAAAAGCGCGTCTCGACGTCTGCGGCATTATGCGCCGCGCACGAAAAAACCATTACTCTTCAAGATGACGAAGAGTCCGCTACGTTAATGCGTTGCACCATTCAGGTCAAGTCAAATTCGATCAAAACACCATGTAATCGAGGAAACAAGCTAAATTTCGTGCATAAAATCCACGTTTTTGCTAGCATGCGCTCAGTTTAAAAACCGGTTTGCCGAGCAAAAAGCTGCAGATAACAGCCGGCAAGCATGGTAACGCTCCCCCACCCTTTGGCAGCACGCAAAATCGTGCCGCATCGCATGGCAACAGAAAAAGAGTTATCCGATTTCCTGGAAAGCGTTGAGCGTCGCGCGTTCAAGCAAGCCGCCTATGCCGTGCGCAAGGACGAGGTTGCGCTCGATATTGTCCAGGATTCGATGATCAAACTTGCCGAAAAATATGGCGACAAGCCCGCTGCAGAGCTGCCGCTCTTGTTCCAACGCATCCTGCAAAACACGATCCTCGATTTCTTTCGCAGAGAAAAAGTACGCAATACCTGGGTGACCCTGTTCTCAAACATGATTAAATCCGGCGACGATCACGATGACTTCGATATACTAGAGTCGTTCGAAGCGGAGGCGGGCTCAGAAGCAGCCGAATCAAGCGCCGACAAGGTGGAACGTTTTCAAGTGCTGAGCCAAATTGACGAAGAAGTACAAAAGCTCCCCACGCGTCAACGAGAAGCGTTCCTCATGCGTTATTGGCAGGATATGGATGTGGCAGAAACCGCCGCTGCAATGGGATGTTCCGAGGGTAGTGTTAAAACACATTGCTCACGCGCGACTCACTCACTTGCCCGAGCGCTGAAAGCCAAAGGAATATTTTTATGAATAACAAGGAACTTAACTTCGCTTACAAAGTGCGCCATGCTCTCAATGAGGGTCTGGATCACTTGCCAGCATCGACCACCGACCGCCTGGCTGCAGCGCGTGCGGCGGCAATCTCGCGCAAACGTGCCGATGCGCCGTCGCGGGCACTGGCATCCCAAGGCGCGCTGGCCGGCAATGCTGGCAACCTGAGCGGTGCCACTTTTAGTTGGCTGGGCCGAATGGGGGTCGTACTGCCCCTGCTGGTACTAGTGATTGGCATGATCGGTATCTATCAATACGAGCAGGATCAGCATATTAGCGAGACGGCTGAAATCGACGCAGCCGTTTTATCAGACGAATTGCCTTTATCGGCTTATCTGGATCACGGTTTTAACGCGTATCTTTCGGATCAGGGCGAGTAACCGCGATGTGGCTCATGCGTATTTCAAGTAATTTTTCCGCCCGCAATCTGCGGGCGGCCTTCATTTTGGCTTGTGGCATTTCGTTATGCCAAGCTGCACCGCCACCGATACAAGCAAGTGCGCCAATACCGGCATCAAATGCCGTCGAAAAGCCGTTGTGGACCGATCTAACACCGGCACAACAATTGGCGCTGGCCCCATTAGCGGCAGAATGGAATACTTTAGAACCGGTGCGCAAAAGCAAATGGCTGGAAATAGCCAATAAATATGCAGCGATGACGCCGGTCGAGCAACAGCGGATGCAAGAACGCATGCGTGAGTGGGTTAAGTTGACGCCGGAACAACGCCGCATTGCGCGTGAAAACTATGCCCGCACAAAAAAAATAACGCCCGGCGAAAAATCGGCGCAGTGGGAAGAGTACCAACAATTGCCCGACGATCAGAAGAAAAAGCTAGCTGAAAAGGCCATTGCAAAGAAGCAAGTCGCTAATTTGCCTTCTGCCGCAGAAAGCAAAGAAAATACAGTAGCCCCGATCAAATCCAAGCCAACGCCAATAGTAGAAAAACCGGCGCTTGCTACGCCCGTGCTTACGCCACCAGCTGCCAGCGTCGCGCCGGCAGCAACCGCAGCGCCCGCGCCTCCTCAACCTGTCACGAAATAAGCCATTGTGTTGCAACAGTCCGAAATACCGCCGATCAAGCGGCGCATGATTTGCATGATTTACGAAGCGTTATTGATTTTTGGCGTGCTATTTATTGCCGATCTAGCGTTTGAAGCCCTGACCCAACACCGCAACGCTGCAGCGTTAGGGCACTTACGGCAACTTTGGCTGTTCGTGATATTAGGTACTTATTTTGTATTCTTTTGGCGCCGCGGTGGCCAAACCCTGGCGATGAAAACCTGGCGCCTGAAGCTCATTGCACCGGGTGCGGCTCAAGTTTCTTTAAAACAGGCAATTTATCGTTATATCTTGAGCTGGATGTGGTTTTTACCTGCGCTGGCGCTGGGATATGCCATACCGACGAACAATTGGACGCGCGTTGGCCTCATTGCTGCAGGACTGATTGGCTGGGCGGCGACCGCGCGATGGAGCTCAGATCGCCAATTTCTGCATGACCGTTGGGCTGGCACGGCCTTGGTAAATGTCGAAAAAGTCGCTACCAGTCCTGTTGCAGGCAAATAATACTCCCCGCTGTATTGTTTCCTTGCCTTTAAAGACGTGCGGATAAGGCATGATTTTCCCTTATACTCCCGATAATTTTGTCTGCGTACGCTCCAATGTCAGCTATATAGGACGCTTATCTCACATGGTTCGTTCATAGCGTTAAATTGTAAAAATAGGGAAATAACATGAGACGCATCTCGTCGCGGCGCTCGTTTTTAAAACTGGGTTTGATCAGCGGACTGGCATTAGCTACTGCGGGGGGCTTGTATCGCGCGGCCAGCCTACCAAACTCCCCAGACAAATATGTCCTCGCTGGTGAAGCTAGAGCAGCCCTGTTCGCAATCGTGCCGGCGATCCTGCAAGGTGCAATAACATCGACCCAGCCAGCAATCGAATCTGCCGTTGATGGCGTCCAAGCCGCGATCGCCGCCCTGCCTCTGACCACTCAAAATGAAATTCAAGACTTATTCGGCCTGTTGGCATGTGGACCGGCCAGATACTTTATAGCGGGCGTGCCGAACAGCTGGTCGAACGCAGATCCGGCCGACATCGTCACCTTCCTCAATAGCTGGCGCACCCACCGTTTGGCAATTCTCCAAAACGCATATCAAGCCTTACACGACTTGGTGCTTGGTTCCTGGTACGCCAATCAGGCCAACTGGAAAGCGATTGGCTATCCAGGTCCGCTAGCGCAATTGAGCAATTGAGCAATTGTTGTAAGCAGCATTGGATTGACACCATAATTTTATAAAAGCCAACAATATGATCGATCCGCCAATTGCCCATTACGCCAGCCCGATTGTCGACCCCATCTTGCAGGGAATTGCTGCTGGCTGGCACGTTATTGACGCGTCCACCCTGAACGAATCAATGACGTTGGAAGCCGATGTCGCCATCGTCGGCAGCGGCGCGGGCGGCGGTGTCACTGCCGAAATCCTGACGCTGGCCGGCTTGAAGGTGATCGTGATCGAAGAAGGCGCATTGAAATCATCCAAGGATTTCAAAATGCGCGAGGCTCAAGCCTATCCCGCGTTGTATCAGGAATCAGCGGCCCGAAAAACCAAAGACAAGAGTATCAATATTTTGCAAGGCCGCACCGTGGGCGGTTCCACCACGGTCAACTGGACTTCCAGCTTCCGCACGCCGGACGGCACGCTCGACTATTGGCGCAGCCATTTTGGGCTGCAATCGTTCACGTCTGAAGCGATGGCGCCCTGGTTCACGATGATGGAAGCCCGCCTCAACGTTAGTCCATGGCTGGTGCCGCCGAATGAAAACAATGACTTGCTGCGGCGTGGCGCAGGGGCACTCGGCATCAGCAGCGACGCTATTTTGCGCAACGTCAAAAATTGCTGGAATCTGGGTTACTGCGGCATGGGTTGTCCGACCAATGCCAAGCAATCGATGTTGGTCACTACAATTCCGTCAGCACTGTCGAACGGCGCCACTTTAGTAACCCGCTGCCGGGCCGAACGGCTGCAGTTTTCCGGCGATAAGGTTGATCAACTGATAGGCAACGCGCTCGCGGCTGACGGCTTGACCACTACCGGCAAGCGCCTGACGATACGTGCCAGGCATTTTGTGGTCGCCGGCGGGTCAATCAACTCGCCAGCCCTTCTGCTACGATCCAAAGCACCCGATCCGCATAGCTTGCTGGGCAAGCGTACTTTCTTGCATCCCACCGTCATATCGGCCGGCTTATTCCAGCAGAAAGTCGATGGCTTTGCCGGGGCGCCACAGACGGTGTATTCGGATCACTTCTTGAAAATGCACCCCATCGATGGCGCCATCGGCTACAAGCTGGAGGCACCACCGCTGCATCCGGTGTTGCTTTCGACCACCATGCAAGGTTTCGGCACCCAACATGCGGCGATGATGCAGCAATTCGCGCACACCCATGCGCTACTGGCATTGCTGCGCGATGGTTTCCATGATGAATCGACAGGCGGTGTTGTCCAATTGCGGGACGATGGCTCCGGCGTGCTCGACTATCCTTTTACCGACTTCATCTGGGACGGCGTGCGGCGCGCATTATTATCGATGGCGGAAATCCAGTTCGCCGCCGGCGCCAAGAGCGTCTATCCGGTACACGAAATGGCGCAAGGCTATCAAAGCTGGGCTGCCGCAAAACAAGGTATCGCAGCGCTGCCGCTCAAGCCACTGCTGACCCGCGTGGTATCGGCCCATGTGATGGGCGGCTGCGCCATGTCGAACGATCTGAAACGTGGCATCGTCGGTGACGATGGCCAATATCACGGTGTGCGCAACCTGTCGGTACATGACGGATCGCTGTTCCCGACCTCGATAGGCGCCAATCCGCAAATGTCGATTTATGGCATCACAGCAAAGTTGGCGAGTCAATTGGCGACTCGCCTCACCGGAAAACCGGCGCCGGTTCCGGTTGCAAGTCCATTTAATTCATAGAAACATTGCGAAACAGCAAGCAAAATGGTTCAAACACATCGATCAAATCGCCAAAGCGGCAAGAGTCATGCTTTAGAATACTTTCCTTACTTTGCAGTGCTCTTGTCGCAATAGCAGAAGCCACGTCAATGGAGTAAAAAGTGGAACAAAAAGTCCCCCGCCGCACCCGCGAGCGGATTCTTGAAAGGTCGCTCGAATTGTTCAATGAATTCGGCGAGCCCAGCATCAGCACCACCATCATTGCCGAGGACATGAATATCTCGCCCGGCAATCTGTATTACCACTTCCGCAATAAAGACGATATCGTCAATTCCATTTTCACCCAATTCGAAACCGAGATCGAACGCATGCTGACAGTACCAGCCGACCGCCGCTCTACCATGGAAGACGTTTGGCAATATTTGCACTTGCTATTTGAACTGGTTTGGCGCTATCGCTTTTTTTACCGCGATATGAACGATTTGCTGTCCCGCAACCGCACATTGGAACTGCATTTCAAACAAATCCTGGAACACAAAACCAAGGTCGCCAAACAATTGTGCGAAGGTTTACGCACCGAAAAATCACTGGCCGCCAGCGACCTAGAAATCAATGCCCTCGCCACCAATATGGTGGTCGTCGCCAGCTATTGGCTATCCTACGAATACGTGCGCAACCCGCGCAAGTTCAACGAGCCGCAAGCCATGTCAGACGCTCTGGCGCGCGGCTGCTACCAAGTGCTGTCGCTGATCGGTCCCTACCTGCGCGACGATACGCGCGCCCTGCTCAACAAACTGGCGCAAGAATCGATCAAGCAATTTGCATAAAACATCTTCCCCGGCAAGTTAATCAAATCATCTAGCCCATCCGTGATCACTTCCCCAGCCACCCCGCGCCCGATCAAAAGCCTGTGCGTCTATTGCGGCGCGACTTCTGGCAATTCGCCGGTTTTTGCCAATGCTGCACGCCTGTTGGCGCAGCAATTGGTCAGCCAAAACATTGCTCTGGTCTATGGCGGCGGCAATGTCGGCTTGATGGGCGTCATCGCTGACGAAGTGATGCGCCTCGGCGGCGAAGTCACCGGCGTCATTCCGCAAGCCCTGCGCGACAAGGAAGTCGCCCATCTCGGCCTGACCCGCCTGCACATCGTCACAGACATGCACGAACGCAAAGCTATGATGGCCCAATTGTCCGATGGCTTTATCGCCATGCCGGGCGGCATCGGCACGCTGGAAGAATTATTTGAAATGCTGACCTGGTCGCAACTGCGGATTCACAACAAACCAATTGGACTATTGAACGTGGAAGGCTTTTACGATGGTTTAATCAGTTTCATCGACCATCTGGTGGCACAAGGATTTTTAAAGACCGCTCACGCCGCCTTGCTAATGCATGCGGACAATGCAGAGGGCTTATTAGAGCAACTGAAAAGCTTCACGCACAACGTTGCAGAAATAGGTAAATGGTAGGGGTATAGATGAAAACACCCCTTCACCCGCAGGTTTTTATTGCATATTTAAAAATACCCCACCCAGTATTATTTTAGTCTTCCAGTCAGCATCCAGTAATGTTCCAGCCGCCGGATGCGGATATCTTTGACCGAGGCAGCCAGTTTTTTACGCAAGAAGCTGTCGGCGGGAAAGTTTTTAATCACTTCGATCCGGCTACCGTCGGGCAAGTTGCGGATTTGGAAGGTATTGCCATCGGCGTCGGTACGCGCAATCGAAGTGCTGCTGCCTTCGACGTAGCAATTGTCCAGCAAGACCAGCAGGGTGTCTTTGCCAAGTCGGGCACTCAATTGCTTGAGGTATTCTTCCTGCTCCTGGCGTTTGACATGCGACCACCAGAATCCGGCAAAGCACGCCGTGAAGCTGTCACCGGCGGGCAAATCAAAGGCATCGGCGATGGCAAAATTGACTTTATTGGCGGGCAAATCCTTGGTCTGCGCGATAGTGATCACTTCGGGATTGAGGTCAGTTGCCAATACAGAGGCTGCGACCGGCGCCAGTTGAGCGGTCCAGTAACCCGTGCCGCAGGCAATTTCCAATATCTTGTGGTCGCGTGCTACTTCAGCGACACGTTCACGCAAGATTGCCAAATCTTCCTGGCGCTCTGGCTTGGCATAGACCTGCTCGTATGTCTGGGCACGCTTGGCATAATATTGGGCAAGGTTTTGTCTATCAGTGTTCATTATTTATACATGTCTTAAATACAGTTGAAGATGGTTAGCACGCGGCTATAACAACAAGGGCTAGCAAATCGTCCTATAACTCGTAACTTTCCTTATCGCCGCTCATCAATTGTTCAATCAATTTGCGGTTCAGGGTCGGGGTCATCAATTCGATGAAGGTATATATATAGCTGCGCAAATAAGCACCCTGCTTGATTGCTACGCGCGATACGTTCATGCCAAACAGGTGCCCGACTGAAATCGCCCGCAGTCCCTTGTCGCGTTCTGCATCGAAAGCCATGCCGGCAATGATACCGACGCCCATGCCCAGTTCAACGTAAGTCTTGATGACATCGGCATCGATTGCTTCCAGCAAGACGTCCGGCTTCAGTCCACGCAGAGAAAAAGCGTGGTCGATCTTATTGCGTCCGGCGAAGGCGCTGTCGTAGGTGATCAGAGGGAAGGCGGCGATTTCGTCCAGTGTCACCGACTTCAGTTTCAGCAAGGGGTGATCCGGTGTCACCACCAGCATGTGCTCCCATTGATAACACGGCAGCGTGATCAGGCCGTCAATCCCGGCAATCGCTTCGGTTGCAATCGCCAGATCAGCCTGGTCGCGCAAGACCATTTCAGCCACTTGTTTGGGATTGCCTTGTAATAAGGACAGTCGCACCTTTGGATATTTTTGCATGAAAGCTTGCACCACCTTCGGCAGCGAATAGCGCGCCTGCGTATGCGTGGTGGCGATGGTGAAGCTGCCGCTATCTTGGGCCGCGAATTCCTTGCCAATGCGTTTCAAACCATCGACTTCTTGCATGATCAGTTCGACCGACTTCAAGATCGCCCGGCCCGGTTCGGTCAGGCCGCGAATGCGCTTGCCGTGCCGGGTAAAGATATCAACGCCTAGCTCTTCTTCCAGTTCGATAATCGCCTTCGATACACCGGGCTGCGAGGTAAACAGAGCCTTTGCGGCCTCCGTCAAGTTGTAATTCTGTCGCACCGCTTCTCGGACGAAGCGAAATTGATGAAGATTCATTAAGCCCTTGCTTGGCTGGAGTTTGGTGTGTTTTAGACGATTTTGGCCATTCTTGGCTAGCCAGAAAGCGAAAACACATTGGTCGCCAATGTGTTTTCATGCCGCATTTTCTCATATACCAAATAAGCATATAAGCAAATAGAGACTAAGTTGTTTGGAATAAAGAGCCATTTCGTTACCATAGCGCATAATTTACGCGAGGCGATATGACTCTTACTTATGTGATTTCCGGTTTTGCAGTGGGTATTTTGGTCGGCTTGACCGGCGTTGGCGGCGGCTCCTTGATGACGCCGCTATTGACCCTGATGTTTGGGGTTCCGCCTTCGGTCGCAGTGGGAACCGATCTTGCCTTCGCCTCCATCACCAAGGCGGCAGGCACATTTACCCATCGCCTGCGTGGTACTGTCCACTGGGACATTGTTCGACGTCTTTGCATCGGTGCGCTGCCTGCTGCATTACTCTCTACCTTCGCACTCAAATATTTCGGCACATTGGACAAGGAAATCGGTCTAATTATTCGTTATTCGATTGCCGGATCGGTCTTACTGACTGTGGTTGCGCTGCTATTTAAAGGTAAAATGCTGGCCTGGATAAATTCGCATCCAGAAAAGCAGTTGCAAGGCAATAATTTAGTGATCGCGACTGTGGTATCTGGTGCCGTATTGGGCGTTTTGGTGACGATATCGTCCATCGGTGCCGGCGCCATTGGTGCAACCTTGCTGGTGATGTTGTATCCGCGCCTGACTTCGGCAGAAGTCGCAGGCACCGACATCGCCTACGCAGTGCCATTGACCGCGATTGCGGCGGTTGGACACTGGTGGCTGGGGTCGATCAACTGGGCATTATTGGGCGCTTTATTGATTGGCTCCCTGCCTGGGATCACCATTGGCTCATGGGCGGCCCGGGCTGTCCCAGAAAAATTCTTGCGCGGTTTGCTCGCTTTGACTTTAACTCTGGTCGCGACAAAATTGCTCACTTCATAAGATACTTTAGTTTGTTTTAGTCGAAGGATTTCACATGTATCGCTACGATCAATACGACCATTTAATTGTCAAGGAACGCGTCGCGCAATACCGCGACCAGGTGCGCCGACGAATTGCCAACGAATTGCTGGAAGATGAATTCCGCCCGCTACGCCTGCAAAACGGCCTCTACATGCAACGCCACGCCTACATGCTGCGCGTCGCCGTGCCGTATGGCTTGTTATCGTCGACCCAGGTACGCATGTTTGCACATATCGCCCGCAAATATGATCGCGGTTATGGCCATTTCACGACGCGTCAAAACATCCAGTACAACTGGATTAACTTGGAAGAAACACCCGATATCCTGGCCGACTTGGCCTCGGTTGAAATGCACGCGATTCAAACCTCTGGCAATTGCATCCGCAATGTAACGTCGGACGAATTTGCCGGCGTTGCTGCCGACGAGATCATTGATCCACGTCCGTACGCCGAAATCATTCGTCAATGGAGCACCTTCCACCCGGAATTCGCTTACTTGCCGCGCAAATTCAAGATCGCCATCAATGGCGCAGCGGAAGACCGTGCCGCCATCGCAGTCCACGATATCGGTCTGACAGTGGTGTATAACGCCGAAGGCGAAGTCGGTTTTCGCGTCATGGTTGGCGGCGGCATGGGCCGCACCCCGATTCTCGGCAGCGTGATCCGCGAGTATCTGCCGTGGCAGCATGTATTGACTTATATCGAAGCAATCATGCGCGTCTATAACCAATACGGCCGGCGTGACAATATCTATAAAGCCCGGATCAAAATCTTGGTCAAAGCCATCGGCGTCGAGGATTTTGCGCGCCAGGTTGAAGAAGAATGGGCCGATATCAAGGATGGCCCAAGCACCTTGACAACGGAAGAAATGCAACGCGTCGCGGCTTACTTCACGGCGCCGGCATACGAAACACTGCCTGCCAGCGACAGCGGCTTGGAAGCACACAAGGCGGAAAACAAAGCCTTTGCCAACTGGCTCAAACGCAACGTCAAACCGCATAAAGTTAGCGGTTATTCGGCTGTCGTGTTATCGCTGAAAAAAACCGGCGTACCGCCGGGCGATGCTAGCGCGGATCAAATGGATTTCGTCGCCGATCTCGCTGACCGTTTTAGCTTCTCCGAGGTGCGTGTCACCCACGAACAAAATCTGGTGCTGGCTGATGTCAAGCAATCGGCCTTGTTCGATTTATGGAAAGAAGCCAAGGCACACGGCTTGGCGACACCCAATATTGGCCTGTTGACCGACATGATCTGCTGCCCTGGTGGCGATTTCTGCTCGTTGGCGAATGCCAAATCGATCCCGATTGCGCTCGACATTGCGGACCGTTTCGACAACCTCGATTTCTTGCATGACATTGGCGAAATCGAAATCAATATGTCCGGTTGCATCAATGCCTGCGGCCATCACCATATCGGCAATATCGGTATTCTTGGTGTCGATAAAGACGGCAGCGAGTGGTATCAGGTTTCGATTGGCGGCGCACAAGGCAATAAATCGGCTATCGGCAAAATAATCGGGCCTTCGTTCTCATCGCACCAAATGCCGGAAGTGATCGACCGCATCATCAAGGTCTATCTGGAACAACGCATTGAAGACGAAAAATTTATCGATACAGCGCAGCGCATTGGGATTGCACCGTTCAAGCAATTCGTCTACGCAACGCCGATTAAAGCCGAACAACCCACTGGCGAGGATGCATATGCCTAACTCCAGCACACAAATCATCAAGAATAGAGCCATCGTCAACGACGACTGGACGTTGCTACGCCTACAAGAAGGCGAAACGCCAGACACTGTTGCAGTGCCAAGCGGCAAAATCATTATTCCTCTGACCGTATGGCAAGCGCAGCAAACTCAGTTGCAAAGCCGGGCCGATCTAGGCGTATGGTTTGCCAGCGATGAGCGGCCAGAAGTATTGAAAGGTGTGACCAATACCTTTGCCGTGATTGCTATCGACTTCCCTAAGTTTGCCGATGGCCGCGGTTATTCCATCGCCTACAATCTGCGCGCACGACTTGGCTATACCGGCGAATTGCGTGCAGTCGGCGACGTGCTGCGCGACCAGATGTTTTATATGCAACGGGTTGGCTTCGACGCCTTTGCGCCGCGTCCTGACCGCAGCATCCACGATGCCCTGAAAGGATTGTCCGATTTTTCGGAAGCGTACCAAGCGTCTTGGGATCAAAAATCACCGTTATTTCGGCGCACCCAACGAGAGAGCGGCGTGCCGGGAGCGACGCAATGAACGATTTCGATACGCTCGTTGCAGCAACGCAAGCGACTTTACAGCGGATCGCCAGCGACTTTACGCCCGCGGTCTTAGCGTCAAGCTTAGCGGCCGAAGACATGGTACTGACCGATATGATCTTGCGCGGCAAGCTGCCCATCGGGATTTTTTCGCTTGAAACCGGACGCCTGCACGCCGAGACTTTGGGCGTAATCGACCGTATCAAGGAAGTCTACGATTTCGACGTGGCCTTGTATCGTCCGCAGCCGGAAGCGGTCGCTGCTTACGTGCAGAACAATGGATTGAACGCGTTCTACGACAGCGTGGAAATGCGCAAGGCTTGCTGCGGCATTCGCAAGGTTGAACCTTTGAACCGCGCCTTGGCAGGTAAAAAAGCCTGGATCACCGGCCAGCGCCGTTCACAATCGAGCACCCGCGCTGAGCTTCACATCGAAGAACAAGATGCAGCGCACGGCATGACCAAATTCAACCCGCTGGCGGATTGGTCGGAAGACGATGTGTGGCACTACCTCAAGACTAACAACGTGCCGTACAACCCGCTGCACGACAAGGGCTACCCGTCGATAGGGTGCGAGCCTTGCACCCGCGCCGTTCAACCGGGCGAAGATGTACGCGCAGGTCGTTGGTGGTGGGAAAACCCGGAGTCGAAAGAATGCGGGTTGCACGTGGTCGATGGAAAACTGATTCGCATCAAATCCATTTCTGCAACAATGCCAGCAACATCGGCATAAATATCAGCCTATATAAAAGCCATGAATACAGTTGTCGACAACGAAATCCCCCAACAAGCCTCGGGCGAAATCAATCGGAAGCATCTCGATTGGCTCGAGTCAGAAGCCATCCACATCATGCGCGAGGTGGCTGCCGAGTGCAGTAACCCGGCGCTGCTATTTTCCGGCGGAAAGGATTCGGTCGTGCTGCTACGGATCGCTGAAAAAGCCTTCCGCCCCGGCAAATTTCCCTTCCCGCTGGTGCATATCGACACCGGCCATAATTTTGCTGAAGTAATAGAATTTCGCGATCGCCGCGCAGCAGAATTGGGCGAAAGGCTGGTCGTGCGTTCGGTCGAAGATTCGATCAAACGCGGCACCGTGCGCTTGCGCAATCCCGCCACTGATTCGCGCAATGCGGCGCAGGCAGTGACCCTGCTGGAAACGATTGCGGAATTTAAATTCGACGCCTGTATCGGCGGCGCCCGCCGCGATGAAGAAAAAGCACGCGCCAAGGAACGTATTTTTTCCTTCCGCGATGAATTCGGCCAATGGGACCCGAAAGCGCAACGTCCTGAGCTGTGGGACTTGTATAACACCCGCGTCCATCCGGGTGAAAACATGCGTGTGTTCCCGATCTCGAACTGGACCGAACTCGACGTCTGGCAATATATCGAACGTGAAAAACTGGCCTTGCCCCCGATCTATTTCGCGCATGAGCGCCAGGTCATTCCGCGTAACGGCTTGCTAGTGCCATTGACCGATTTGACACCGGCCTATGAAGGAGAAACGGTCGAAACGCAAATCGTGCGCTTCCGCACCGTCGGTGATATCTCATGCACCTGCCCCGTTTCGTCAGATGCCGCCACAGTGGCCGCGATCATCGCCGAAACAGCCATTACCCAAATCACAGAACGCGGCGCGACCCGCATGGACGACCAGACATCGGAAGCTTCGATGGAAAAACGCAAGAAGGCAGGTTATTTCTAATGAATACCGTGGTGACAGAAAACAATTCAGCGCCGGCACAAGAAGCTGGCGAACGTGGCATGTTGCGCTTCATCACCGCCGGTTCGGTCGATGATGGTAAAAGCACCTTGATCGGCCGACTGTTGGTGGACAGCAAG
>JAZKIX010000057.1:31813-44214 GCA_040384645.1 Pseudomonadota bacterium | reverse complement strand
GCAACGGTGCTGAACAACCTTGCCGCGCTTTACGAAGTCCAGGCCAAGTATGCACATGCACAGCCCTTATATCAGCGCGCGCTGGCAATCTGGGAGAAAACGCTGGGACCGGCCCACCCTGAGGTGGCAACGGCTCTGAACAACCTTGCCACGCTTTTCTACGCAGAAGGCAAGTATGCACAGGCTGAGCCCTTGCATCAGCGCGCACTGGCCATCCGAAAAAAAGCGCTGGGGCCGGCACATCCTGATGTGGCACAGAGTTTGAACAACCTTGCAGAGCTTTACGACGCACAAGGCAAGTATGCAAAGGCGAAACCCCTGTATGAGCGCGCGCTGGCAATCTGGCAAAAAGCGCTGGGTCCGGCCCATCCTGATGTGGCCACGGCGTTAAACAACCTTGCAGGGCTTTACAAAGCGCAAGGCAAGTACGCACAGGTGGAACCCCTGTATCAACGCGCGCTGGCTATCCGGGAGAAAGCGCAGGGCCCGGCGCATCCTGATGTGGCACAGAGCCTGAACAATATTGCTGAGCTTTATCGGATCCAAGGCAAGTATGTACAAGCTGAACGCTTGTATCAGCGCTCGCTGGCAATCCGAGAAAAAGCGCTGGGCTCGGCGCACCCTGCTGTAGCAACGGTGCTGAACAACCTTGCCGCGCTTTACATCACAGAAAGCAAGTATGCACAGGCGGAACCCTTGTATCAGCGCGCGCTGGCAATCCGGGAAAAAGTGTTGGGCCCGGAGCATCCGGCTATAGCGACAAGTCTGAACAACCTTGCAGCGCTTTCCTACGAACAAGGCAAGTATGCACAAGCTGAACCTTTGTATCAGCGTTCGCTGGCAATCTGGGAGAAAACGCTGGGTCCGGGTCATCCCGATGTGGCAACAAGTCTCAAAAACCTAGCCGCGCTGTACCGTAAAACATCGCGCGAAAAGGAAGCGGCAGAACTTGAAACGCGTGCAGCAAATATCATTTCAATCAAGCGATGAAATTTGGGACAACTTACGGTGAGCGCCAGGCAAGGCGGATGGATGCGACTGGCGACCAAGCCCCGAAATGGCGGCGCACACGACTTCATCGTGGCTGTCATACAAGCCGGCCAACAACATCGCTTGCGTAGCCTCCATTGCGTATTCAGTATCGCGAAATTTTCCGCTCCCATGGCGCTCCAAAAGCTGCGATACGATATCCAAACTAAAGCAACGATGTCAGCTAATCCAGCGAATGCTGGTTGCGTTGATTCCTTAGTACGTGGAAGTAAGTACGGCCATTTTCTACTGCACTACTTCTTCATTCCCACATCAAAATACATCCACTCCGCATGCAGAATCGGGTGCTTCTTGTAACCGATCACGCTTGGCTGCGCCAGCATATTGCGGTAGCGCGCATAGCCGATACGGGTGGTGGCGTAGACTTCCAGCAAGCGTGCCATCTTGCGATACAGGGCATCGCGTTCAGCGCCGGCGGGCAATTTTTGCGATTGTTCGTACAGGGTGTCGTAGGCTGGTAGTTTCATGCAGCCGTTATTGCTTTGGCCGATATTGGCGCCGTAAAACAGTTGCATAAAATTGTCGCCATCGGGGTAATCGGCAATCCACGGACTGGTGCGCATCATGAGTTGGCATTGTTTCTCGGCTTTGAGCAATTCGCCGAATGGGCGTAGGTCGGCTTGCATTTTGATGCCGATGGAGTCGAAGGTTTTTTTCCACATTTCAGCCTGTTGTTGGCCGGTCGATGCGGCGCGTGCCGAGAACGTGACCGAGAAGGCTTTGCCATCAGGCAATGTGCGGAAACCGTCTGCGCCTTTCTTGTAGCCAAACTTGTCGAGCAAGGCATTGGCCGTGCGGAGATCGTACGACACCGTGCTTTTGTAGTCAGGATCGTGGCCGACGATGCCGGGTGGAATTGGGTATTCAAGTACGGTGGCTTGATCGCTCCAGACTACTTTGATTTCTTCCTTGACGTTATGCGCCATGGCGATGGCGCGGCGCAGGGCGATTTTTTCTTTGCTGAGGCCACCCAGAATCGGGTTTTGCATATTGAAATAATAGTGACTCAATTCCGGCTCGGTAATGCGTGACAAATGGATGCCTTTGGCGACCAAATCGGGCAGCAATTTGCCGCCTATGAGCGCACGTGGCGCCAACGGGCCATCGAGATTTAATAAGTCGATTTCGCCATTCTGGAAAGCCAGCCAGCGCGACTGGTCTTCCAGCACGATGCTGATTTCAACGTGCTTGATCTGCGGCATGCGCTTGCCCTTCATCGCGCTGACGATGGCTTGATCGCCGGGATCGGCACCAGCTTCAAAGGTCCAGTTAAAACCGCGATAAGCGGGATTGGCATCGAGGATGATTTTTGATGCGCGCTTCCAGCTAGTGAGTACGTAAGGTCCGGTGCCGACCGGGTTAGCCATGGCTTGGCCGTTTTGATCGCGATACTGCTCGATCACTTCACGCGCCACCGCGCTGGTCGGCTCGTGCGCCAGGATTTGGCCGAGGTTGAAATCGGGCGCATTGAGGTGAATCCGTAAGGTGTAGGCGTCGAGCAATTCGAGCCCGGCGACCGACGCATCGTAATCGAAGCTGCCGGATTTTTTAGCCTGCGCGGCAAGTGCGTCGAGGCCAACGATTTTGCCTTCGAGCAGCCAGCTCCAGGCCGAGCGCAGCTTGGGGTCGAGCAAGCGCTTGAGCCCGTACACATAATCGGCCATTACTAAATCGCGCCGTTTGCCCTTGAACGCCGCATCGGCGGCAAACACGATGCCGCGCTTGAGACGGATAGTGTAGGTTTTGCCATCGGCGGACACGTCCGGCAGCGCTTCTGCCGTCAGCGGCACCAGTTTGGCCGGCCGCGCCAGATAGTCATAGGTGTAGAGCGTTTCAAAAATCGATTGCACCACTGCAGCGGAATATAAATCGTGCACGATGGCCGGATCGAAACCGGTTTCTTCGGCAGGGAAAACCGTGCGCAAGCTTTTGACGGGTTCGACGGCGCTGGCTGGCTGCAAAGCGAAAATGACGAGCAAAAAACCGCAAATAATGCGTGTGATATTTACACCAAAAGCGGCGGGAACAATGCGGCCAATATTGTGTAGGAAGGGCTTTTTCCCCGATTGTTGATAGCTGCAACCAAGGTTACGACCCCTCCTATAAATATCCATGCCGACGCGGGCGATTTTCCGGTTCAATATTTACTCGCAATGAAAAGAACAATGCTAAACAATGCAGAAGCAAGGCGCACCAAACGCACCCATCATGCATCCATCAATTTGGGATAGTCAAACCTTTGACCACGGCCGGACGCGCTAGGAAGTTTTTCAACACACGCTGGACTTCGGGGAAATCGGCGATCCCCACCAGTTCACCGGCCTCGTAAAACCCGATTAAATTGCGCACCCACGGAAAGGTCGCAATATCGGCGATGCTATAGGTGTCGCCCATGATCCAGTCCTGTCCGACCAAGCGTCGATTGAGTACGCCCAGCAAACGTTTCGATTCGGCGACGTAGCGGTCGCGTGGACGTTTGTCTTCGTAATCTTTGCCGGCAAATTTATTGAAAAATCCCAACTGCCCGAACATCGGCCCGATACCACCCATCTGGAACATCAGCCACTGGATCGTCTCGTAGCGGCCGGCAGCATCTTGCGCCATGTATTGGCCCGTTTTTTCCGCCAGATAAATCAGGATTGCACCCGATTCAAACAGCGCCAAAGGTTTGCCGTCGGGGCCATTGGGGTCGATGATGGCGGGAATTTTATTGTTCGGATTGAGTGAAATAAATTCTGGCGAAGTCTGATCATTAGTACCAAAGTTGACCAGATGCGGCTCGTAAGGCAAACCGCATTCTTCCAGCATGATAGAAACTTTGACACCGTTGGGGGTCGGCAGTGAATACAGTTGCAGGCGGTCGGGATGTTGGGCGGGCCATTTTTTGGTAATGGGGAAAGTCGATAGATCGGTCATGGGCAATCCTTCAAGAAATAATGCGACAGAATCCAAATAGGTGGAGCGAAAATGCAGCGTAGCGATAAAAGCGATCGCTTTCTATCGCTTCTTAACTCTTCAATAACGGCTGTGGGATTCTAATCTGGTTTTGAAAAGCAGGTTTGATGCAGATTTACTGGCAGACATAGTGATCGCCAAGGAGCGAAACGCGGCGCCCACAATCGCAATGCAGTCACTTTTACCAAATTGAATTGTCAGTGCAGTTCATAACTATCCTTCTGCGCAGCCAGATCAAAAACCACTTTTTTCAGCACACGGATGGCAACCGATGTTGGAACAACATGGCTCAGCAGTCTTTGCAACTCGCCATTCTTCTCTTCAGTGTAAGTCGAGCTTAGATAGTGGCGATCTTCACCCGTCTTTTGGATTCCCGAGTTCATGTATTCAATCTGATTGAAGCTCGGCAAAAATTCCGGTTTGAACAACAGGATTATTTCCTTGCCGCGATGCGCTTTGCTGTCGGTATCAATTTCAGCGAAAGATTCCGCCAGGATTATTTCGGCGATGTTGTCCCAGGATTGATAACGCGAGGTTCCCCAGAGCGTTTCGTTTAAGGTCACGCCGGCTGCATTTACTACAATAATATGTTCGCCCTTGTTTTTAAAAACATGTGCAGTCTTGCGAGGCAGGTAACTTAATAAGAGGGCGCCAACCAAAATCCAGACGCCTGCAAAAATAAGCAAAAATAATGTTGGCGCATTGGGGTCGGCAAGCGCCCGCAGCACCAGGATGCCGCCGATGAAAAAGAATAAGCCCAACCCGGCAGTGATTGCGACGGCGAGCCATTTATCGCGATAAATAATGACGGAAGAATTTTCATATTTCATGCGGCGTGCAAACATGCGAACTCCATAATTAAGCATCAAAATTTAATGTTTTTCGATATCCAGATACTGCCAATCCGCTGACAAGATCGGATGTTTCTTAAAACCTTTGACCCATGGTCGCACCAGCCAATTACGTACACGTGACACGTGCAGCGACCAGGCGGTGTCGGCTTCCATTTGGCGGCTCATCTGGATATACAACTGATTGCGTTCCGGGCCGGGTGGCAAGGCGATCGCCTTCTTGTACATGGCATCGTAGACTGCCGATTGATAGCAGCCGTGATTACCCTGGCGTGCGTTGGGGCCGTACAGCAATTGCAGGAAGTTCTCCCCTTCGGGGAAATCAGCCGACCAGGCGCCGCCCCACATCATGAGCTTGCATTCGGTCGCCGCCTTGACATTGTCGGCAAACGAGCTGATCGGGAAATCGGCCTTGATACCGATTTGATCAAGGCCGCGCTGCCAGATTTCGGCAAAGGTTTTCGAGGTCGCACCCGGTTCACTGGTGATTTTCAGCAGCAAGGGCGAACCATCGGGCATGGTGCGGAAGCCATCTGCACCGCGTTGGTAGCCGAAGCGATCGAGCAGCTTGTTGGCCAGCGCCGGATCGTAGGCAATGCTGCTGCGGTAACTGGGGTCGTGCCCGCCGACGCCAACCGGCACCAGCATGTGAACCCGCGTGGCTTGCCCTTTGCGCACTTGCTTGATTTCATCCTGCACGCTGTAGACCATCGCAATGGCACGCCGCAGCGCGATTTTCTCCTTGCCATAACCGCCGGTGACCGGGTCAAGAAAATTGAACATGGTGTAAGTGACTTCCGGCGCGACGGCGCGGAACAGGCGCAAGCCCTTGGCGGCATATTCCGGCCGTAATTTTTCACCGTCCAGCACCGAAGGCGCCACCAGTTGCGGCAATTTATCCAGATCGAATTGCCCGTTCTGGAAAGCCAGCCAGCGCGATTGCTCCTCTTCGACATAGCTTAATTCCACGCGTCCGATTTGCGGCATTTTCTTGCCCTGCATTTCGCGCACCAATTGCTGGTCGTAAGGGTCGTCGGCAGCCTTGAAGTCCCACACAAAACCGCGATACACCGGGTTCGCCACCAGCACGATCTTGCTGGCTGGCACGTACTGCTGCAACATGTACGGCCCGGTGCCGACCGGATGCCGCCCGCTTTGCGCCCCATGCGTCTCGATCACTTCGCGCGCCACCGCGGCAAAAGCGCCATATGCCATCACGTACAGAAAATTGGTATCGGGCGCATTTAAGGTAATGCGCAGGGTATAGCGGTCCAGCACTTGCAAACCGGCCACCGGCGCATCGTAATCGAAGCTGCCACCCTGCTTGGCCGCTGCCGCCAGCGCATCGAGCCCGACCACTTTGCCCTCGATGAAATTGGCCGAGGGCGAACGGTTTTTCGGGTCGAGCAAGCGCTTGATGGTGTAGGCGTAATCGGCTGCAATCAATTCGCGCGGCTTACCTTTGAAGACGTCGTCCGGCGCAAAATAAATGCCTTTCTTGACGCGAAAGGTATACGTCTTGCCGCCATCGGTCATTTCCGGCATGGCAACCGCGGTCTGCGCTATCAACTTGGCCGGCCGCGCCAGATAATCGTAGGTCAGCAAGGGCTCGTAAATGGCTTCGCTGATCAAGCCGGAGTAGGCGTTGGCAGTACGCACCATGTCGAAACCATCGTCGGGCGCATCGAGCGCCACGCGGATCACTTTGGCCGGGTCGGCCGGGGTGACGGCTGCGCTTGCATGCGCCAGCGGTGCGGCAAAGAGCAGGCACAGCGCAAATAAAATTGGAGGCATAGGAGAGTTCGCTTGCGCGTCATTGAAGTTCAATACGGTCACTCTTGCCAAGGCTTAAGCAACTTCACAAGGGCACTGGCAACATAGCGCGACCCTTGAACGGAAAGATGATCATCATCACGGTAAAGCATCTTACCTTCGGTCATTGCCCAGCACCACTGGGCATCGCAGAACAAGGCTGCCGCATCAAACACGTCTACGGAAGGAAAATCCTTCAACACAGACAAAACAAGTTCCCGGTATTGACGATTGCGCTGCTCAAAGTCGAGCCTTGATACAGCACAGGGTTCTCTGACGTGATTGCTGAAGCGTAGCGGCCGGCTGTCTACACAGGATTTAGGGTCAAAACCAAGTTCGGGCCAATCCAGCACGAAAATAATCCGTTTGTTCTTCGCGAGCAATCGCTCGATTGTTGTCTTCATGGCCATTGCAAAGATTTGATGGGAATTCGTCATTTCCCGCCTCTTCACCAAGGATATGGTTCGCTCATGAGTGACTTCACCATTGCCGCCATAACCTTTGCCGGTGAGATACAAAGGACCTCTGGAGGACAGGACAACTGTATGGACGGACGGATTTTCTTCGGCAAACGTGAGCGCGCTATTACTGTACTCGGGGCATTTTTTTTGTTCGCCTTTTTGAACTGAAGCAAGGTCAAAAAAAGGCAGGCACCCGCTTTTTGAAAAATTCGCAACATTGTCCCTTGTATTGGCCATCGCATCGACCATCCCGGGATACAAGGAATTGCTGTGCGAATCGCCCAGCACAAGTATTGTCGGTTCGGACGCTTTCGCTCTCAGGCAGTGCCCGCTAGCCAAATCAGGATAGGCATGCTCACAAGCGGCATTTCTTTTGTAACTTGGAAGCCAGTCAAATTGTGTATTGTGCTGGATCATCGATTTTTGCCGAAATGTCAAGCCGTTACCTTGGGAAGTGTTAAAGCCGACATAGCCGATAAATACCATTAGCACACACAACGCTGCCGGCTTGACCCAAGTGGTACTTCCAAAACGAAGCGGTTGCTCGATCAGCTTGTAGGTCAGCCAGGCCAGTGCGATGGAGAGCAAGACAATCGCTATTCGTATTTCGCGTGAAAGTGTTTCACCTTCGATGATGTGAGCAAACGACAGGAGCGGCCAATGCCACAAATAGAGCGGAAAGCTGATCAGGCCAAACCACACCAGCACGCGGTTTGAAAAAATGACCCGATTTAGCCATGCTTGCGCACCCGCTGAAATAATCAACACAGCGCCAAGCGTGGGCAAGAGTGCCCACCACCCTGGAAAATGCACCTCTTTGCTAAGGCCAAAACCCCCAATCGCAATCAATACGATACCAAGCAACGCTTGCGCATTGCGTAGCGTGGCACGCTTGCCCAGTGACATTTGCAAGCCGGTAATTTGTCTCAACCGCGTAGCAAATCTGTACTTAAACAGCGGCAATTGATGCTTGTTTTGGCGTGGCAATTGCGCCAAAACAGAGCCTGCCAGCAGCTCCCAAAAACGTGTGTGCGGCGAGTAGAACGCTGCCACTGGGTCACTACGTATTTCACCGATGTTAAGCACAAATGAAATGATCATTGCAATGATCGTGATTGTTAAGGGATTCAATAAGGGATTCAATCGCCGCTTCCAGACAAACCACAGCAGGAGTGGCCAGACGATGTAAAACTGCTCCTCAATACCAAGCGACCAGAGATGCAAGAGGGGCTTTGACTGTGCAATACTGTCAAAGTATCCGTTTTCATTCCAAAACAAAAAATTGGATACAAAACCCGCGCCACCGGCAATGTGTTTCCCCAGTTGCTCGTATTCGTCGGCCAGTAGCGCGAACCAGCCGAACGCAAAGCAAGCGAGCAATACCAAAAACAAGGCCGGGAATATGCGATTAACGCGGCGGCTATAGAACTGGGCAATGTTGAAGCAATTGCGCTCCAGGTTACCAAGGATAATAGTTGAGATTAAAAAACCGGAAATGACAAAAAAAATATCAACGCCAATAAAACCGCCTTTAACCCAGAAAGGAAAGGCGTGAAACCCAACAACGAAAAGCACGGCGACGGCGCGCAAGCCATCAATGTCTGCCCGATATTGGAGGGGCGTTACATGTTCGCAATTGTGCTTGTGCTGCGTGATTGTCATTGATTGGAGCTGGGTTAATTCTGGCTTCATAAAACCTCGCGCACCATACGTTGGCTGGCAAGAGATCGTCAAGCGAATCGTCAAGGCGCGCATGCGGCGGAAAAAAAGGCTTTCGGCTGTTCTGAGGTCAAGGCGCACACCCTTCAAAATAGGGAAATAAGGGGTGTATAGGCAAAAACCATACTTCTTGCCCATGCTTTTTGATGCTCTTTTATAATACCCCGCGCAGTATTTTTATCGCCCCAAGGGCTTCAAGCAGCCGCCTTCCCGATCCACTCCCCCGAACCGAACCCCATTCCGACTATGAAAATTTTAAAAAATGTGTCTGCACCGCGCCTGACAATTGGCTCGATAGTGGCCGTTGCCACGCTCTCTTGCTTGCCGCTGCATGCCGCCGGACCCGGTAATGCAATGAAGATACGCGAAGGGGCTTATGCCGACACATTGGACAATGCCGGCACCGTCTGCGTCACCAAAAAAGCCATTGAAACATTGTCCTTGCAAGGCTGGAAGGCAAAAATGGGCCAACTCGGGCGCAATTGCAGCTTGACCGAACCGAGCCAGCAATCTTTCCTTAACGAGCACTGGAAAGCGGCCTGTAGCGCTGCTGGCGAGGCAACGAAAAATAATTACCGTATCAATCTCAGCTTTATGGAAAACAAGCTCACCATCGACAGCATGATCGAAAGCGCCGCTGGCGAGTTGAAATTGAAAAAGGCATTCCAAGGCGAGTACAAAGGCGCTTGCACCAGCGCCATGCCAGCATTGGACAGCATGAGTTATCTGGATCTGCCGCCACCGCCATCTGCCTCCGAGCTGAAGGCGCGCAAGGTGGTTGCCGCCGACATGATTCGTTGCGGCACGATTTTCAGAGGGCTTTCACTGAGCGTCGCGAAAGATAAAAGTGCCGCGATGATCGCTACAGGCGACGCCATGTGGGAATCGGCATTAGGCTTGATTGACAACGACAACGACAACGATTTTTACATGAGCGAACTGAAGAAATCCGCAGCGGAAATCAGCACACTGCTCATTCCATTACCAAGCGCCGAAAAACGTTTTCAGTTGGCGCAAGCCTGCAATAAATACCTTACCGCTGAGGGCATTGCCAATGCCGTCAAAGAACAAACCGCCCTGCCTCAAAAGTAAGCAGCGATGGACTAGCCCTTGGTTCAATCTTTGGGCTTAAACGACACCAGCCGCACACCGTAATCAGCAAACATGGTTGGCGCAACTTGTTGCGTCAACTGTTGCCAGTCTTGCGCACGAAGTGGCAACGACTTCTCTACCGACCGTTTTGCTAAGGCAAGGATTAATCGCTGTTGCAATTCGGCATCGATTTGCGCATCTGATGCCGCTCTATTGTCGACCGCGTTATTGGCTTGCATAGCCTTAAAGTATTGGCGGCCATCGCCTATAAACCACAAGGTAATGACCGGCTGCGGCGCGTTTTTTGATCCTGGCAGCGCTGGAACGGAGAGTGTCCTGATGCGAATTTGGAATGCGCCGCGATTAATCCGCAGTGCATAAAAATACGGGATATCCCAATGCAATCCTGCCTCGACCTTTTCCTCGCCTAACACGCCACTACGCAGGCGGACCGCGCCGTCGCCTTCCGCCACGATGCTGACAAAAAAATAGCAGCCCAGACCAAGTCCAAGCACGACGCCGACAAGCGCCAGAAATATTTTCAAGGAAGTCTTTCTAAGAATTTGCCACTAAGGCAATGGGTTTGCCCCACGCCAACCGTCGCGTATCAGCAATCGCCTGCATCGGTTAATCAGTAGTCACGAGGCGATATTCGAACCTTCGCCTATTTCTCATCGATAATGCCGCGCCCGTAACCGCCATGTGCTAAGGGCAACACCGTACAAATCAACGGCGCTTGCGGGGTCTTCTCCATCCGCAGCAAGACATCGCGCTGCTCAATGTATTCCTCCGATTGTCGCAAGGTATCGGCAGGTTTTCCAACGCGCGTCAGGAGTTCCTTTAACGCATCTTCATCGATTTCCAGTTTGGGACATTTTTTACGCACATAGTCGGCCGAAGCCAAGGTGCTAGAGGTCTGGGCCTCGATGATTTCCTGCTCGGTGACTTCCGCGCTTGCTGTCAAAGCAAGGCTTAAACCAAAAAATATCGTTGCAAATTTCACATGTTTCATTTTTTATTTTCTTTCACTGAGGGAAATCAGGCTGAGCCCAGCATCAGCCCAGACCCGGTGAATCAAGAGCCGCCTTTTGCTGTGGCTTGCAAGGGTAAACACGAGCGCCATTGTAGCCATGCTCCCATGTTTCGATCCCGCAAATGCCGCGGAGTAGTCGCGACCACCGTCTAAAAGCGAGCGATAAACTGGCGCCAACAGCATCAGATGACGCAAAAAATAGGGAGTATGGGCAAAAATAACAGTGCTCCCGCACGTCTTAAAAGCCCATTCTAAAATACAAGGGGCAGTATATTTTTCAATATAGGTATCTGAAAACAGCCCTTCAAGCTGCAAGCAAGACCATTGGCACGTAATGTCAAGCCATACGCAATGCGCTGACGCGGCACATTTGAAACACTTGGCCGGCCGCTTAGATGGCTAAGCGGCCGGCCAGGGCTGCAAAAGCCTTTATAATCCACGGCTTTTCTGTAATTTCCTGATTCGGCATAAATGAAGGTATTTCGCGGACTTCCCAATAACGCAGCACGGGCGCCCTGTGCGCTGACCATCGGCAACTTCGATGGCGTCCATCGCGGCCATCAGGCGCTGCTGGCGCGCGTGCGCGAGGCCGCATCGCGCTTGCAGCTCGATGCGGCAGTGATGACGTTTGAACCGCACCCGCGTGAATTTTTTGCCAATCTGGCGGGCGACCCAAGCAAGGCGCCCACGCGCATCGCCAATCTGCGCGATAAATTGCAATCGCTCGACAATACCGGCGTCGATCGCGTCATCGTCGAACATTTCAATCATCATTTCGCGGCCATGTCGCCGCAAGAATTTACCGAAAAAGTCTTGGTGCAAGGCTTACACGCTAAGTGGATCCTGGTGGGCGAAGACTTTTGCTACGGCGCTAAACGTGCCGGCAATCTGGCAATGCTGATCGAGGCCGGCAAGCAATATGGTTTCGAGGTCGAAACCATGCCAACGGTGATGAATGACGGCATCCGCATCTCATCGTCCGCAGTGCGGGCCGCGCTGGCGCAAGGCGATTTTCCGCATGCGCAAGCGTTGCTGGGCCATCCCTACACCATCTCCGGCCATGTGGTGCATGGGCAAAAGCTGGGGCGCACTCTAGGTTTCCCGACACTAAATTTGCGCGTGACGCACAAACGCCCTTCGCTGTCGGGCGTTTTTGTGGTGCAGGTACATGGCTTGGCTGATGCACCTTTGCCGGCAGTGGCCAGCCTGGGCGTGCGGCCGACGGTGGACGATAGCGGCCGGGTTTTGCTGGAAGCGCATGTATTCGACTTTGCCCAGGTGTGTTACGGCAAACTGGTGCGAATCGAATTTTTGCAAAAACTGCGCGATGAAGAAAAGTACAGCGATTTACCGACCCTGACAGCGGCGATTGCACGCGATGCGGCGCAAGCCCGTGACTTCTTTGCCGAGCGAGATGCGGCAATTTCG
>JAZKIX010000057.1:28807-31803 GCA_040384645.1 Pseudomonadota bacterium | reverse complement strand
ACCGAATTTGAGCATTGCCTGCCGTTTTACTTTTTTGTGCCGCGCAACGCTGCGGCGCAGTCCTGATTTAAGCAAATTCACGCATCATCATTGAAGAAAAACATGTCGAATACGCCAACGCAAAATCCCCCGCAGCAGCCCAAATCGCCTAAACCTGCCGGCGATAAAGCCAACGCCAAACCGCAGAGCAAATATCCGGTCAATATGATCGAAACGCCCTTCCCCATGCGCGGCGACATGGCCAAGCGCGAGCCGCAATGGGTCAAGGAGTGGCAAGACAAAAAAATCTATCAACGCATCCGCAAGGCATCGAAAAACCGCCCGAAATGGATTTTGCATGACGGCCCGCCGTATGCCAATGGCGACATCCATATCGGCCACGCGGTCAACAAGACGCTCAAGGACATGGTGGTCAAGTCGCACAATATGGCCGGTTTCGATGCCCAATATGTGCCGGGCTGGGATTGCCACGGCATGCCGATCGAAATCCAAATCGAAAAGCTGTACGGCAAGAATCTGCCGACGGCCGAAGTGCAAGCCAAGGCACGCGCCTACGCGGCCGAGCAAGTTGAAAAGCAAAAGCTGGGCTTCATCCGCCTCGGCGTCTTGGCCGAATGGGACAACCCCTACCTGACCATGAATTTCGGCAATGAAGCCGACGAATTGCGCGCTCTAGGCCAATTGCTGGAAAAAGGTTACGTCTATCGCGGCTTGAAACCGGTCAACTGGTGCTTCGATTGCGGCTCTGCCCTGGCTGAAGCGGAAGTGGAATACCAGGACAAGCGCGATCCGGCCATCGATGTTGGCTTTCCGTTCGCCGAACCGGAAAAAATCGCCACCGCTTTCGGCCTGGATACACTGCCAACTGAACATGGTTACGCGGTGATCTGGACCACCACGCCGTGGACGATCCCGTCGAATCAAGCCTTGAACATGCACCCGGAATTTACTTACGCGCTGGTGCAAACCGTGCGCGACGGCGTGCCGACCTTGCTGATTCTGGCGCAGGATTTGGTGGAAGCTTGCCTGCTGCGCTTTGGGCTGGAAGGCGCAGTCATTGCCACCTGCAAGGGTGAAGCGTTGTCGCTGGTCAATTTTAGCCATCCGTTTGCCAAAATCGACGCCGGTTACGAGCGCTTTTCGCCAGTCTATCTGGGCGATTACGTGACGCTCGATACCGGTACCGGCATCGTCCATTCCGCCCCTGCTTACGGCGTCGATGACTATGCGTCGTGCAAGGCGCATGGCATGAAGGATGACGACATCATCAAACCGGTGATGGGCGATGGCAAATATGCCTCGTGGTTGCCGTTTTTTGGCGGCATGACGATCTGGGAAGCCTCCAAACCGATCTGCACCAAACTCGAAGAAGTCGGTTCGCTCTTCAAGCTGGTCATGTTCGACCATAGTTATATGCATTGCTGGCGCCATAAAACCCCAATTGTGTATCGCGCTACCTCGCAATGGTTTGCCAGCATGGATATCACGCCAAAAGATGGCGGCGCCAGCTTGCGTGAAACGGCATTACGCAGCATTGATGAAACGCAATTTTTCCCGTCCTGGGGCAAGGCGCGCCTGCACGGCATGATCGCCAACCGGCCCGACTGGACGCTGTCGCGCCAACGCCAATGGGGCGTGCCGATGGCGTTTTTCTTGCACAAGGAAAGCGGCGATTTGCATCCACGCACGCCGGAATTACTGGAAGCGATTGCCAAGCTGATTGAACAAAATGGGGTTGAAGCCTGGCAAATTCTGGACCCGAAAGACTTGCTCGGCGCTGACGCCGATATGTACGTCAAGAACAAGGACACGCTGGACGTCTGGTTCGATTCCGGCACCACCCATTCAACCGTGTTGCGCGGCTCGCACCAGACGCAATTGCAGTTTCCGGCGGACTTGTATCTCGAAGGCTCGGATCAGCATCGCGGCTGGTTCCATTCATCGTTGCTGACCGCCTCAATGCTGGATGGCCGCGCGCCTTATAAAGCCTTGCTGACGCATGGTTTTGTGGTCGATGGCAATGGCCGCAAGATGTCCAAATCCGAAGGCAACGTCATCGCACCGCAAAAAATCTTCGATACCCTGGGCGCCGATATCTTGCGGCTGTGGGTGGCATCGAGCGATTATTCGGGCGAGTTGACGATCTCGGATGAAATCCTGAAACGGGTGACCGAGTCGTATCGCCGCATCCGCAATACCTTGCGCTTTTTGCTGGCCAATACGTCCGATTTCATCGCCAGCAAAGACGCCTTGCCGGTGGCAGACTTGTTTGAAATCGACCGATACGCGATTGCCCGCATGGCGCAATTGCAGACGGAATTATTGGTGCATTTCGATGCCTTTGAATTCCATCCAGTGGTCGCCAAACTGCAAACCTATTGCTCGGAAGACTTGGGCGGTTTTTATCTCGATATCCTGAAAGACCGTTTGTACACCTGCGGCGTAGATTCCACCGCGCGCCGTTCGGCGCAAACGGCGATGTGGCATATCACCCATGCGCTGCTGCGCGTGATGGCGCCAATGCTGTCGTTTACCAGCGAAGAAGCGTGGGCCGTGTTTGCCAGCAAGGAAGAATTTGCCGCCAGCGACGAAACTATTTTTACCCAAACCTATTACGAATTGCCGGGCGTGGCGAACTCTGCCGCGTTGCTGGAGAAATTCACCCAGTTGCGCGAAATCCGCGCCGATGTCACCAAACAACTGGAAGAAGTGCGGGTCGCCGGCGGCATCGGTTCATCCTTGCAGGCGGAAGTGGCAATCAAGGCCAGCGGCGACAAATATGCGCTGCTTGCCAGCCTGGAGGATGACTTGAAATTCGTTTTCATCACGTCACAAGCGAGCGTGGTGCAGGTCGATTCAGCCGAGCATGAAGCGCTGGCGGTGACCCCTTCGGCCGCCGCCAAGTGCGAACGCTGCTGGCATTACCGCGCCGATGTCGGATCACATGCAGAACATACGGGCTTGTGCGGCCGCTGTGTCAGCAATCTGTTTGGCAC
>JAZKIX010000057.1:25151-28797 GCA_040384645.1 Pseudomonadota bacterium | reverse complement strand
AAACCCATCCCCCTCCCAACCTCCCCCTCTGGCCGAGCGCCTTAAGAGGGAGGAGAGAATCGGCAGCTTCACTTTTTCGACAGCAAAATATGGCCACTAAAAATCCAAATCGCCCCTCATCCAAATCCAGCGGCAGCAGCATGGTGCCGTGGCTCGGCATCGCAGCCATCGTGGTTTTATTCGACCAGTTGAGCAAAATCACGATTACCAAACTATTCACTTTTGGCGAATCGCATGCGGTCACGTCTTTCTTCAATCTCGTACTAGCCTATAACAGGGGTGCGGCGTTTAGCTTCCTGGCGGCAGAGTCGGGCTGGCAGCGCTATGTTTTCACCGCTATTGCGCTGGTTGCAGTCGTTTTCATTACCTATCTCTTGAAAAAACACGCCGGCCAACGCATGTTTTGCTGGGCGCTGGCGCTGATTCTGGGCGGCGCCATCGGCAATGTAATCGACCGCATCATGTATGGCCATGTGATCGATTTTCTCGATTTTTACTGGCGCAACTGGCACTTTCCGGCTTTCAATGTGGCCGATAGTGCGATTACGCTGGGCGCGATTTTATTCATCTTGGATGAATTGCGGCGCGTGAATAAATAACAGCTTAGTATCAGCGTCGAATCAGCCAGATAGCAGGTTTTACTTCGCTTTTCAGGAGTGTGTATGGATCTCAGCGGCAAGAAAATCGTCCTCGGCCTCTCCGGCGGCGTGGCCTGCTACAAGGCGGCCGAACTGACGCGTGGCTTGATCAAAGCCGGTGCTTCTGTCCAAGTGGTGATGAGTGAGGCGGCGACCCATTTCATCACACCGGTCACCATGCAGGCGCTGTCGGGCAAACCGGTCCATACCGACCAGTGGGACCCGCGCATCGCCAACAATATGGCGCATATCGATCTGACCCGCGATGCCGATGCGCTGGTGATTGCGCCGTGCTCGGCCGATTTCATGTTCAAGCTGGCGCATGGGGTGTGCGACGATTTGCTGTCCACGCTTTGTCTGGCGCGCCCGGCCCACGTGCCATTACTGGTAGCGCCAGCGATGAATGTCGAGATGTGGCAAAACCCGGCAACCCAGCGCAATGCGGCCCAGCTCAAGTTGGATGGCATCGGCATCCTCGGCCCGGCTGCCGGCGAACAGGCATGCGGCGAAACCGGCATGGGCCGGATGCTGGAACCGGAGCAATTGCTAGAAGAAATCATCGCCACCTTCCAGCCCAAAATATTGCGCGGCAAACGGGTCTTGATTACCGCCGGCCCCACTTTCGAGCCGATCGATCCGGTACGCGGCATTACCAATCTGTCGTCCGGCAAGATGGGGTATGCCATCGCCCGCGCCGCCCACGAAGCCGGTGCAAAAGTCACCTTAGTGTCGGGCCCGACTGCCCTCAGTGCGGCATCCGGCATCCATCGCATCAATGTCCAGACCGCACAGCAAATGCACGATGTGGTGATGTTGCACGCGCCCGGTCAGGATATTTTCATCGCGGTCGCCGCGGTGGCCGACTGGCGCGTGGTGAATGCCAGCGCACAAAAGCTGAAAAAAGATGCATCAGGCAACGCGCCGGTCTTGCAATTTGCACAAAATCCAGACATCCTTGCTGCCGTTGCAAGTCTGCCAAACCGGCCGTATTGCGTCGGCTTTGCCGCCGAGTCAGAAAACCTGCTGGAATTTGGCGAAGCCAAGCGCAAGAAAAAGAATATCCCGCTCTTGATCGGCAATATCGGCCCCCAGACTTTTGGCAAAGACGAGAATGAACTGGTGTTGTTTGACGATGCCGGGCATATGCCATTGGCAAGGGCGGATAAGCAGGTGTTGGGGCGGATATTGATTGCGGAGATTGCACGCCGATTGTGAAGTTGTTGTGACAGCAGATTGGCGCGGACCGACCAGCGTTAAAATCCCGCTTTCAAATCAAGCGTTATGAAATGCATATTGAGGGGGGTATGTGCCAAAATACCCCATATCCCGCAGGGATTTAAAGGGCATTTTAAAATACTGCATGGAGTATATTTTTAACAATTTTGGCTGTTTTTAGCTGTTTGAACACACCAGACGAACCACTCTCAATGAAAACCATAGACCTCAAGATCATCGACCCGCGCATGAAAGAGCAAATGCCAGCTTATGGCACACCCGGCAGCGCGGGCCTGGATTTGCGCGCTTGCATCGATGCGCCGATCACCATTGGACCTGGTCAGACCGTACTCATTCCTACCGGACTGGCAATCCATATCGGCGATCCGGGCTATGCCGCGATGATTCTGCCGCGTAGCGGCATGGGGCATAAGCACGGCATCGTGCTGGGCAATCTGGTGGGGCTGATCGATTCCGACTATCAAGGGCAATTGATGGTATCGACCTGGAATCGCGGGCAAGATGCATTCACCCTTAATCCAATGGAACGGCTGGCACAATTGATCATCGTACCGGTGTTGCAAGTGGGCTTCAATGTGGTCGAGGAATTCGACAGCAGCGAGCGCGGTAGCGGCGGTTTCGGCAGTACCGGCAAACATTAGGAATCATCATGCATAAGCCATGTGAACAATCTCGATTCAAGCACGGATTCACGCACCTGCTGGTAGCCACGCTGGCGGTCTTAATGGCCGCTTGTGCCAGCAATCCACCGGCAACGCCCAAACCGGCGTCATCGGTTCAGCAACAACCAGAGCTAGATACAGAACCGCCGCCAGCCGTGGTGCAGGTGCCAGATTCGCCTGAAATCGCCGCCCTGCGTGGCTTGATGACGACGCAGGATCGGCTCGATGCGATCGCAGCACCGTTATTGATGAAAAATTCCGAACTATGCAAGAAGCAATCGCGCTTGCTGCTGGGTTTTTCGGCGAAGAATAAATACTCGTATTCCAGAGAACTAGCCGACAAGGTGCAAGCGGCCTTTGGCCTGGATGAACGGCTGCAAGTGACTAGTGTGCTGGCTGCCAGCGGCGCGGCGCGGGTCGGCCTGCAAAAGCGCGATATTGTCCTGACTGCCGAAGACACGCCGCTGCCACAAGGTGAAAATGCCGAGCGGCAAGCGGCGGCCATTTTGGGACCGTTGACCAGCGGCCGCAGCCACATCAAATTGACCATCTCGCGCGACGGCAATAGCCAGGTACTCAATATCCCGATGACCCAGGCCTGCGCGTTCCGGGTCGAACTGGGCAATGCGGACCACGTCAACAGTTACACCGATGGCCGCCGCATCGTCTTGACCCGGGGGCTGGTCAATGTTGCCAAATCCGACCTGGAGCTGGCGTTTGCCATCGCCCGGGAGATGGCGCATGCCGCCCTGGGTCACCCCGAAAAGCAACGCATGACCGGCACGGTCGGTGCCATTATCGACAATCTGGTACGACTCAACCCTGACTTGTCGACCATGAGCGGCACCGCCGGCGTCAAGGTTACCTTGAAAGAACTGGACGCTGCAGCCGATATCCTGGCCTTGAATATGTTGTCAAAAGCTGGTTATCAAGTTGAAAAAGCGCCGCAGTTCTGGCGCCGGCTGGCAAGCGAATATCCCGCTTCGGTACTCAACGGCCATACCGCGATTCATCCCGACACAGCGTACCGGTTGGCGGCGATGGATAAGACGATTGCCGAGATCAAGGCCAAGGAAGCGCGTCAGCCACCCTTGCTGCCATAGGCTGAAC
>JAZKIX010000057.1:10234-25141 GCA_040384645.1 Pseudomonadota bacterium | reverse complement strand
AGATGCCTCCGAAGTCAAATCGACGGTTTGATCGCGATCTCAAAAGTCCTGACCAGACGCCTGACGCCATCGGTCACATGACTGCTTGATAAGGTGGCGCCGCTGATATTCTTGATGTCGCGCTCCAGCTTGAGCGGATCGGCAAACCCTTTACCGATGAACTGGGCACGCCAGCGTTCGTCGCGGATCTGGCCGCCATAGGTTTCGCGGTAATCCATGATTTCCACGCCCTGCACTTTGCCCTGCACCGATATAGCGACGGCGTATGTGATTGCATCATGCTTACCGGTCACATCATCCACGAGCACATAGCCGAGTAACCCTTGGGCCGAGCGCGCTTCCCACGCATGGACATGGGCGTTGCCAACGCGCACATCGGCTGCGGCGGCAATCGCATCGCGCTGGGTTTGGGTCAAGAGAAAATCACGCGCCTTGAATTCGCTGGCGGACGGGTATAAGACCCGCTGCACTTGTGCCAGCGTCAAGTATTGCACCGCATGCGCCGGCTGCGCGATCATCGTCAACGCCATCAGCGCACTGGGCACGATCAAGGACGTCGGTTGCCCCGAAGTTGGGATGACAGGTTTTTTCATGGCTGAATCATGACAGAACAGTCAAAACGCTCAAAGATTTGACCGACATTTGCGCAGGCAAGTAAGCCGATATAGGACAAAAAGTATGCGTTCGGTGCGACCAGCCGTTAGGTCGCACCGCAAGAAAAATAGCTTATTTCGTTTCTAAATCAAACCTGTACTTTGTTGTCGGCTCTAGCCTTACTAGCGTAATGTCTGCGACCCTCCGCCGTGTTCACATTCGATTTAGAAACGGAATTACAAATCAGAACGAATAGCCGGCCAGTACACGAATCGTATGGCGTTCGCTCGATTTATAAACACGACCATCGACCAATTCATCCTGAGCCGATGCCGAATAGGCTTTGGCCCACGGCATTTGCGCCATATAGTTGGCGGTAACAAAAAACTGCTTGGCAGCGTAATGCAGGGTCGGACCGGCAAACCATGCAGAGTAGTCGCGATTATTGTTGCTGAAACCGTAAGCGCCTTCCCAGGCGCGTTGATTACGCAGTTCCAAACCCGCGCGCCAGCCGGGCGCGAACTGATAGGACGCGCCACCACTGAGCTCAAGCTTGCTTTCTTTCTCTTCGCCGAGGCCGGACCATTTTTCGTTTTCCAGTTCCACCGCAACGTTCGCTGCCAGGATCAACTTGTCTTCCAGCAGGTTTTTTTGCAACAGCAACTTCAATTCCAATTCCTTGGTTTTGCTGCCTAAGGTTGCTTCGACATAGCCCGACAGGCCGATACCATCCTTGTAAGGACTGAGAAATTGGTAAATCGATTCGACGGACACGCTTTCAAAATCGGATTTTTTATACCGGGCAGAAGGAAGCGGCAATGATTCTGCATGTGGCACATAGGGACCTGCCGTCACCGGCCCGCCGCCTGTCACTTCATCGCCGTCACCGACTGCGGTGTAATTATTACGCGATGCGGTGGAGTTATTGTTTTGTGCCGTGACCGAGTACGCATTGGCATAGACTGCAAGACTCCAGCGATCGGTGACGCCATATTCAAATTCGGTACGGGTTTGCGTCAGCTGATAAGTGCCTTGCGAACGCTTGGTACGATAGGTAACCCACTGCTCTATTTCCATCGCCCCTTGCGGCAACGTTTCTGCGAGATAGGTATTGGCAAAAATGGCTTCGCCAGCCTGTGCTGCCGGTTGCATCAGCAGCGGTGAAAGCAAGGCAACCAACAAGGGGGCAGCCGAAAGGCGCGGTGTGTATTGTGATTTTTTCATACGAGGCTTCAATAAAGTTGCAAAGTGCGCATTAGCCGGCAAAACGCAGGGAGCCGAACAAACCGTCGGTTTCATCGGCTGGGCCAGCAGCGAAGTACAGAGCATTGGTATCGCCCAAGCTGGCACCATTGCCGAACAAGATATTCCACAGACCTTGGATTTTGACTACATTGCCTTGCGTGTCGCGCATATATTCGGTGGCACGCCTGGTGCTGGTATCGAAACCGACAATCGTGCCATCGGAGAAATTACTGACCAGCAGTTGATTGGAGAACGGGCCAAAATTGGCTGGTGCAACCACCACGCCCCATGGGCCGTTTAACACGCCCCTATCATCCCAAACCGCGATCAATTGGCCGGTGGCGCTATATTCCACCAAACGGCCGCGGCCACGGCCGGAGCTTTCTTCGGCAGGCAACAACTGGCCTGGATTGTCCGGGTCTTCCGAGGTGTTGACGTAGGCAATAAACACCGACGACTTGCCCGCATATGTGAGAGTCTGGATATTGAATGGCACCAGATCGCCCACTTTGAAGCCGCCCGCACCGATAAATGGATTGGCAAAACGTCCAGCCAACGCCTCTTCCTTGAAGCTGGTATCGAAAATGCGGATGGTCGGGGTTGGGTTGGCGCCAAAATCGACCACGAACAACTTATCCTGCGCCGGATTGATCGCCAAACCAAAGAACGCACTACCCTGATCGCCGTAATCGACCATCGTCAGCGCTTCAGCTGGCCGGTCGAAACTACCATCGGCCTGCTTGCGCTCGGTCCAAGCCGATAACACACCGTTATCGGACACGAATATGAATTTTGCCTCTGCCGTAATCGCCCCGTTGGCATGTGCCTGGGTAATGACAAAGTTAGTTCCGCCGTTGAATACCACGCCGTTGGCGGCGCCACCATTCTCGCCAGAAGGAGGCAACCCCACTGTTTTTAAGTCGTCTGCATACAGTGGCTTGCCGCCGACGTCGCCGACATACTCAAACGAAGTACTCATGCCGGTCACCCAGAAGTGACCGCCTGCGCCGGCTGGACGAATCGCGATGCCCCAGCCATCAATCAACTCGGGCTCAATAATTTGCGGAGCATATTTGGCAGAGTTAGCGACCAAATTGGTTTGCTTGTAGGAATTGGACGCCGATACCGATTCATTACCGCCACCGCCGCAACCACTGAGCCACAGGGTGGTGCTGGCGACTACGCCAGTTTTTAAGAACATTCTGCGTTGCATGTTTTCCAGCCTTATTCAATAAGCAATAGCAAGTATTATAAATGATAATAGTTTTCATTTACAAAACAAGAACTTCCTTTTCACAAATTTGATCCACTTCATTTGCAACGCTGGCAACAATTTATTCAATGCAAAAGCACGTTGTACACTCGCTCATTTTTACCATGCCATTTTCGATACGATGAAACGCCGCGCACAACCTTGGCTTGGCACTCTGGTCGACATCACCATTGCCGACACACTCAACGACGATGCGTATGCCATTTGCTTCAATGCGGCATTTGCTAGCATCGCTGAAATCCACGGCTTGATGAGTTTCCATGACCAACAAAGCGATGTTTCACGCATTAATCGATGTGAGGTGGGACAGCGTCTGCAAGTTCACCCCTACACTTCTACAGTTCTAAAATTCGCCTTGCATTTGAATCAGCAAACCGGCGGCATATTTGATATCGCTTGCGCCAGCATGCTGGTCGCATGGGGCTATTTGCCGTCGCCTGCTAGTCCCAGTGTAGATTTCACTCCAGGTAGCAGTATTTTGGTACTGGAAAATGATGGCAATGTACAAAAAATCGCCGCCGGCTGGATCGACCTTAGCGGCGTTGCAAAAGGCTATGCAGTGGATATGGCGATTGCGCAACTACAACGATGCGGTGTCAAATCGGCTTGCGTTAATGCCGGCGGCGATCTACGCGTCTACGGCGAATTGATGTATCCAGTCACGATCCGCGATCCCCAGTCGCCGCTTGACAGCGCGATGGAATTACAGCTGCGAAACGAAGCATTAGCCAGCTCTGGCAACTATTTTTCACAAAAACAATTGGGCAGCGCGTTGATTAACGGCCAAACCGGACGGGCAATCACCAACGAGATGAGTGTGTCGGTGCGAGCGGCGCAATGTATGTGGGCCGATGCGTTGACCAAACCAGTGCTGGCAACAGGCGATACGAACTTGCCAATATTGCGCCACTACCACGCTAGCGCTTTTATAATCCCGTGTGCCGCGTCGAACCTAGCCGACGACAACTAATGCTTCTGGCGTCAAGCATATGCCCCTGATATTGAGCACTGGCCTACCGTTTTCGAGATAATCCGCGCAATGCCAAATATAAAACACTTCAAGCCTTCAAAAAACACCTTGCACCACCCTTCGCACAAAACCAATATCGCGATTCAGCCGATGTTGCGCCTGGAACGCTGGCAGCGGCGGTGCATTTACTTGGTGTTCAGCTTGCTGTTTTTGACCGGAGCCACTTGGGTAGTGGCACATTTTCTATTACATCAAGCCAGCGAGTTTGGCGAGTCAGTACATCCGCTTGAACCTTGGGCAATGAAAATACACGGCGCCGCAGCGATGGTGGCCTTGTTTTTCGTCGGCAGTCTGCTCAACACCCATATCCGGCGTGCCATAAAGGGACATCGCAATCGTTTTTCGGGATGGAGCATGATTGCCGTGATCGGAATTTTGACACTAAGCGGCTACGTTTTGTATTACCTTGCCAGTGAACAAAGCCGCCCTATCTGGTCGATTCTGCACTGGGTTTTAGGGCTGATTTTCCCTCTGATTTTATGTCTGCACGTCTTGCGTGGCAGACGCACCGCGGCTTAAATGTAGCTTGTTTCGCAAACCGCATCCCGATAGCAAAGTCCTCCGTGTTATTAAGAATTATTATCATTCGCATGATATGATAATGATTCTCGTTTGATTTTTTTCCGCTGTTTTTGTCACCCCAAAAACTCTTTGCCGATTCTAAAAAGCAAACCATGTCCGATAAAAATTTATCCAATCCCCAACAAGTCGTTGGCGCACATTTGGGCCAACTCAAAAAAGGCGATCGCGCTACCGTGACCGGCCTGCGTTCTAGCGATAGCGCAGAACAACAGGCGACCAAAATGCGGCTGTTGGAACTGGGATTTGCGCCTGGCGAACAGGTTCGCGTGGTGGCAGAATCCTTTCCCAACCGCGATCCGATGGCAGTTCGTGTTGGCAATACGACGTTTGCACTGCGCCGTTTTGAGGCGGCAATGATTGAAATTTTGCATCTAAATCCACAAGCGGCTTAAATCCGGTATTCAAGAGAACGGCACCACAATGGGTACATCCCTTCCACTTCGCCTGGCTTTAGTCGGCAACCCCAACTGCGGTAAAACCGCACTATTCAACCGACTCACTGGTGCGCGTCAAAAGGTGGCGAACTACGCCGGCGTGACCGTCGAGCGCAAGGAAGGCCAGTTTCTTTCACAGTCTGGGCGGGCCTATCAGGTAGTCGATTTACCAGGTGCCTATAGCCTGAATGCGATAACGCCCGACGAAGCCATTACGCGCGACGTGCTGTTTGGCTTACGTGCCGATGAAGCACCACCCGATGTCATCGTACTGGTAGCCGATGCTACTAATTTGCGGCTAAACCTGCGACTGGTGATCGAAGTCGCACGACTCAAACGACCAACGGTATTGGTCTTGAATATGATGGATGTCGCACAAAAGCGCGGCCTGATAATCAATACTGCACGCTTGCAGGCGGAACTTGGTATCCCGGTTATTGAAGCCGTTGCCGTTAAGACCGGCGGTGGCGCCGCGCTGGTCGCGCAACTCGATACCATGACGACTGAATCACAAGGTAGCTTGGCGCCAGAGTCGGTCGCGCAATTCCAATCGAATAATGCATCAAGCCTGGAAGCAACCCAGCAAGAAGTACGCCGCATCCTGAATGCCGTAATCGAGCATGAAGGTGTTGGACATCATTTGGGTGAGCGCATCGATGCCGTGGTACTGCATCCAGTGTTGGGTTATGTCATTCTGGCCATTGTATTGTTTCTTATTTTCCAGGCGGTCTTTAGTTGGGCCGCGTTGCCCATGGAACTGATCAAAACTGGTGTAGATGGGTTGGGTCAAATAGTGTCCAATGCCATGCCTGAAGGCATCTTGCGCAGTTTGCTGGTGGAAGGAATTTTATCTGGCGTCGGCAGTGTGCTCGTGTTCTTGCCGCAGATTTTGATCCTGTTTCTTTTCATCCTGACACTGGAAGAATCCGGCTATTTACCACGGGCGGCATTTTTGCTTGACCGCCTGATGGGCAGTGTTGGGCTTTCTGGCCGTGCTTTCATTCCCTTGCTATCCAGTTTCGCCTGCGCCATTCCCGGCATCATGGCGACCCGCACGATTCAGAATCCGCGCGACCGGATGGCAACCATCATGATCGCGCCCCTGATGACTTGTTCAGCCCGTCTGCCGGTATATGCGCTCATCATTGGCGCTTTTATTCCTGAGCGCGATGTCGGCATATTTAATTTGCAGGGCTTGCTGTTATTTGGACTCTACTTGGGTGGAATAGTCTCGGCGATGGCAGTCGCTTATGTGTTGAAACGCACAATAGGCAGTGGCAAATATCAGCCGCTGATGCTGGAACTGCCAAATTACCATTGGCCCAATTTACGCAATCTATGCCTCGGCTTGTGGGAACGTGCCAAAATTTTCGTTAGCCGGGTTGGCACGATTATTTTGGCCTTGATGGTGTTGCTCTGGTTCTTGTCGAGTTTCCCGGCAGCGCCGGTTGGTGCGCTAGGGCCAGCAATTCAATACAGCTTTGCGGGACAGATTGGCGGCTTGTTGCAACCCATTTTTGCGCCGATTGGCTTTAATTGGCAAATTGTGATTGCGTTGATTCCGGGAATGGCCGCGCGCGAAGTTGCCGTTGGTGCGCTGGGCACCGTGTACGCCTTGTCTGCCACTGGCGATGCGCTGGCGACCACGTTGACGCCGATGATCGCTGCAACATGGTCTTTGCCAACGGCCTTGTCCTTACTTGCCTGGTATGTCTTTGCGCCACAATGTATTTCGACCCTGATGATTGTCAAACGCGAAACCAATTCCTGGTGGCCTGCATTCTGGATGGCTGCGTATATGTTTGCTTTAGCTTATCTGGCCTCATTTGCAACCTACCGCATCAGTTCACTGATGCTTGGAGGTGTCTCGTGATTCAGCAATCGATCGTTGCCATCATCGTCGGATATGCAGCTTTTAGCGTAGTGCGACGCTATGCGCCCAAAGCAGTGCGCCAATTTATCCGTAAATTTGCAGTGCAATTGGCTCGCAAATTGTCCTTGAATACCCTGGCAAAGAAAATTGAAGCGCCCTCATCTGCTTCAAGTGCATCATGCGGCACGGGATGTGGCCCCTGCAAAGGATGCGGGTCAAGTGACACTGCGGCGCCGTCAGCCGCCAATACGATTAAGCCGGAAGCTTTGAAGCGAACCATTTACCAGATTGTCCCACCTACGTCAGGTACAGCTTCCTGAAAAACCATGCTCTTAATGGTTTTATAGACTGCGCCGTAAGCACCAACCGCGATCACAGCCAACGTTAGTGCGCACACTTTAATTTGCGCCCACTGACGTTGTATTGAAACATTTATTGAAACACTAAACAGCGTTGTCTGAAGAACGAATTTTACAGGGGTATGTACCAAATACATACCGTACCCCCACGACTTCATTAGCATAAATAAAATACACCCACCAGTATATTTTCGGTCTTTAATGCTAAAAAGACCTTCCATGCCAAACAAAAAGCCCGAACCACTTTCGTGAATTCGGGCTTTTTTAACGCACTCTTCAATACCACTCTGCCTACGTCCTCAGGCTACCGACCGGATTATTCCACTTCAAGTGCCTCTGCAGGAGCCGCTGGCGGCGTCAAATCAGACTCGATAAATTCCAACTTGACTTGCTCCTTTTCATCCAGATCAACGGTTACTTTTCCGCCGGTAACAAGACGACCAAATAGCAATTCATCAGCGAGTGCCTTCCGAATCATGTCTTGAATCAAACGCGACATTGGACGTGCGCCCATCAAGGGATCAAAGCCCTTCTTCGACAGGAACTTGCGCAAGGTATCCGTGAAAATAACTTCCACTTTTTTCTCGTGCAATTGCTCTTCAAGTTGCATCAGGAATTTATCCACCACACGCAATATGATTTCTTCATCGAGTGCACGGAAACTGATAGTCGAATCCAGGCGATTTCGGAACTCAGGCGTAAACATCCGCTTGATATCTGCCATCTCGTCGCCGGCTTCCTTTTTGTCAGTAAACCCAATCGAACGCTTCTGTAAGCTCTCAGCACCCGCATTGGTTGTCATGATCAGGATGATGTTACGGAAATCAGCCTTGCGACCGTTATTGTCCGTTAAAGCGCCATGATCCATCACCTGCAGCAAGATATTGAATATATCCGGATGCGCTTTTTCAATTTCATCCAACAATAGAACAGCATGCGGTTTTTTGGTAATAGCTTCCGTCAGCAAACCACCTTGATCAAATCCAACATAACCAGGAGGTGCGCCAATCAGCCGACTCACGGCATGACGTTCCATATACTCGGACATGTCAAAACGAATCAACTCGATGCCCATAATGAACGCCAATTGTTTGGCGACTTCCGTCTTGCCCACGCCTGTCGGCCCAGAGAACAGGAAGGAGCCAATCGGCTTGTCAGTTTTGCCCAAACCAGCACGCGCCATCTTAATCGCAGATGACAAAGCCTCAATCGCAGGCTCCTGACCGAATACGACGTTTTTCAAATCGCGTTCAATCGTCTGCAACTTGCTGCGATCATCTTGATTAACCGACTGTGGCGGAATACGTGCAATGCGCGCAATAATGTCTTCGATTTCAGCCTTGCCGATGGTTTTCTTTTGCTTCGATTTTGGCAATATGCGTTGCGCCGCACCCGCCTCGTCAATCACATCAATCGCCTTATCCGGCAAGTGACGATCATTGATAAACCGCGCTGCCAACTCGGCCGCCGTCGTCAATGCAATCGCCGAATATTTGACGTTGTGATGCTCTTCAAAACGCGATTTCAAGCCGCGCAAAATCTGTACAGTTTGCTCAACAGTGGGCTCATTTACATCGACTTTTTGGAAGCGCCGCGCCAAGGCGTGATCTTTCTCGAACACGCCGCGATATTCGGTATAGGTCGTCGCACCAATGCATTTAAGCTGGCCGTTAGCGAGCGCCGGCTTCAATAAATTGGATGCATCCAAAGTCCCGCCCGAAGCCGAACCTGCGCCGATGATGGTATGTATTTCATCGATAAACAGAATCCCGTTCGGATTTTCTTTAAGCTGCTTGAGGACCGCTTTCAGGCGTTGTTCAAAATCGCCGCGATATTTGGTTCCCGCCAAAAGCGCACCCATATCAAGGGAATAAACGACTGCGTTTTGCAAGATTTCCGGCACATCGCTTTGCGTGATACGCCATGCAAGACCTTCAGCGATAGCGGTTTTTCCAACGCCCGCCTCGCCCACCAGCAGTGGATTGTTTTTACGGCGACGGCACAATATTTGAATCACGCGATCAACCTCGGCTTCACGACCGATCAGAGGATCAATCTTGCCTTCGGCGGCCATCTTGTTCAGATTTTGCGTAAATTGATCTAACGGACTTTCCTTCTGCGCGCCTTCAGCTTGCACTTCCTCGCCGCTATCGGTGGATTTTTGCGTTTCTACTTGCTGATCTTTCCGCACCCCATGCGAAATGAAATTAACGACATCAAGTCGCGTCACGCCCTGCTGATGCAGGTAATAGACCGCGTGCGAATCTTTTTCGCCAAAAATCGCCACCAGCACATTTGCACCAGTGACTTCTTTTTTTCCATTTGAGGCTGACTGTACATGCATGATGGCGCGCTGGATAACGCGCTGAAAGCCCAAGGTTGGCTGCGTGTCAACATCGCTGGTGCCAGGCACGGTCGGTGTATTGTCGGCCACAAAATTAGCGAGAGTTTTTCGTAAATCCTCGATATTTACAGCGCAGGCGCGCAACACCTCAGCCGCAGAGGGATTGTCCAACAATGCGAGCAACAGATGCTCGACAGTGATAAATTCATGGCGCGCTTGCCGCGCTTCAACAAAGGCCATGTGCAAACTGACTTCCAATTCCTGCGCAATCATACTTCCTCCATCACGCACTGCAGGGGGTGCCCTGCTTTTCGAGCGTGGGTTAATACGAACTCGACCTTGGTGGATGCGATATCCTTTGGGAACACACCACACGCCGCTTTGCCGTCTCTATGCACTTTGAGCATGATATGGGTTGCGGTTTCCCGATCCTTATTAAAATATTCTTGAATGATCGCCACCACGAATTCCATCGGAGTGTAATCGTCGTTCAATAACAATACCTGATACATCGGGGGCGGCTTTAGTTTCTGCGCCTGCCGCTCAACGACTGTACCGTTTTCATGCTTGATTCCCATGCGTCTATTCTAATGCGTTCCACTGTCGGTGCAATAGCCGATTCCATGAACTATTGCTGCTCTGTTCTAAATACTACGCGTTTTCGTCTTAATTTGCAGATGGAGTTCGAATCCGTGATATCAAGGCCAATGGCTTTATTATCGCCATCGCAATTCAGATTTCATACTATGCCTGGCTACACCCTTTTTTACCCACAAAAGACATATATGCCACATTCGTCAACAAACCCAGTAAAAACACGAGTGCTGCAAATGAATTAACTTGACTTCATTAATTATTCCGCGAACAATAGTATCCATTGATAAGTGCAAGTTTCTTATGCTTATTGATATGAAGGAGCAAGTTTAGGAGGGGGCAACGTTACGCGATGCTTCTTGCTTTTATGGCTCGTGTGATTAGTTTTTATTTGAAAGATGCTTTTTATGGCAACAGGTACAGTTAAGTGGTTCAATGACTCCAAAGGCTTCGGCTTCATCACTCCAGATGACGGTGGCGAAGATTTGTTTGCTCATTTCTCCGCAATCAATATGAACGGCTTCAAGACCCTCAAAGAAGGTCAAAAAGTACAGTTCGAAGTCACGCAAGGCCCTAAAGGCAAGCAAGCTTCAAACATTCAAGCTGCCTAATCTGTTTTGATTTAGCAGTATTGTGAAAACCCCGCTTGCGGGGTTTTTTTACGTCTCAACATTATTACTGGCACAAAAAAGCCGGAATCTCTTCCGGCTTTTTTATCGCCCAATGCAGTTAGCGAAGGTATGAAGACGAATAAACTTACATTTGCTCAATCATCACGTCGCCGAATCCAGAACACGACATTTGAGTGGCGCCTTCCATCAAGCGGGCGAAGTCATAAGTTACTTTCTTCGCCGCAATCGATTTTTCCATGGAAGAGATAATCAAATCTGCCGCCTCAAGCCAACCCATGTGACGTAACATCATTTCGGCGGACAAAATCAACGAGCCTGGATTCACATAATCTTTACCCGCATATTTAGGCGCAGTACCATGCGTAGCCTCAAACATGGCAATTGAATCCGACAAATTCGCACCTGGGGCAATGCCGATTCCACCGACTTGCGCAGCCAAGGCGTCAGAGATGTAATCGCCATTCAAATTCAGTGTAGCGATGACACTGTATTCATTTGGACGCAGCAAAATTTGTTGCAAGAAAGCATCGGCGATTGAATCCTTGACGATAATATCCCGACCAGTTTTTGGATTTTTGAATTTGCACCAAGGTCCGCCATCGATCAATTGCGCACCAAACTCCGTCTGAGCGAGGTTATATGCCCAGTCACGGAAGCCACCTTCGGTGTACTTCATGATGTTGCCTTTGTGTACGATCGTTACTGAAGGCTTATCGTTATCGATTGCATATTGGATCGCCTTGCGCACCAAACGCTCCGTACCTTCACGCGACACAGGCTTGATTCCGATGCCCGAAGTTTCTGGAAAACGGATCTTGGTAACGCCCATTTCCTTCACTAAAAATTCGATAATTTTTTTCGCGCCATCGGAACCTTCTTGCCACTCGATACCTGCATAAATATCTTCCGAGTTTTCACGGAAGATAACCATATCGGTTTTTTCTGGTTCACGAACTGGCGATGGCACGCCTTTAAAGTAACGTACCGGACGCAAACAGACATACAAATCAAGTTGCTGACGCAATGCCACATTCAGTGAACGAATGCCGCCGCCAACAGGGGTAGTCAAAGGACCCTTGATCGAAACTACGTAGTCTTTGAGTACTTCAAGCGTTTCTTCCGGCAACCATACGTCAGGACCGTACACCTTGGTTGATTTTTCACCTGCGTAGATTTCCATCCAGCTAATCTTGCGCTTGCCACCGTATGCTTTGGCAACAGCAGCATCAATGACTTTGATCATGACTGGGCTGATATCTACACCAGTACCATCACCTTCGATGTATGGAAGAATTGGATTGTCAGGCACATTCAGGGAAAAATCGGCATTGACGGTAATTTTTTGGCCGTCTGCTGGTACTTTAATATGTTGATACATCGTAATCTCCGAAATTGATGCGTAAAGGACGTCGAGAAATCGGGAAGCCGCTGTTATTTCAGCACGAGGCTTAAACTAAATAAAAATCATGTCTTATATAAGACATAAGACAAACGTTTCACATTATGCACTAGTATTTTACTAGACGCTATGTTTTTGCGACACTACGGTATGCCCCTTATTCTATTCAATAAACCTTTCCAGGTGATGTGCCAATTTTCGCCGCACGCGACTCGTGAAACCTTGGCCAATTACATCAACATTCCCAACATTTACCCCGCAGGGCGACTCGATGCTGACAGTGAGGGACTGCTGCTGCTAACAGATGATGGGCGACTACAACACGCCATTAGCCATCCAGATCGCAAGCAAAAAAAAACCTATATTGCGCAGGTCGACGGAATCGTAAAATCATCCACGATGCAACGCCTGAGAAATCCTCTTGACTTGGGGGATTTTGTAAGCCAGCCGTGCCATGCCGCCGAAATTGAAACGCCAAATTGGCTATGGGAGCGACATCCACCGATACGAGAACGCCTTGATTGCCCCACCAGTTGGCTAGCAATCACTTTATCCGAAGGGAAAAATAGACAGGTACGCAGAATGACAGCGGCCGTTGACTTACCTACATTAAGGCTAATACGCATTGCAATTGGACCTTTTTCGCTCGCAGATTACCCCTTGATGCCGGGTGAATGGCGAGAGGTGTCACCTAGCCAAATGAAGTAATGCACCAAAACGCAATTATTGAGACTTGACGAATGAGCTTAAAAATAATTTCAATACTGCGTCAACCAATTGCATGCCCCATCGTTAATGATAACGATTCACATTAATCAAAGTTTTATTTATCCGTCAATTTGAAAGAATACAAATGAAAAACCTTATCGCTGCTTTGGTTGCTGGTCTGTTCGCTGTTTCCGCTTTCGCTGCTGCTCCTTCTGCTTCGGCTGTTGCGTCAGCGCCAGCAGCTTCTGCTGTAGCGTCCGTACCTGCTGCCGCTTCTGCTGAAGCAAGCGTACCAAAAGCAAAGAAAGTAAAGAAAACGAAGAAAGCTGCAGCCTCAGCAGAAGTGTCTGCTTCAGCTGCTAAGTAATAACTTTAAAGTTTCAGATCAAGGCAGGCAAGTCCTGCCTTTTTTATCGCCTGTAGATTACTATGCATCTCCAAACTCTTCACTTAACGCAGTCAATATGATTATTCCATTGCACCGCTTTGTCAAAGCACTGAGTGCCACGCTTCTCACAGTGGCTTGCATAAATGCTTTTCCCCAACCAACGCAAAAATTGAATCGACAGCAAGGTTTGATGTATCGAGAAAAAATGGCTCAAAACGAAGGTATGGCCTTCGTTTTTGACCGTCCTGCCGCAGTGTGTATGTGGATGAAGAATACGTTTTTACCGTTGTCAGTCGCATTTATTGCAGAGGACGGTAAAATAATCAATATTGAAGACATGAAACCGCAAACGTTGGACACGCATTGCGCAAAAAAACCTGCACGTTACGCCCTGGAGATGAACAAAGGTTGGTTCAAGCAAAAAAATATCAATCCTGGCAGCATTATTGAAGGATTGCCGCCAGCACGTTAAACGCTCTCAAGTCGACAACTCAAAAAGATAAGAGCCACAAACAATAAAACCCCGCATGAATCGCTTCATGCGGGGTTTTATTTTCAATCCAGCAAACCAAAACCATAAAAACCAATTTATCACTTCAACAAATTGAAGCGATAAAGTGAATTACGAGAATTAAGCTGAAATTGCTTTCAAAGCGGCTGACAGACGGCTTTTATGACGAGCGGCCTTGTTTTTATGAATAATTTTCTTATCTGCAATACGATCAATCGTCGCAACTGACGCTTGATAGACTGCAGCAGCAGCTGCTTTGTCGCCAGCTTCTATTGCCTTGCGAACAGCTTTGATCGCCGTACGCAAAGTCGAGCGTTGGCTTGAGTTATGTGCGTTTTGCTTGACTGCTTGACGAGCGCGTTTGCGCGCTTGTGCGGTATTTGCCATGAAATTTCCTAAAACAAGGTCAAAGTGCGTTCGCAAACAACAGTGTTTGCGCAACAGAATTTTGTACAGCCTTCGATTATAGCGACTTTTCTATTTGAGAGCAAATCAAAACGCGCTCAGCCGATTGGCAAGTAACGAACGGCTATAATCGCGCTCCATGAACTTACTCAAAACCCTGGCCACCATTTCAGGAATGACAATGGTTTCGCGCGTGACAGGCTTGCTGCGTGAAAGCCTTTTTGCCCGTGCTTTTGGCGCTTCGGCGTATACCGATGCTTTCTATGTTGCCTTTCGCATCCCCAACTTGTTACGGCGACTGTTTGCAGAAGGTGCGTTTTCACAAGCCTTTGTCCCCATCCTTGCAGAATACAAAAATCAACATGGCAATGTAGCTACTAAAAGCCTGGTCGATCATGTTGCGACGTCACTGATTTGGGCAACGTTAATCACCTGCGCCACTGGTATCGCCAGTACGCCGTTGCTGATCTATTTTATCGCTACCGGTTTGACCAAGGATCAGGCTGCATTTGATGCCTCGGTTGTCATGACGCGCA
>JAZKIX010000057.1:0-10224 GCA_040384645.1 Pseudomonadota bacterium | reverse complement strand
TGGCAGCGGGCTTCGTGGCCCTGGCCGGTGGCGTGTTGAATACCTGGCGCGAATTCAAGATTCCGGCTTTCACTCCGGTATTGCTCAATCTGTCTTTCATTATCGCGTCGCTTTTCTTGGCACCGCATCTCGCGCAACCGATCTATGCAATGGCAATCGCTGTTTTTGTCGGTGGCATCTTGCAAATGACAATACAAATTCCGGCGCTAATGAAGATCGGCATGTTGCCGCGTATCGCGTTTAATCCTTTCATCGGGTTACGGGATCCGGGTGTCCGGCGTGTTTTGAAAAAAATGGGGCCTGCGGTTTTTGCCGTCTCCGCCGCACAAATCAGCCTGATGATCAACACCAATATTGCCTCGAAACTGGCCGCTGGCAGTATTTCGTGGCTGTCTTATGCCGACAGGTTGATGGAATTCCCGACCGCCTTGCTCGGCGTAGCGCTGGGGACAATACTATTGCCGAGTCTGTCGAAAGCGAATCTGGATGGCGACACGGCAGAATATTCCGCATTGCTCGACTGGGGCTTGCGGCTTACTTTCCTGCTGGCCTTGCCTGCTGCGGTTGGCATGGCGACACTGGCCGAACCGCTCACTGCCACCTTATTCAATCATCAAAAATTTACTGCACTCGACGTTGTCAATTCATCCAAACCACTAATTGCGTACAGCATCGGCTTGATAGGAATTATTCTGGTCAAGATTCTTGCTCCCGCTTTTTATGCCCGACAAGACATCCGCACGCCCGTCAAAATCGCTATTGGCGTGTTGATAGCAACGCAATTGATGAACCAGTTATTTGTGCCGTGGATCGCCGTGGCTGGACTCGCGCTGTCGATTGGCCTGGGCGCATGTCTGAATGCCGGCTTTCTTTTTTGGAGTCTACGTCGACGCGGCATCTACAAACCGGAGCACGGCTGGATCCAATTCTCGGTAAAACTGCTAGCAGCATTGCTGTTGATGGCGGGCATCGCGCTATGGCTTTCAGCGCAATTTAATTGGATTGAAATGCATGAGCATCCCCTACTACGCGTCGGCGCGCTGATGAGCGTGATTAGTGTTTGCGTCGTTTGCTATTTTGGCGCTTTGTTCGCAATGGGATTTCGTCCAAGAGATTTCAAACGGATCGCGCATTGAAGCGCTGAAAATCATGCCTGCGGATTCGGAATCCGCATTCACAAATCCATCCTCAATAGAATTATCGGGGGGTATTGATAAAAATACCCCCTATCCCGCAGGTATTCATTGGCGCTTAAAATATACTGGCACCAGTGTATTTTAATGACTATGGCGTGTTTTACTGCTTTCCAGCCGAGCAATTACACCTTTGAACGCGCCTCGATCACTTCCCATTTTTCCAAACTATCCAGCAGCAGCAGGTCAATTTCGGCGAAGCGTTCGTTGAGTTGTTTTACCTGAACCGGATTCTGTTTGTACAAATCGGGGTCTGCCAATTTGGCCGAAATCGTCTTTTGTTCTGCTTCAAGACTTGCAATCAATACCGGCAATTCATCAAGTTCGCGTTGTTCTTTGTAGCTCAGTTTTTTTTGCTTGGGTGTGGCAATTGCCGGTGCATCTTTTTTACCTGTACTTACATCGTTTTTGACGTTACTTTTTGCAGCAGCTTGCGCACTCGGGCGCACTCGCTCCCAGTCACTGTATCCCCCGACATATTCGCGCCAAAATCCATCGCCTTCGGCAACGATCACCTGGGTTACTACATTGTCGAGGAAAGTCCGGTCATGGCTGACCAAGAACACCGTGCCGGTATATTCTTCCAACAACTCTTCCAACAATTCGAGCGTATCGATATCCAGGTCATTTGTCGGCTCATCGAGTACCAAAACATTGGCGGGCTTGGCGAACAGCCTAGCCAGCAATAAACGATTACGTTCTCCGCCGGACAAAGATTTGACTGGCGAACGCGCACGTTCCGGTGCAAACAAAAAGTCATTCAAATAGGTCATCACATGCTTGCGGTTGCCATTGACTTCGACCCAATCGCTACCGGGCGCGATGGTTTCCATCAGATTGGCTTCTTCGTTCAACTGCGCGCGCATTTGATCGAAATAGGCCACTTGCAACTTGGTTCCCAGTTTGATGGTACCGGCATCGGCTTCTTCCTGACCCAAAATCAATTTAAGTAAGGTAGTTTTACCAGCGCCATTGGCACCGATCAAACCGACCTTGTCACCACGCAAAATAGTGGCGCTGAAGTCGTTGACGATCACTTTCTCACCATAGCTCTTGCTGACATTTTCCAATTCGGCCACGATCTTGCCGGAACGCTCGCCCGCTGACACATCAAGCTTGACTTGCCCTTGTTGCTCTCGACGGGCCACACGGGTCAGGCGCAATGCCTCCAGGCGGCGGACGCGTCCTTCGTCGCGCACGCGGCGCGCTTTAACGCCTTTACGAATCCAGACTTCTTCTTGCGCCAAAAATTTATCAAATTTGGCGTTTTCAACCTCTTCGATCTCAAGCTGCTCAGCCTTGCGCACCTGATAAGCCGTGAAATTGCCTGGAAACGACAACAAGATGCCGCGATCCAACTCAATAATACGGGTTGCCACATTGTCCAGAAAGCTACGGTCATGGGTAATAAAAAGCACGCTGCCTTTGTAGTCGCGCAGCAAGCCTTCCAGCCATAGAATTGAGCTAAAGTCGAGATGATTGGTCGGCTCGTCGAGCAGCAAGACATCGGGCGCACTAACTAAGGCACAAGCCAAAGCCACACGTTTTTGCATTCCGCCCGACAAGGTACCCATCAATGAAGCGCCGACCAAATTCAACCGGTCCAGCGTCGCCTCAACCTTGTTAGGCAAGCTCCACGCATCGGCCGCATCAAGCTTGAGTTGAATGTCATGCATGCGCTCCATCAACGCATCGTCATTGTCACCGCCGAATTGCCCCGTCAGCGCCTCATATTCCGCCAACAACGTCTGCATGTCGCCCATACCAGAAGCAACTGCATCGAATACTGACATTTCGGCGTCAAAATGCGGCTCTTGCTCCACATACGCGATCTTGAGATTGTTTTGCATCGTCAGCAAACCGTCATCGAGCTTGAAAGTGCCAGAGATAGTCTTGAGCAAAGATGATTTGCCAGTGCCGTTGCGTCCGATCAGACCAACCCGTTCGGTAGTTTCAAGAGAAAATTCTGCGTGATCAAGCAGCGCAACGTGACCAAACGCGAGTTGCGCGTTGGAGAGAGAAATGACAGCCATAATATTTGAGAGTGTTCGGCGTGCGCACAAAAATGTACGAAATACGCAACCGATGAGATGAATGAAGCACGCATTGTACCGATAGTGCGGCTAGCAGCGTTATTTGGCAGCGAAATCACACGACAACCTCGGCTATAATTGGCCGCTTGCAGTTACGTCTTTACGTCGGCTGCACCGCGTCTCGCCGTAGCACAATGGATAGTGCACATGCCTCCTAAGCGTGGGATACAGGTCCGATTCCTGTCGGCGGGACCAAGTGACATTTACTCCAAGTCGCGCAATATCTCTCTAACCAAGTCAATGCGCTTGTCACTAGTCCTTGACCGCGCGATCAACACCTCTTCCACTGATACAAATTGTTGCACCAGTTACCGGAATCACGGGATCTTTCAATAGTAGTTTTTACGTCGTTTGGGGTTTAATAGACCTGTCTCTTAACAACGATAGCGGAGCAAACCATGAATACCTTAATCAAACAAATCCGGTCCAAATTTGGTGCATTTTTTATAGCGACAATGGCGACCGGCACACTGCTGATGACTGCTGTTACGCCAGCGATGGCGCGCGGCGACGTTAGTTGGTCCGTGAGTATCAATGCGCCGATTGTCACCCCGCGCGTAGTGCATCAGACATATTACGAAGAGCCGGCAGTGACTTATGTACGACCTCAAAATGTATATGTCAGGCCTGCACCGGTAGTGGTGTATAGCGCATATTCAAATACGCGTTATTCGCAGCCTTATTACAGCGAAAGGCCGCGCTACAGACATCATGATCGTCATTACAGACGGCATCATGAGGATCGTGGTTACGATAATTATTCCCGTTGGCACCGGCACCACCGTTAATTGTTGGTACGCTTGCGACGCGCGATAACTGCTCTGATTACTTAGCTGCCGAAAAAAGTCAGCACATCGTCGCGTCGCAACAAGGTATCTTGTTGACCCAATTGAATCAGTTCGCAGGTGTAACTAGATTCAAATAATAAATATGACGCTAGCACGGAGCCCCGTTTCTCCGTGGCGCCTATGCCGCTTAGCATGGTCCGAATCGGCCGTGGCAAACTGGCGATATGGCGGCTCGCTATTTCATCTAAGCGCTCTGATGGTGCAATGACCAGGATATCCACTGGACGCAAGGCAGTTCTCGACCGGATATCTTCTGGCAACATCGACAAGGTTAAATTGATACGATTTAGTCGCTCAATATCGACTGCCAGACTATCCAAAAATATGCTCGACATCGCATGCCCTGCAATTTGCGCCAAACTTGGGTATTGTGCCGAACCGGCAATATCGCGGGCTGGCTCGGTAAGCCGGCCAGCACCCACCACCAACACTTTCGTCGCGCCCAAATGAATTGCAGGGGAAATCGGCGCCAACTGGCGCATTGAACCATCACCGCAATATTCACGACGGCCACCGCAAAACAAGGGAATCGCCGGAAATATAAACGGGATCGCGGACGAAGCGAGCAAATGCTCTACCCCAATCTGGTCTTGTAGCGCAATGCGCTGCATACGAATCCACGGCGCAATTTCTGCCGCGGTTTGATAAAACGTGATGTGCTGTCCCGCGGTGTAAGACGATGCAGTCACCGCCAGCGCATGCAATAAGCCTTCCGACAAAACTGCATCTAGACGGGGCAAATCGAGCATGCGGTGCAGCAAATTCACCAAAGGGCTGTTGTCGAGCAAGGAACTAGGCGGTGCGGCGCGCCATTTACGTAACAACCAGCCAAATGACAATAGCGATAACCAGCGTGCGCCAGAACGAATCACGCCTAACGAATCAGCCCGATACACTTGCTCAACTTCAAAGTGCTCCCATACGTCCAGTAATTTCTGGACACCCTCCCCAAAATTATCAGCATGGCAGGCTAGAGCAGTTGCATTGATGGCTCCAGCTGAAGTGCCGCAAATAATGTCAAACGGACAGCGTGCTGGCGGCCAGCCGGCCTCCCACAATATGCTTGAAATCGCCTGTAAAACGCCGACCTGATAGGCTGCACGCGCGCCACCACCTGTAAGAATGAGGCCGGTTTTCTGATGAAGTGTCATAGAGCAAGATTAGCAGGCTCCCATTGATTTGTGGAGCATGTGTCAAATTGAACACAATAAATATCGGGAAAAATCGCCATGCCAGATTATTTCGGCGGCATTCGGACCGCGCCATCAAGGCGTATTGTTTCGCCGTTTAACATGGCATTCTCAAGAATGGCTTTTACCAAATGCGCGAACTCTGAAGGGCGACCTAACCTTGATGGAAACGGCGCCGTTTTGCTAAGAGCGTCTTGCAACTCAACCGGCATTGCCTGCACCAGCGGCGTTTCAAAAATCCCAGGCGCAATCGTCATCACTCGAATTCCATACCGCGCAAGGTCACGCGCCATCGGCAAAGTCAGACCAACGATGCCAGCCTTCGACGCAGCATAGGCGACTTGTCCGACTTGTCCATCGTAGGCAGCGATTGACGCTGTATGGATGATCACGCCACGCTCGCCATCGTCGTTGGATGCATTGCCGGTCATGGCGTCAGCCGCCAGACGTGCCATATTGAAACTGCCAACCAGGTTGATATTGATCGTATTTTGAAACGCTATCAAGGAATGAGGCTCGTTCTTTCCAACCGTTTTCGCAGCTGGTGCGACCCCTGCGCAATTGATCAAGCCTCTCAGCGCGCCCAACGCCAATGCCGCGCCAACTACACGCTTACCGTCGTCTTCTTGCGTCACATCACAAGGCACGAATACTGCGCCCAGTTCAGCCGCAAGGCGCTGGCCGGCATTGACCTGCAGGTCGGCCAGAACAACTTTTCCGCCTTCCTCTACGATCATGCGCGCGGTAGCTTCGCCAAGGCCCGACGCAGCACCGGTGACAATAAAAACCTGATCTGAAATTTTCATTATTTGCCCTCCCTCAATCAAAAAAGCAGCCGAAGCTGCTTTTTTGATGAACTTCGACCAGTTTCAATAGCGATTATTTTGCCGAGGCAGCTTGCTCAGCACTTGCGGCTGGAACTGACGCGGCGGACAAGACCGCACTAGCCGCCGGCGCCGACGCGGCAGGGACAAGAATTACGGTCGGTGCCGCGACCGGACTACCGACTGCCAGCCAACCGGTCACTGGCAACAAAGGCACCAGCAATAGTGCGACGATATTGATAATTTTAATCAAAGGATTCACAGCCGGCCCGGCAGTGTCCTTATAGGGATCACCAACCGTATCGCCAGTCACCGCAGCCTTGTGCGCGTCGGAGCCCTTGCCGCCAAAGTGACCGTCTTCGATGTACTTTTTGGCATTATCCCAAGCGCCACCACCGGTCGTCATCGAAATAGCGACGAACAAACCAGTCACAATGGTACCCATCAACAAACCACCCAAAGCGGCAGGTCCCAACAACATCCCCACCAAGATAGGCACCACTACCGGCAGCAATGACGGCACGATCATTTCTTTAATTGCGGAGGCGGTCAACATGTCCACAGCCTTGTCGTACTCCGGTTTGCCAGTGCCATCCATGATGCCTTTGATGTCGCGGAATTGACGCCGTACTTCGATCACAACTGCGCCAGCAGCACGCCCCACCGCTTCCATCGCCATCGCACCGAACAGGTAAGGAATCAAACCTCCGATGAACAAGCCAACGATCACCATCGGATTGGATAGGTCAAACGAGGTACTCTTACCGACCGAATCGAGCGCGTGGGTGTAATCGGCGAACAACACCAAAGCCGCCAGACCGGCTGAGCCAATAGCATAACCTTTGGTGACTGCCTTAGTAGTATTGCCTACCGCATCCAGTGGATCGGTAATGGCGCGCACCGATTCAGGCATGCCCGACATTTCGGCTATACCGCCGGCGTTGTCGGTAATCGGGCCGTAAGCATCAAGCGCCACGATAATTCCGGCCATCGACAACATCGACGTGGCAGCGATAGCGATGCCGTATAAACCAGCCAATTGATAAGCTGCCAGGATGGCAACACACACCGCCAACACTGGATAAGCGGTTGATTTCATCGATACACCCAGTCCAGCGATGATATTGGTGCCGTGACCAGTGGTCGAGGCTTCTGCAATATGCTTGACCGGTTTGAAATCGGTACCGGTGTAATACTCGGTGATGTAGACCATCAAACCCGTCAACACAATACCCACCAAGGTGGCCCCCATCATTTTCATCCGCATCGCCTCGTCCGGCCAAACTTGCCAAGTGACGACCGCGAAACCAATTAGGGACAAGCCGGCAGCCCACCAAAGTCCAATGTAAAGCGCTGACATGATTTTTTTGCCTGGTTTGGCTTTCACCATCGAGCAACCGACGATGGATGCCAGAATCGACACTGCGCCAAGCAATAGTGGATACACAATTGCTTCGGTAGTGGCATTAGTGATCAGCAATGCCCCGAGCAACATGGTGGCGATCAAGGTGACCACATAAGTTTCAAACAAATCGGCGGCCATGCCGGCACAATCGCCGACGTTATCGCCGACGTTATCGGCAATCACTGCCGGATTACGTGGATCGTCTTCTGGAATACCGGCTTCCACCTTGCCGACCAGATCTGCTCCAACGTCAGCGCCTTTAGTAAAAATACCTCCGCCAAGGCGTGCAAATATGGAAATCAAGGACGCGCCGAAGGCAAGTCCGATCAAAGGTTTGATCACATCATGTTGCGACAATGTGCCGCCTGCGGAAGAAACCGTCAGGTACCAGTAAAACAAGGTCACCCCAAGCAATCCAAGCCCGACCACCAGCATGCCGGTAATCGCGCCCCCTTTGAAAGCGACGTCCAGAGCTTCATTCATACCCTTGGTAGCAGCTTGGGCGGTACGCACATTGGCACGAACCGAGACATTCATGCCGATGAAACCGCATGCGCCTGACAAGACCGCCCCTAGCAAGAATCCCAAGGCAGTGGTCAGTCCCAATAACGGCGTAATAATGATGAACAACACAACACCGACAATCGCAATGGTGCGGTATTGACGCGCCAGATAGGCACCTGCACCTTGTTGAATGGCCAGCGCGATTTCTTGCATCCGGGCATTACCGGCGTCTTGGCGCAAAATCCAGCTGCGCGATACCAGGCCGTAAATCACGGCGATGATGCCGCATGCTACTGCAAAGTACAAACCTGTTGCCATGTTGTCTCCTCCAATTATTATTAAGATCAAGGTTGATACTGTGCACGGTAAAAAAACGTCACCAACATTTTGCCTGCCTGCTATCGCAAACCGGTCACCTGCGTACTGCAAAAACTCATGTCATCTATTGGGTTAGATCAAACTGCATACGCATTGAGATATTTGAGCGAAAAAAAAGCGGACATGCAGTCCGCTTTTTTATTAACCTATTCCGCCAATGCCCGAAACGCACTGTCGCGGATTTGATCGACTGGTCCGACCCCGGCGATTTTCCGATATTTCGGTGCGCCCGATTGACCGGACTTGGCCCACTCGTTGTAATAACCGACCAGCACTTCAGTCTGGTCGTGGTATACAGCTAGCCGCTTGGCGACAGTCGCTTCCTTGTCATCGTCACGCTGGATTAATTCTTCGCCCGTTATGTCGTCGCGTCCGGCAACTTTGGGCGGATTGAATTGAATGTGATAACTGCGGCCCGATGCGGGATGCACACGGCGTCCGCTCATGCGCTCGATGATGGCTTCATCCGGCACGTCGATTTCAAGTACGTAATCGATTACGACACCGCTTTCCTTCATCGCATCTGCCTGCGGCACCGTGCGCGGGAATCCATCGAATAAATAACCTTGGGCGCAATCAGCTTGTTGCAAACGGTCCTTGACTAATCCGATGATGATTTCATCCGACACCAATCCGCCTGCGTCCATCACTTTTTTTGCCGCCAGACCAAGCGGTGTGCCGGCCTTGACTGCGGCGCGCAACATATCGCCGGTGGATATCTGTGGAATATTGTATTTTTCTTTGATGAAATTCGCTTGAGTGCCCTTGCCAGCACCGGGCGCACCTAACAGGATAAGACGCATGAATAATTCCTAAGACAGTTATCGTTTTTATAGAAGCAATGGCTTTGCACACATTGCCTAACAATGCTTTTTAACACAATAAGTTTGCACGAAACTTACCACATAATTTGTGGAAATAGCATTTTCACGCCGATTCGCACTATTGAATACCACTTACGGCAATATGACATCAGTTTTCAAACATTTTCCGAACCCGCAGCAAGTCGTCCAGCGTATCGACCCCAATTGCGGGCGTCGCAGCGGTAACATGGACTGCAATCGAAAAGCCGTGCCACAACACACGCAATTGTTCCAGCGCTTCGATCTGCTCTAGCGGCGATACCGATAAGCTGGGATAGGTCTGTAAAAAAGCATTGCTATACGCATACAGCCCGATATGGCGCAATGGTGCATATCCTAACGGCATCGATTCTCTGGAAAGACTAAAACCGTCCCGATCCCACGGGATAGTGGCACGCGAAAAATACAGTGCACGTCCCGCTTGATTGAGTACGACCTTCACCACATTGGGATTGAATACATCGGCAATATCGTGAATCGGATGCGCTGCGGTCGCCATCGGCACTTGGGCTGAAATCAGTGCAGCGGTAGCGGCAATCAAGTCCGGCTCGATCAATGGTTCGTCGCCCTGCACATTGACCACCACGGCATCTTTGGGCAAACCCATGCTTGCTGCAACTTCGGCGATACGATCGGTGCCAGAAGGATGATCGGCGCGGGTCATACAAACTTGCACGCCGTGTTGCCGGCATGCCGCCATAATTTCTGGATGATCGGTTGCCACCATTACCCGCGCCGCGCCCGATTGCTTGGCACGCTCAGCGGTACGCACCACCATCGGTTTGCCGCCAATATCAGCCAGTGGCTTATTGGGCAAACGGGTCGAAGCGAGACGTGCGGGAATGATTACGGTAAATGACATCGGGTAATGTTTGAAGTCGGTGGTCGGCGTGAATCGAGCGTTGTCAGTCAGTAGAATTTCAACG
>JAZKIX010000056.1:0-5910 GCA_040384645.1 Pseudomonadota bacterium | reverse complement strand
ATGTATGCCTTGATCGCGCTCGGCTATACGATGGTGTACGGCGTTCTCAACCTGATCAATTTCGCGCATGGCGATGTGCTGATGATAGGCGCGATGGCCGGCCTGACTATCCTCAAGATGGTGAACACGGTTGCGCCCGATTTGCCCGGCCTCGTCAAGTTGATGATTGCCATCCTTGGTGCGATCCCGGTCTGTGTCGGCGTCAATGTGTTGATCGAACGTGTCGCTTACAGACGCCTGCGCAATGCACCGCGTCTCGCACCTTTGATTACCGCGATCGGCGTATCCATCCTGTTGCAAACGCTGGCAATGATGATTTGGGGGCGCAGTCCGATTCCTTTCCCGCAAGTGATGCCGGGTGAGCCTTTGCACATCATGGGTGCGCTGATTTCTCCGGTGCAGGTAATGTTGCTGGTGCTTGCGGCAATCGCGATGGGTTTGCTGGTGCTCTTGATTGAAAAAACCAAGATGGGCCGTGCGATGCGGGCAACCGCAGAGAATCCGCGTGTCGCCGGCTTGATGGGTGTGGACTCCAATCGTGTGATCGTGATGACCTTTGTCATTGGTGCGGCGCTGGCAGCCATTGCCGGTGTGATGTGGGCGGCCAATTATTCGTCGGCGCAATTTGCGATGGGATTTGTTCCGGGGCTGAAGGCATTTTCCGCAGCGGTATTGGGCGGTATCGGCAATATCTACGGCGCGATGCTGGGCGGTATTTTGCTGGGCTTGATTGAAAGTCTGGGCGCCGGTTATATAGGCGATCTGACTGGTGGTTTCCTCGGTAGTCACTACCAGGACATCTTTGCCTTCGTTGTTCTCATCATCGTGCTGACCTTGCGACCGTCCGGCATCATGGGCGAACGCGTGCCGGATCGGGCATAAGGGAAAATCGTGTCCAATTATTTCGACGTCAAAAACAATCCGCGCAAAGCCTATTCCGGCTTGCTCGTCATTTTCGCTATAGCGCTGGTCTTCCCATTCATCGCGCAAAATTTCGGCAATTCATGGGTGCGCATCATGGACTTTGCGCTGCTCTACATCATGTTGGCGCTCGGCTTGAATATAGTGGTTGGCTTTGCCGGCTTGCTCGATCTTGGCTACATCGCGTTCTATGCCATCGGCGCTTATCTGACGGCCTTGCTGGCGTCGCCGCAATTTGCGGTGGTGCTGGAATCTTTCGTCAATCAATACCCGGCGATTGGCACCTTCTTGATGTGGGTCTTCGGTCCCGAGATTGCGCAGAACGGTATTCACTTATCACTATGGGTCATCGTGCCGCTGGCTTCATTGGTCGCCGGATTTTTCGGTGCTGTGTTGGGTGCGCCTACACTCAAGCTGCGCGGCGATTATCTGGCCATCGTTACATTGGGCTTTGGCGAAATCATCCGTATCTTCATGAACAATCTGAACGGCCCGGTCAACATCACCAACGGTCCGCAAGGGATCAACCTGATCGATCCGATACGCATTTTTGGCGTATCGCTGAACGGCGAAGATGGCTCGGCATCGACGGTCATGCTTGGCAGTTACGCGATGCCATCGGTGAATGCCTATTACTTTCTATTTCTCGCCTTGTGTATCGCGATTATTTTTATCTCGGTGCGTTTGCAGAATTCGCGTTTGGGTCGTGCTTTCGTCGCGATTCGCGAAGATGAAATCGCTGCGAAAGCGATGGGCATCAATACGCGCAACGTCAAGTTGCTGGCATTCGCAATGGGTGCTTCCTTCGGTGGTGTGGCTGGCGCCATGTTCGCTTCATTCCAGGGTTTTGTGTCGCCGGAGTCTTTCTCATTGACGGAGTCGATTGCAGTGCTGGCGATGGTGGTGCTGGGCGGGATGGGACATATTCCCGGCGTCATATTAGGCGGCATCCTGCTTGCTGCCTTGCCGGAAATTTTGCGCCATGGTGTCGAGCCGCTACAACGTACGCTGTTTGGCGAAGTCCTGATTGATGCGGAAATTCTACGTCAATTGCTGTACGGTCTGGCGATGGTGCTGATCATGCTGATACGTCCTGCAGGTTTGTGGCCAGCGCCGAAAAATGAAGACAGGCCGACAACAGATAATGACACTGCGACGAAATCGACTGATGTCGTCGCAGCATAAGTGGATGCAATGATGGATACCACCAAGTCGCAAATCATCCTCAACATTGCCAATGTCAGTAAGCGCTTCGGTGGCTTGCAGGCGTTGACGGATGTCAACGTCAAGATCATGCAAGGCCAGATCTATGGCTTGATCGGACCGAATGGCGCCGGCAAAACCACTTTCTTCAATGTCATCACCGGCTTGTACCAGGCCGACGCCGGCAGCTTCGAGTTGGCCGGCAAGCCGTATTCGCCATCGGCTCCACATGAAGTGGCCAAGGCCGGCATCGCCCGTACCTTCCAGAACATTCGTTTGTTCGGTGAAATGAGCGCGCTGGAAAACGTCATGGTCGGACGTCATGTACGCACGCATCAGGGTTTGTTCGGTGCAGTGTTTCATCACAAGGCGGCACGACTGGAAGAAGCTGCGATCCGTACGCGCGCGATGGAATTGCTCGATTTCGTCGGGATTGCAAAGTTTGCCGAACGCACGGCGCGGCACTTGTCGTATGGCGATCAGCGCCGGCTGGAAATTGCGCGCGCGTTGGCGACCGATCCGCAATTGCTGGCGCTGGATGAGCCGGCGGCAGGGATGAACGCTACCGAGAAACTGGGCTTGCGCGAACTGCTGGTCAAGATCAAGGCGGAAGGCAAAACCATTTTATTGATTGAACACGACGTCAAGCTGGTCATGGGTCTGTGCGACCGCATTACCGTGCTGGATTACGGCAAGCCGATTGCGGAAGGCGTCCCTGCCGATGTGCAGAAAAATCCGGCCGTGATTGAAGCCTATTTAGGTGGCGGTCACTGATGTGTACCTTGTTCGCCTACTGCGCAAGCGCAGGCCGACACTGTGATGCTCACCGTACGTTCGTACGGCTGCGCTTCTCCTGCCGGTCTGCACTTGCTCGCGACGGCGCTCAAGGCACACCCTATGCAATACAGAAAGACCAAGCATGACAACGAACATTCTGAAGATCGAAGGCTTAAAGGTCGCGTACGGCGGCATTCAAGCAGTCAAGGGTGTCGATCTTGAAGTCAACAAGGGCGAGTTGATCACGCTGATCGGTGCCAATGGCGCCGGTAAAACGACCATACTAAAAGCAATTACCGGTACCTTGCCGGATTGCCGTGTCGATGGACATATCGAGTACATCGGCCAGCCTATCAAGGGTTTGCACTCGTTTGAACTGGTCAGGAAAAAACTGGCAATGGTGCCTGAGGGGCGTGGCGTCTTTACCCGCATGTCCATCCGCGAAAATCTCTTGATGGGGGCTTTTACGCGTAATGATCAAGCTGCCATCGATGCGGATATCGAAAAATGGTTTGGCGTTTTTCCCAGACTGAAGGAGCGTGCTGCGCAAATGGCCGGCACCTTATCAGGCGGTGAGCAACAGATGTTGGCAATGGCACGCGCGTTGATGAGTCATCCGGAATTGCTGTTGCTGGATGAGCCGTCGATGGGTTTGTCACCCATCATGGTGGAAAAGATTTTTGAAGTCATTCGTACCGTGTCGGCACAGGGCATCACGGTTTTGCTGGTGGAGCAGAATGCAAAACTGGCACTACAGGCCGCGCATCGTGCTTACGTGATGGAATCCGGTCTGGTCACCATGCACGGCGACGCGCAACAAATGCTGAATGATCCCAAAGTGAAAGAAGCGTATCTGGGCGAAGCTTGATTTTGGTGAGAATTTCGCACCAGTTTGGATTAATCCATTATTTTTTGCACCAATTTTGGTCTTAACTTCCCTCACTCCCTATGACCTCACTATTTCTCATTAATCTGACATGTCAGAGTGAGATCGCTGTTATTTTGGCCTTTCCATCCTAATTGGCATCAAGTTTGCTTATGTTGATGCACCGAGTAATGTGTTTGTTTATTTCCAAACACGCATTGCGAATCCCCTAAATCCTTGACAAGTGTAATTACTGGGCCTAATTTACGTTTAAAACTGACATGTCAGTAAAAGACATACGGAAATAACGTTTTTGAGTTCAATAATTATCCTGGAGACCAATTATGAATCAACTGAATACTTCACCTGCGACTGCTAACCGGACCAGATGGTGGCAACTGTTTTTTGGTGTGCTGGCAATGATGGCAATTTCCAGTCCGCAGTATGTGTGGGCGCTGTTCACGACGGAGTTGACCGCTTCTCTCGGTGCAACCCTGACTGAAGTCCAGATCACGTTCGCGATATTGATCGTGGCGCAGACTTTCCTTTCTCCTTTTCAGGGCTATCTGGTTGATAAATTCGGCCCGCGCCTGTTGTTATCCGCAGGTGCGATTTTGACTGCATTGAGCTGGATCTTGGCGTCCACCGTGTCCAGCGTCTGGGGTCTTTATCTGACCTACGGTTTGCTGGGCGGTGTCGGTACTGGCATCATCTACGTCGGCGTGGTCGGCCTGATGGTGCAATGGTTTCCGGATAAACGCGGTTTCGCAGTGGGTATGGTTGCAGCGGGCTACGGTTTCGGCGCGATCCTGACTACGTTTGCGATTTCTTCCCACATCAAATCGGAAGGTGTCTCAAGCACACTGATGTTGTTCGGCCTGATTATCGGTATCGTCGGCTTCATTGCTGCGCAAGGAATGCGCCGTCCAAAAGCGGAAGAAGTCGCTGACCTCAAAGCCCGTCACCATGCAGTCAATCCGAATCGTGATACCGGTCACGGTTACGAACCGGCAGAAATGCTGAAGAAGCCTGTGTTCTGGCTGATGTTCATCATGATGACGATGATGTCGACCTCGGGTCTGATGGTGATCTCGCAAATGGGTGCATTCGCCAAGGATTTTGGCGTGCACGATGCGATGGTTTTCGGCATGGCAGCCTTGCCGCTGGCGTTGACAATCGACCGTTTTGCCAATGGCTTGACGCGTCCTTTCTTCGGTTGGGTATCGGATCGTATCGGCCGCGAAAACACCATGTTCATCGCATTCGGGATGGAAGGCGTGGCGATGACCTTGTGGCTGTTGACGACTGATAATCCTGTGTTGTTCGTATTGTTGTCTGGCGTGGTGTTCTTCGGCTGGGGCGAAATTTTCTCGCTGTTCCCATCGATTCTGACCGATACCTTTGGCACCAAGCATGCCACTACCAACTATGGTTTTCTGTACATGGCGCAAGGCGTCGGCTCGGTATTGGGCGGGCCTCTGGCCGCGATGATGCATGAAGCAACCGGCTCCTGGACACCGGTGTTCGCCACTGTCATTTGCATGGATTTTTTCACAGCGCTTTTGGCTATTGCCATCCTCAAGCCGATGCGTCGCAAATTCCTGGAGCAGACCAAGCAACGGACGTTGGATAACACCAATGCAGGCCTGTCCGCATACCAGTAAGTATTTGCCGTAAAAATTTTCAGAAGTTTTAAAAGTATGGGATTGCCGATTAAAACGGCAATCCCATTGATAGATCGATACAAAGGTTTTTATGCAGAATACTACCTACGCAACACGCGGCATGGCTGTTGCGCCTCATTCCCTTGCGGCTCAAGCGGCCCAGTCTGTCTTGCAGGAAGGTGGCAACGCGCTTGAAGCCATGATTGCGGCTGCATCGACAATCGCAGTCGTTTATCCACACATGAACGGGATAGGCGGCGACAGTTTTTGGGTCATGTCCGAACCCGGTAAGCCGGTATTGGCGATTGAGGCTTGCGGCGTGGCTGGTGCTGCGGTTTCTACCGATTTTTATGCGAGCCGCAATCTTGACGCGATTCCTGTGCGCGGACCGTTGGCGGCGAATACCACTGCCGGCACGATAGGCGGCTGGCAACAAGCGCTGGAATTGAGTGCGCGTTGGGGCGGTACCTTACCGCTGAC
>JAZKIX010000055.1:1021-18897 GCA_040384645.1 Pseudomonadota bacterium | reverse complement strand
ACGTGAGCGACGAATTTGTTCGCAATTACGGCGCGGCTGGGATCATATTATCCGGCGGCCCCAATAGTGTGACCGAAGGCGATACACCACGCGTGCCGCAGGCTGTATTCGAACTGGGCGTGCCGGTGCTGGGAATTTGTTACGGCATGCAGGCGATGGCGGCGCAGTTGGGCGGCAAGGTAGAGATCGGCAAAGTGCGGGAATTCGGTTATGCCGAAGTACGCGCCCGCGGGCATACCAAACTGCTGAGCGAAATCAATGATTTCGTCACCGCAGACGGTCACGGCATGCTCAAGGTCTGGATGAGTCACGGCGATAAAGTAGTCGATTTGCCGGCCGGCTTCAAATTAATGGCGTCCAACCAAAGTTGCCCGATTGCAGCGATGGCGGATGAAGATCGGCATTTTTACGCAGTCCAGTTCCACCCGGAAGTCACGCACACGCTGCAAGGCAAAGCCCTGTTGGGCCGTTTCGTGCACCAAATTTGCGGTTGCCAGTCGGACTGGAATATGCCCGATTACATCAGCGAGGCGGTCGAATCGATTCGCCAGCAAGTCGGTAGCGATGAAGTCATCCTGGGACTGTCCGGCGGGGTCGATTCCAGCGTTGCGGCGGCCCTGATCCACCGTGCCATTGGGGACCAGCTCACTTGCGTGTTTGTCGATCATGGCTTGCTGCGTCTGGACGAAGGCAAGATGGTGATGGCGATGTTTGCCGAAAATCTAGGTGTCAAAGTGATCCGGATCGATGCCGAAGACCAATTCATGGGCCATCTGGCGGGCATATCCGATCCCGAAGCCAAGCGCAAGATTATTGGCCGAGAGTTTGTCGAAGTGTTCCAGGTCGAAGCCGGCAAGCTAAAAAATGCCAAATGGCTGGCGCAGGGCACGATCTATCCCGACGTGATTGAAAGCGCCGGCAAGGGCAAAAAAGGCCACACCATCAAGAGCCACCATAACGTCGGTGGCCTGCCCGAAACTTTGAATCTAAAATTGCTCGAACCCTTACGCGAATTGTTCAAGGACGAAGTACGCAAACTGGGCGTCGCGCTCGGCTTGCCGCATGCAATGGTGTATCGCCATCCTTTCCCCGGCCCTGGTTTGGGCGTGCGGATTCTGGGTGAAGTCAAGAAGGAATATGCCGACTTGCTGCGTCGTGCCGATGCGATCTTTATCGAAGAATTGCGCAATTCGACTAGCGATTTACCGCGCGATGCCGATAGCACACCGGCTAATTGGTACGAAGCCACCAGCCAGGCTTTTGCCGTATTTTTGCCGGTCAAATCGGTCGGCGTGATGGGCGATGGCCGCACTTATGAATGGGTTGTGGCCTTGCGAGCAGTACAGACGCAAGATTTCATGACGGCACATTGGGCTCATCTCCCGCACGAGTTGCTGGGCAAGGTATCGAACCGCATCATCAACGAAGTGCGCGGCATCAATCGTGTGGTCTACGATATTTCCGGCAAACCGCCAGCCACCATTGAGTGGGAATAAGCGTCGGCATAATCGAATAACAATAAATCCCGACCTTTCAATTGATTCAGGAAATCCCTTGAGCTACAGCATCAAAGAAATTTTCTATACCTTGCAAGGTGAGGGCGCGCATGCCGGGCGCCCGGCGGTGTTTTGCCGCTTTGCCGGCTGCAATCTATGGTCGGGGCGTGAAAGCGACCGTGCCACTGCGGTATGCCAATTTTGCGATACCGATTTCGTCGGCACTGACGGCGAACGGGGCGGCAAATTTAGCGATAGCAATAGTTTGGCCGACACCATCAATAGTCTTTGGCCGTCCAGTTATCCTGCCAGTAAATACGTGGTGTTTACCGGCGGCGAACCGCTGTTGCAACTTGATGCAGCTTTAATCGATAGCATGCATTGCGCAGGTTTTGAGATCGCTATCGAAACCAATGGAACAATTCTCGTACCAACAGGGGTGGATTGGATTTGCGTCAGCCCCAAAGTCGGTTCGACTTTGGTAGTGCAAAAAGGCAATGAGTTGAAGGTAGTGATTCCTCAAGCCAACCAAAGCTTGGTCGCGTATGAATCGCTGGAATTCGACAACTTTTTTGTGCAGCCGATGGATGGGCCTGCATTGGAGCGCAATACGCAATTGGCAATCGACACCTGCAAAAACAATCCTAAATGGAAGCTAAGTTTGCAGACGCACAAAATGCTCCAAATTCCGTAATCGCAACAAAAATAGAAACAGAAATCGTAAAACCCATGCTCACCATCACCCGCAAGCTCGAATTCGATGCCGGTCATCGCATTCCCGATCATAAAAGCCAGTGCCGCAATCTGCACGGCCATCGCTATACGCTTGAAATCACGCTGCTCGGCGCTGTGATTGAAGAAGAGGGCAGTTCCGACAACGGCATGATCATGGATTTTTCCGATATCAAATCGCTGGCCAAAGAACATCTGGTCGATGTCTGGGATCACGCGTTTATCGTGTATGAAAAAGATACCGCGGTGCGGGCTTTTCTGGAAACCCTGCCGGGTCATAAAACGGTCGTGATCGACCGCATCCCGACGGTGGAAAACCTAGCCCAGACTGCGTTCAATATTCTGAAAGTGGCGTATCAAGACCGCTTCGGCACCGGCCTGCGTTTGCATAAACTGGTGCTGCACGAGACGCCAAATTGCTGGGCCGAAATCACAGGCGACTAATTGTCGATGTGTGATCGTGATCCTTACAGTAAATAAATAGCTAACATAGCCGCCGCTTATGAACGATGCCGTTTTCATGCAACAAGCCCTGTCGCAGGCGCATAACGCCTGGGCTTTGGGCGAAGTGCCGGTCGGCGCGCTGGTGGTCAAGGACGGGCAGGTGATTGCCACCGGGTTTAACCAGCCGATCGGCAGCCACGACCCCACGGCGCATGCCGAAATCATGGCATTGCGTGCCGCCGCCAACATCGTTGGCAATTACCGCTTACCGGGTTGCGAGTTGTTTGTCACGCTGGAGCCTTGCGCCATGTGTGCCGGCGCGATGATGCATGCGCGTCTGGCGCGGGTGGTATTTGGCGCCGCCGATTTAAAAACCGGCGCTTGTGGTTCGGTCGTCAACTTGTTTGAGCATGAGAAATTGAATCACCACACCACCGTCACCGGCGGCGTTTTAGCGGAACCTTGCAGTGCATTACTGAAAGAATTTTTCGCCGCGCGCCGGCTTGCGGCGCGTGAGGCAGCGCTTTTGATGCCTTGAATTCACTGAAAAATACTGGCGGCAGTATATTTTTTGTGCCGCCAAATACCTGCGGATAAGCATGTTTTTTGGTCTATACCCCCTTAAATTAGTCACTAATGTAGTAAAGAGAGTCCGCCTTGCCCACTGCTAGCGCCAACGGCATCACCCTCACTTATGAAACGCAAGGCGATCCTTGCGAAACGCCATTACTCTTGATCATGGGCCTGGGCATGCAACTGGTGTCGTGGCCGCAAGCGTTTGTCGATGGTTTGGTGGCGCAAGGGTTTTATGTGATCCGTTTCGATAATCGTGACAGCGGTCTATCGACCAAGATGGAACGCTTCGGCACACCCAATCTGCCGTTCGCCTACGTTAAAACGCTATTTCGCTTGCCGCTCAAATCGGGTTACACGCTGGACGATATGGCGGCCGATTCGGTAGGGTTGCTCGACGTACTGGGCTTGGCGCGGGCGCATATTGTCGGCATCTCGATGGGCGGCATGATTGCGCAAATCGTAGCGGCGCGTTATCCCGAGCGGATATTGAGCCTGACTTCGCTGATGTCGAGTAGCGGCCGGCGCGGCTTGCCCGGCCCCAGCGTAGCGGCGCGCAAAGCCATGTTGTCACGCCCTAAAAATCCCTGTGATCCGCAACAAGTGCTGGCGCAAATGATCCGCACTTTCAAAATCATCGGTAGTCCTGCTTATCCAGCCACCGATGCCGAGATGCAGGCGATTTTAGGCGGCGGGGTCAAGCGCAGCCTGTACATGGCGGGTTCGGCACGGCAGATCGTCGCCATCGTTGCCTCCAAAGACCGGCTGGCTTTACTCAAGAAGATACACTGCCCGACACTGGTGTTGCATGGCGCACAAGACCCGTTGGTGCCGCTGGCTTGCGGGCGCGATACGGCGCGCTGGATTCCCAATGCGGTTTTACGCATTATCGACGGCATGGGACACGATTTGCCTTCAGCCCTGCACCCCCATTTGATTGACATGATCGCTGCCCATTGCAAGGGACGGGCTGTGCCAGAAACCGATTTCGTACCGGCACGAAGCTGGCTGTTCGCGAAAAAGGTGGCTAGCTAATGATCGACCAAGATTCAACCGCAATTGGTGTTGCCATCGTCGCGCCAGGCGGTTACGCGCCGGACGAGGTGGCGCTTGCGCACGGCATTGCCGCACTCGAAGCGCAAGGTTGCGTTGTCCATAACTATTACCAGCCGGCTGAAAAGTATCTGCGCTTCGGCGGCACCGACAGCGCGCGGGTAGCGCAATTGATGGCAGCGGCGCGCGACCCGGCAGTGCAAATTGTGATGGCCTTGCGCGGCAGTTACGGCGTTAGCCGCATCTTGCCAGCGCTCGACTTTGCGGCCTTGGCGGATAGCGGCAAATTGTTCGTCGGCTATAGCGATTTCACCGCATTTAACCTGGCGTTGATGGCGGCGACCGGCGCGGTCAGTTTCGCCGGCCCGATGCTATGCGACGATTTCACCCGGCCTGAACCTGAGGTCAGTCAATTTACCTTGTCCAATTTCTGGCAATGCCTGCGCGGACCGACCCATACGGTGAGCGGCATCTGTGCCGCTGATTCTGCCAATCCCGCGGTCGATGTCGCTGGACCTTTATGGGGCGGCAATTTGGCAATGCTGGCGCATTTGGTCGGTTCGCCATTCATGCCGACGGTGTCGCAAACCGATGGCGGCATCCTGTTCCTGGAAGACGTGAACGAGCATCCGTACCGGGTCGAACGCATGCTATTGCAATTGCATCAAGCCGGTATTTTGGCGCGGCAAAAAGCGATTGTGTTGGGCGATTTTTCCAGTTATCGCTTGTCCGAATACGATAATGGTTACGACTTTGCTGCGATGCTCGCGTTCATTCGCAAGGCCTTGCCGGTGCCGGTATTGACCGGATTGCCGTTCGGCCATGTCCGCGACCGCGCTACTTTGCCGGTTGGATGTCAGGCCAGATTGCGCTCGGATCAGCATGGTTTCAGGCTTGAGATGTCGGCGTATCCGACTTTAAGGTAGCTTTATGTGAAAAATATACTGTGGCCAGTATATTTTCTAGCGCTTTAAAGACGTGCGGGACAGCCGATATTTTCCAATGGGCGGGGGGAGTATCTTCTTTTTAGCTTAGTTTTTGGGGGCTTTCATTTGTGGCGAATCAGCGACCAAAACACGCTAAAAATGAAGTTTGGGCGCATCACTTAACGCAAGCGACGGAATCGATTCAGCTATTTGATTTTTTATCCCGTTCCCCGCAGCTTGCTGGATCTGGGTCGCCGGCATTCTTTCCCGCTTTCTCACCTTGCGATAGTTGCGCCGGACGTTTCACACTGTGATTCGATGCAACATGGCTTGCCGCGGCGGGCTTGAGCTGATCCAGATAGGCAATGACTTTGGGGCGTCGAAAATAGTGTTTGTCATCGAGTACTTTGGGTGATTTTGTTGGATTTAACGCAAGCCAGGCAGTAGCAGAGGATGAATAAATTACTGTCGGTATTTTCTGGAAAAATACCGGATATTTGTCTTGCGACCGATTTTTGGCAGCGCAAAACTCGACGCCAACCAGCCCGATTTGCCAAATCGCCGACCTGACGCAATTGGCTGATCAAGATCGAAATTGCCACTACAGTCAATGGTAAAATCCTCGGTTCATTTATTTCACGCTCCCAAAGGTTTTGCCCGTGCTATCCACAGCCAATATCACCATGCAGTTCGGCCCCAAGCCGCTATTTGAAAACATCTCCGTCAAATTCGGCGAAGGTAACCGTTACGGTTTGATCGGCGCCAACGGTTGCGGTAAATCGACCTTTATGAAAATCCTGGGCGGCGACCTTGATTCTTCGGCCGGCACCGTGATGCTCGATCCGCACGAACGCTTGGGTAAATTGCGCCAGGACCAGTTTGCTTTTGAAGAAATGCGCGTGCTCGATGTGGTGATGATGGGGCACACCGAAATGTGGGCGGCGATGGCCGAACGCGACGCCATCTATGCCAATCCAGAGGCGACTGACGACGACTATATGAAGGCCGCCGACCTCGAAGCGAAATTTGCCGAATACGATGGTTATACCGCCGAATCGCGCGCTGGCGAATTGCTGCTCGGCGCTGGTGTCGCGATCGATTTGCATCAAGGGCCGATGAGCAATGTGTCGCCCGGCTGGAAATTACGCGTCTTGCTGGCGCAGGCTTTGTTTTCGAATCCTGATATTTTACTGCTCGACGAGCCGACCAATAATCTGGATATCAATACGATCCGCTGGCTGGAAGATGTGCTCAATGAGCGCAATTCCACCATGATCATTATTTCGCATGATCGCCATTTTCTGAATCAGGTATGCACCCACGTGGCCGATATGGATTACGGCACGCTGAAGGTCTATCCCGGCAATTACGACGACTATATGTTCGCCTCGACCCAGGCGCGCAACCAGCAATTGGCGAACAATGCCAAAGCCAAAGACAAGGTCGCCGAGTTGCAGGATTTTGTACGCCGTTTTGCCGCGAATAAATCCAAGGCGCGCCAGGCGACCTCCCGCGCTAAACAGATTGAAAAAATCAAGGTTGACGATATCAAGCCATCCTCGCGCGCCTATCCTTTTGTGCGTTTCGATGGCGAGAAAAAACTGCATCGCCAAGCCGTCACAGTCGAAGGTATTTCCAAGAAGTTTGATCGCGAGTTGTTTAAAAATTTCAGCATCACGGTCGAAGCCGGCGAGCGGATCGCCATCATCGGCGCTAACGGCGCTGGTAAAACGACCTTGCTGCGCAGTATCGGCGGCACCGACATCAGCGGCCTGTCAGCCGATCACGGTACCGTCAAATGGGCCGAAAATGCGAATGTCGGTTATATGCCGCAAGACCCGACCGAAGATTTTGCCAGCGATAAAAATCTGACCGACTGGATGGGACAATGGACCAAGGAAGGTGATGATGATCAAGCCGTGCGTTCTATCCTGGGCCGCTTGTTATTTGGTGGCGAAGATGTCAAAAAATCGGTCAAGGTCTTGTCCGGCGGTGAAAAAGGCCGCATGACGTACGGCAAGCTGATGCTGGGCCGCCACAACGTGTTGTTGATGGATGAGCCGACCAATCACATGGATATGGAGTCGATTGAATCGCTCAATATCGCCTTGGAAAAATATGCCGGCACCTTGATTTTTGTTTCGCATGACCGCGAATTCGTGTCGTCGCTGGCAACCAGGGTGCTGGAAGTGACGGAAAAAGAAATCGTCGACTTCCGTGGCAACTATGAAGAATATTTGTTAAGCCAAGGTATTGAGTAAGTTTGGCCATCCGCTTTGAATCTGCTTCAACCGGCAATTTGGTTGGGCCGAGTAAAAAAAGCGCTGTAAGGAGAGAAACCTTGCCGCGCTTTTTTATTGAATGCCAACGAATTTTTAAGGAATTTGCAAAAAATTCAGCAGTGATTAGTAATAATTAGCAGTAATTATTTGATCGATTTTTCGGCTAGCTCGAGCAATTGATCAAGTCGATCACGCAGGCTGCGCGCCATCTCATTGCCTTTGGCCTTTAGTACGGCTTCCAGATACGGTTGTCGCAAGGCACGGAATTCTTCAATCGAAAACGCGCGTTCCACTTTCAATTGCAAGGTGAAGCCGCGCAAGCCAACGGTGCTTTTAATAGTTTCATTAAAAAATGTTTGCAGGGCGATAATTTGGTCGGCGCCGATTTTTCCGACTTGGCCTGGTTCACGGGGTACAGAAGGCTGTGCCGCAGCCGAGGCGTTGATGTCTGCTGCCATTGCTGCCAAGTCGGCCATCGCGGCGGCTTCCGCCGGATCGCTTGGCATGTTTTGCGGGGCATCGCCTAGCGATTCGGGGGCGATATTTTCAATAAATTCGCCTTCCAATAACTCGATCAGGCTGCGAACATCTAAACCCAATCCGCCCACTTTTTGTAATAATTCGGGAGTGCTTTTTTTACCATCAATGAGAACCAACAGACTGCGCAGGCGTGACGCGACGCCATGCTTACGGGTCGCGATTTCCTCGCGCCCTTTGTCGGTTTTATCAAAAATGAAGTTATCCATATAAGTCTAGTGTCCAGACACGAATTACAATAACAATACTCAAATGAACAATTTTATTGCCACATAGTAATGCATAAGACAGGATACACCACGGAATGCGCTATAAAATGTTACAAACTGCAAGATTAAACGTTTCTTAACAGCTTTTGACCGGGGACATATTGTAACGTCATGTGATTGGTAAAAACATTCCTATTTCATTCATGAGATTCAAATTATGCAGATTCAATCTATCCAAACCATCGAATACGACCGTCCGCAGATGGCCAGCGGTGCCAGTTGCGTGGCACAGGCTTGGGCTAGGGCGCCGGTCGATCTCTCAATGGACGAGAAAACGCAGCTCAAACAGCGCATTAAGCGCTTATTAAAAGAACGCGGCGCCGTGTTGGTTGCGCACTATTACGTCGATGCCGATATACAAGACTTAGCGGAAGAAACTGGCGGCTGTGTCTCCGATTCGCTTGAAATGGCACGCTTTGGACGCGACCATGCGGCCCAAACGCTGGTGGTCGCCGGGGTGCGCTTCATGGGTGAGACGGCAAAAATCCTCAGCCCTGAAAAACGCATCCTGATGCCTGACCTGGATGCAACCTGCTCGCTCGATTTGGGTTGCCCAGCCGATGAGTTTGCTGCATTTTGCGATGCGCACCCTGACCGCACTGTCGTGGTCTATGCCAATACCAGTGCTGCAGTAAAGGCGCGTGCCGACTGGATGGTGACTTCATCTATCGGTCTGAAAATTGTTGCCCATTTGCATGCACAGGGTAAAAAAATCCTGTGGGCGCCGGATCGGCATCTGGGTGCCTATATTCAAAAGCAAACCGGCGCCGATATGTTGCTGTGGCAAGGCTCCTGCCTGGTTCACGACGAATTCAAGGGCACAGAGCTGGAAATCTTGAAAGCAGCTCATCCTGCGGCCAAAATCCTGGTGCATCCTGAATCGCCTGCCGCCGTGGTGGCGTTGGCCGATATGGTGGGATCGACGTCACAAATGATCGCTGCCGCCAAAAATATGGATGCGCAAGAATTTATCGTCGCCACCGATAACGGCATCTTGCATAAGATGAAACTGGCGGCGCCAGGTAAGCGCTTCATCGAAGCCCCGACTGCGGGCAATAGCGCCACTTGCAAGAGCTGCGCGCATTGTCCTTGGATGGCGATGAATGGTTTGCGCAATCTGGCGGACGTGCTGGAATTGGGCAATCTGGAGGATAACGAAATCCGTATCGATCCCGAGGTTGGCCGCGCCGCATTCAAGTGTATCGACCGCATGTTGTCCTTTGCCGCAGCACAAAATACAAACACCCGGCCGGGGCCGGACCTGGCCAAGGAAGCCACTTTATTTTCTGGGATTGGACCTGCATGAACACAGCACACGTTAGTTTGGCCAATGCCTTTGCGCCGTTCGATGCCGCGCTGACTGTCGCGCTGCAAAATAATATCGATGCGGCATTGAGCGAAGACGTCGGCAGTGGCGATGCCACCGGCAAGCTGGTGCCAGAAAACGAATGGGTGAAAGCGCGTGTCATCGTGCGCGAAGCCGCAGTGTTGTGTGGTGCGCCGTGGTTCGAGGCTGTGATGCGTGCGCTCGATTCGCGCATCTGCATCGCCTGGCGTTATGCGGAAGGCGATCTGATGGCGACTGACAGTGAAGTATGTGTAATCGATGCGCCAGCCCGCGCCTTGCTGACGGCGGAACGCGCGGCCTTGAATTTTTTACAGCTATTGTCGGGCGTTGCCACTGCAACCCGGCATTACGTGGCATTGATTGCAGGCACCAAAGCGTCGATCCTCGATACCCGCAAAACCTTGCCCGGTCTGCGTCTGGCACAAAAATATGCAGTCCGGGTTGGCGGCGGGCAAAATCAGCGACTGGCCCTGTACGACGGCATCCTGATCAAGGAAAACCATATCGCGGCGGCTGGCGGTGTCGCCGCAGCAATGCGGGCTGCACAAGGACTCAACGCCGGGGTGTCGATCCAGATCGAGGTGGAAAACCTGGTGCAGCTAAGCGAGGCATTAGCGGCTGGGGCGACCTCGATCTTGCTCGACAATTTTGGCCTCGGCGCGATGCGAGCAGCGGTGCGGCAAGCCGCGGGTCAAGCTTTGCTGGAAGCATCGGGCGGCGTCAATATGGATAGCGTGCGGGCCATTGCCGAAACCGGGGTGGACCGGATTTCGATAGGCAGTCTGACCAAAGATGTCCGGGCGACAGATTATTCACTGCGGATTTTTGCCTGAGCAGTTTGCAAAATAGAACGCAAAACAGTGCTGAAAGCATAAATTATACTGACGGGTGTATTTATTGCGAACCAATGAATATGTGCGGGGTAGGGGGTATAAATGCTTATACCCCCTGTTTTATTGAAAATGCACAATGGCAAGACGGCCGCAATTGTGCCTCAGGCTTTACGCCGCTTCGGTGATAGCACACTGGGCAAAGCTTTGGGCGACGTTGCCGGGTAATCCCGGCTGAAATGCAAACCGCGGCTCTCGCGCCGCGACAGGGCGCTGTTGACGATCAGCGACGCTACTTCGACCAGATTGCGCAATTCCAGCAGATCATGGGTAATGCGAAAGTGAGCGTAATATTCGTCGATTTCTTCCTTCAGCAAGGCGATCCGGTGCTGCGCGCGTTCCAGCCGCTTGGTGGTGCGGACGATGCCGACGTAGTTCCACATGAAGCGCCGCAATTCATCCCAGTTATGGGCAATCACCACTTCTTCATCGGCGTTGGTGACGCGGCTTTCATCCCATTCAGGCAAGGTCGGCAGCGCTTTCGAAGGCTGCACTTCGATGTATTTTGCCGCTGCGCGTCCCACTACCAGACATTCAAGCAAGGAATTGCTGGCTAGCCGGTTAGCGCCGTGCAGTCCGGTACAGGCGGTTTCGCCCACGGCATACAGGCCGGGCAAGTCGCTACGCCCGCTCATGTCGGTGACGATGCCGCCACAGGTGAAGTGGACTGCCGGCACGATGGGAATCGGCTGTTTGGTGATGTCGATGCCCAATTCCAGACAGCGCGCATAAATGGTGGGGAAGTGTTCTTTCAAAAATTCCGGCGATTTGTGCGTGATATCGAGATTCACATAATCAAGACCGCGTTTTTTCATTTCAAAGTCGATGGCACGCGCCACCACGTCACGCGGCGCCAGTTCGGCCCGCTCATCGTGTTCCAGCATGAAACGCCGTCCGGCGGCGGCGCCAGCTTCGGGTGGCAACTTCAGCAAGCCGCCTTCGCCCCGGATCGCTTCCGTGATCAGGAAGGATTTAGCGTAGGGGTGATACAGGCAAGTTGGATGGAATTGGATGAATTCCATATTCGAGACGCGGCAACCGGCGCGCCATGCCATCGCAATCCCATCGCCGGTGGCGGTGTCGGGATTGGTGGTGTAAAGGTATACCTTACCGGCGCCACCAGTCGCCAGCACGGTATGTTCGGCAGCAAAGGTCAATACTTTGCCGGTGCTTTCGTCTAGCACATAGAGCCCGTAGCAGGTCGGCTGGGCGGTTTTTTCGCCGATTTTGTCGGACAGGATCAGGTCGATTGCGCAGTGCCGTTCAAACAAAGTGATATTGGGATGGGCGCGCACTTTTTGCTCCAGCGTCACTTGCACCGCATGACCGGTGGCATCGGCGGCGTGAATGATGCGGCGCTGGCTGTGTCCGCCCTCGCGGGTCAAATGAAAACCCATTTCGGCTGAGTTATCACGCGTGAAAGGGACGCCCTGACCGATCAGCCATTCGATCCCTTCGCGGCCGTGTTCGACGATATATCGCGTGGCTGGCTCGTCGCATAGGCCGGCGCCTGCGATCAGGGTGTCGGAGATATGTTGCTCGAAGCTGTCGCCCGAATCGAGCACCGCTGCGATGCCGCCCTGGGCCCAATTGCTGGCGCCGTCAAGCAGGGTACGTTTGGAAATGATCGCGACTTTGCGCGTTTCGGCAAGATGCAGCGCGACCGATAAGCCGGCCAGTCCGCTGCCGACGATTGCAACATCAAATTTCATGGCGTCAATATTTTGGTGACAGATTCGTGACTATAGTCGATCTATTAATCATCTGGCACAAGCGTCGGGGATTTTGCTCATACGCTTGGATGAAATTGGTTTAAGTGCTGCTGAAAGTGCTCATTTTTCACGAAAATATACTGGGTTGAGTATTAAATTTAGCCCAATGATAACGGGCGGGTAAGGCATTATTTTGGATCATACTCCCCTCATTTTCTGCACTATTTAAGGCGGAAACGGCATCTTGCTTCACAACGGTCACGGTCTGCGCGATATTGCGAGCCGGGATACAAAAGGAGGCTGAAGTCGTCTTTGCCATGATGCAATAACATTGACGCGCGAATACCAACCCGTTGCAATATTTTCGATGCTTTAAAGAAGTGTTTCTAAACCTTGCTCTGTTTGGGTTTCTGGTTGTACGATAACTCAGTCGCTTAAATCGACTCTGAAGCTTTGCGGTAACCGAGAGGATGAGATGCATGATGCGACCTACCATTCAATAGTGATCGATCATTTGATCGAATCCTTGGGTGCCGATCAGGATCACTTGTTGCCTGCCGCTGCCGCTGCCGCTGCCGAGCTTGAGTTGCAGGCGGCCGATGCCCAATTATTGGCTTCTTTAAAAGACGAGTTCGACGATTATCGCGATTTGTTTGGACAAAGGCTGGTCGCGCACCTGAAATCGTTCGACACCCCGCCGCCCATCACGCAGACCAGTCTGGAGCGGATGCGCCAAGCGTACTCAAGCTATTTTTCAGCCAGCGAACATAATCGCTGCTCACCCCAGATGGTCAACCGTCGGTCCTTGCTCGGTAGCAACCAGCCAAGGGCGAAAGCCTTGCTCAAGTGGTACACCGGTACTTTCCGCAAATATGCAGCGCAGCTGCTGCCAATACTTTGGTTGCGTTCCAAGGAAGATCTTGAAAAATACGAGCGCACCAGCGTTGCCCTACTAAAGGTTTTGTATTTCGATATATGCGTGGCAGTCGATAGTTGTGTTTCGATGGATAACCAGGCACTGGCCAAAATCCAGGACAGTGTAAAACACGCTACCTGGCCGCCTGTAGCCTTACTGGAAATGGGCAATATGTCGCATTCGGTCGAGAATTTTGCACGGGTTCAGGTCGGCTTGGCGCGAACCACGATGGACGGCACCATTTTATCCATCAATGATCGGCTATCCGACATTCTGGGCTACGACGAGACCGAGTTGGTCGGCCGCAAAATGTCGGATATCACTTTCCCCGAGGATGTGGAAAAAACCCAGATAGAAGTCAACCGATTGCTGGAAGACCATGATCTCGTCATCAAAATCCAGAAGCGCTATGTGCGAAAGGACGGCGTCGCGATCTGGGCTGAGGCGATCGGCTCCTTTGTCCACAGTGTGGAAGGCAAGGCCGACAGCTTTCAAATTGTGATTGAAGACGTTTCTGCGCGAAAGCAACTTGAAAGTATGCTGAGCCTAAGCAATCGTGCGTTGGCGACATCAAATTGCTCGATGTTGATTGCCGATGCCTGCGATAGCGGATTCCCGATTATTTTTGCCAATCCTGCATTTTGCAAGATGACCGGGTATGCCTTGGACGAAGTGATCGGCCGCAATTGCCGGTTCCTGCAAGGTGACGATACCGACCAGCCCGAAATTGCGGTCATGCGCAACACACTGGCAAAAAATGAAGGCGCGCATGTGGTCTTGCGCAACTATCGCAAAGACGGTTCAATGTTCTGGAATGACGTACTGATATCGCCGGTGCCGGACGATAGCGGTAAAGTCAGTCATTTCATCAGTGTCCAGAACGAGGTGAGTGAGCAAAGCATGGGCGGCGAAAAGCGTAGCTTCCAGTCCACGCTCGACGAATTGACGGGTTTGCCAAACCGCAATTTGCTCAATGACCGATTGAAGCAATCGATTTTGCACGCCAGTCGTAGAGGCAATGTTGCGGCGCTGTTATTTCTCAATGTGGATCATTTTAAATTCATCAACGACAGCGTCGGTTATGCAATGGGCGATGAATTCATCAAGTCATTTGCGGTGCGGCTAGTGTCCAGTATCCGCAGCGGCGATACGGTGGCAAGGCACGGCGGCGACGAATTCATTATTGTGCTCAACGATCTGGAAAAGTCGGAGCAAGTCAGCATTATTTGCGACAAGATTTTTGCCGCCATCAGCAAACCATTTCTGATCCAGGACGAAGTCATTCATGCCACGTGCAGCATCGGTATTGCCCTGTTCCCACAAGATGGCAATGCCCCTGCAACTTTATGCAAATACGCCGATTTGGCACTGCATCGTGCCAAAGATCTGGGGCGCGCCAATTTTCAGTTCTTTTCAAATGAATTGAGCCAGCGTAATTCCGACCGGGTCTTGCTTGAAAATGCACTCCGCCTTGCTATCGGTACCGATCAATTGTGCATGCATTATCAGCCGTTGATGGATTTGCGAACCGGCAAAGTTTCTAGTCTGGAAGCCTTGATACGCTGGCAGCACCCCGAGTTGGGTGTGGTTTCACCGGATCGATTTATACCGATTGCCGAAGAGTCCGGCCTGATTGGGGTGATGGGTGAATGGGTCTTACACAAAGTGTGCGAAGACATGCGCCATTGGATGGAAAGTGGCTTGGAACTTATCAAGGTTGGTCTTAATCTGTCACCCAAGCAATTTCGCGACAGGTTGTTGGGCGATAAAATCGAAGCAGCATTGCGCGAAAACGGTATCCCACCGCAATCATTGGGACTGGAAATTACCGAGACTGCTTTGATGCAAGATACCGCTTCCAGCGAAGCAACCTTGCGCCAGTTCCAGCGTCTGGGCATATCGCTGTCATTGGATGATTTTGGCACTGGTTATTCGTCGCTTAGTTATCTAAAGCGATTTCCTTTCGATACGGTCAAGATCGATCGTGCCTTCATTCGCGATATCGTGAGCGACAACGACGATGCGGCTTTATCGAAAGCCATTATTTCGATGGTGCATAGCTTGGGTATGACTGTTGTCGCAGAAGGGGTCGAGACCGAGGATCAATGTGAATTCTTGCGACGCAATATGTGCGATCAGATTCAAGGTTTTTTCTTCTCGAAAGCCTTGCCGCCCAGGGAAGTTGAGGCCTTGTTGTTAGCTGACCGTCGCCTGCCAAGCCACTTGTTGCGGATGCAAAAAAAATCGCGCACCTTGCTGCTGGTTGACGACGAACAAAACATCGTATCAGCCCTGAAACGCTTGTTGCGACGGGATGGTTATGAAATCCTGACGGCCAACAGCGGGCAAGAAGGGCTAGATCTGATGGCTCAACATGCGGTCGATGTGATCGTGTCTGATCAACGCATGCCAGGCATGATCGGTGCGGATTTTTTACGCAAGGCCAAGGAGTTTTTCCCCAATACAATTCGCATCATGTTGTCTGGGTATACCGAATTGCAATCGGTTACCGATGCGGTGAACGAAGGTGCAATATACAAATTTTTGACGAAACCTTGGGACGATGAGTTGTTACGCGGCCATATTTCCGACGCATTTAAGCTGAAAGAAATTGCCGATCACAACGAACGTCTCGATCTCGAAGTCCGCACCGCCAATCACGAACTCGCTGCCGCCAACCGCAAGATGGAAGACGTATTGCAGCAAAAGCAACAGCAAATCAAACGCGACGAAATTAGTCTCAATATTGCCCGTGAAGTGCTCCAGCATTTGCCGCTGGCAGTGATCGGGCTAGACGATGAGGGTATGGTCGCGTTTGTGAACGGCGCGGCGCAAAGTTTATTTAAAAATAGCGGCGCCATCCTTGGAAGTCAGGGGTGTGAGGTATTGCCTGAGGTTTTTTTAACTGAATCAGAGCCAACCCAACTTAAACACCGGGCCGAATTGACTGGCGCATGGTTCGACATAGTTGCTCACCCGATGGGCGCAAATTCGCGTTCCCAAGGCCAACTCATCACGATAAGTCGCAGCGAGGTGCAGACATGACAGAGAAATGCACGGAAATTGAACTCGATGACGCTTTGCCTGGCATGGTTTTGTTTGACGATTTGCTCGACGGCAATGGGAAGATATTGTTGCCGCGTGGTGCCACGCTGTCGGACGCGACAATAAACTCGTTGCGGCGGCGTGACATTCAATCCCTGCGTATCGTGGCTGCACGTGATGAAGCCGCGGAAAATTTGGCAGATCAACAGGCGCGCGTCTTACAGCAGGCAAGATTGATCAAATTATTTCGGAAACACGGCGACGACGGCGCCAATCCGGTGCTGATGCGTTGGTTGACTTCCTATCGTATGGAAGTATAAAAATGACAACAATTGCCATCGAAGATGTCATCAAAAAGATTCAAAATCTTCCCTCGCTGCCTGCGGTAGTGATCGAGTTATTAAATAGCATGGATCAGGAAGATATTGATACCAGTCTACTGGCAGAAAAAATTGCTCTGGATCAATCGTTGGCAGCAAAAACTTTGCGTGTTGCCAATTCGTCTTTTTATGGCATGCAGTCCAAGGTGACAACGATCCACCAAGCGATTTCCATTCTTGGCTTTCATAGCATTAGGACGCTGGTGACGGCAGCGGCTTTGACCGGCAGCTTTCCATCAAGCGGCAGCGGTTTCGATTTTCAATCGTTCTGGCGCCATTCGATTGGCACCGCAGTGTGCGCAAAATTCCTCGCGCGCCAGCTCGCGATCAATCAGGAATTCGCTTTCACAGCTGGGCTATTGCACGATATTGGCCGGCTAGTATTGGTGACACGTTTTCCGGTGGAATATGAAGCTGCCGCCGCACATCGTCTCGCACACGATTGCACGATGATAGAGGCAGAAACCGCAGTGCTGGGCATTGACCACGCGCTCATAGGAAGCTCTCTGGCTGCGTACTGGAAATTCCCGCTCGCCATGCAAAACGCAGTGGCAACACATCATGCGCTGCCTGAAAAAAATAAGGTATCGCTTGGAATGGTGGTGCATGTTGCCAATACTTTTGCCCATGCGCTGGATTTGTCGGGTGCAGAGGAAGATTTGGTACCGCCGCTAGCGCAGGAAGTCTGATCGGAGATGGGGCTGACAGAGGATGCTTGTATCGCCATATTTAGAGATACTGAAAAAGCTTATACGGAAATGTGCCAGATTTTAGCTGCCTGAAATGAGCAAAAGGGTGCTGGAAATGGTTGCAAAATCAGGAGAATGAAAAATAGTTCAGTCTGACCAGATGTACCAGCGATTAATCAGCATAACCAAGGCGAAAGTGCCACGTCATGAGTGAAGCAGCAACCTTATCCGAAGAAGAAGTCGTCCCGGCGACTTTGCTATGTGTCGATGACGAGCCCAATATTCTGTCCTCATTACGACGCCTGTTTCGTGCCAAAGGCTATCGGATATTGATTGCCGAGAGCGGCGCTGCCGGATTGAAAGTTTTGGAAACAGAAACGGTCGACCTAGTTATTTCTGACATGCGCATGCCGGAGATGGATGGCGCACAATTTCTGGAGCAAGTGCGTTCGCGTTGGCCCGAAACCATCCGTCTCTTATTGACAGGTTATTCCGACATTCAATCCATTCTCGATGCTATCAACCGCGGTGAGATTTATCGCTACATCACCAAGCCGTGGGACGATAACGACATAGTATTGCTG
>JAZKIX010000055.1:0-1011 GCA_040384645.1 Pseudomonadota bacterium | reverse complement strand
ACGCAAGTCCCTGATGCTGGAAAAGTTCCGCCTCGAAAGCTTGGCGCAGCGTCAGAACGAAGAGTTGAAAGCGCTCAACGCCAGTCTTGAGGCCAAGGTCGAAGCACGTACCCTTGATTTGAAAAGCGCGCACGATCTGGTTCTGACTTCAAATGAGAAATTGAAATCTAATTTCATCACTTCGATCAAAGTATTCTCGAGCCTGATCGAAATGCGTGGGGGAAACCTGTCTGGACATTCGCGCCGGGTAGCCGACCTGGCGCGCAAAATTGCAGTCCAGATGAATATGGATGGCAAGGCAATTCAAGAAATTTTTATTGCTGGTTTATTGCACGACATTGGCAAAATGGGGTTTTCGGACGAGTTATTGTCTAAGCCGGTCAATATGATGGCAGGCGACAATCTGGGTCTATTCCGCAAACATACGGTCCGGGCGGAGCAGTTGTTGATGCCTTTGGAAGATTTGCGAGGCACTGCAAGCATCCTGCGATCGCAGTTAGAACGCTTTGATGGCGCTGGTTTCCCCGATGGATTGACAGGTCTGGCAATTCCGATTGGTGCCCGTATCCTGGCTTTGGCCAGCGATTATGATAATTTGCAGATCGGAGCGCTGGTACAAAAGAGATTACGCCCGGAAGAGGCGAAAAACATTATTTTGGACAGTAGCGGCAAACGCTACGACCCACAGGTAGTGCAAGCCTTCCGCGAAATCATGGGTGGTGGCGTGGTAGAAGAAGTAGTGCGCGAGGTGCAAGTGCTGTCGAACGAACTACAGCACGGCATGGTGCTGTCGCGTGACTTGATAAGCCGCGACGGCTTGTTGCTGCTGTCGGCCGATCATGTCATTGATGAAAAACTGATCCAGCAGATTCTGGATTTTGAAACCAAGAGCGAGGCGCGATTAACCATCCGCGTTCGCCAAAAGGGGTAATCATGAGACGCTTCATACTCGTAGATGACGAGATCAATGTGCTGCATGCCTTACAGCGCGCACTAAGAAATTTTGCTCCG
>JAZKIX010000054.1:0-2579 GCA_040384645.1 Pseudomonadota bacterium | reverse complement strand
GGGGCCAGCATTATTGCGGAGCCATTCCACACACTGCTTTATAAGGCGATTGGACTGACGCATTTCTTCAACACGTACCAAATAACGATCATAACAATCGCCATTTGTACCAACTGGGATATCGAAATCGAGCAAATCATAGACTTCGTATGGCTGCTTTTTGCGCAAATCCCACTCAACACCAGAGCCTCTCAACATTGCGCCGGTGAAGCCCATTGCCTTTGCCTGCTCAGGCGAAACTACACCAATACCAACCAGACGCTGCTTCCAGATTCGGTTGTCGGTCAACAGCGTTTCATATTCATCGACGTATTTTGGAAAGCGATTGGTGAAATCCTCAATAAAATCGAGCAATGACCCTTGACGATTTTCGTTTAGCGCATCGATCGCCTTGCTATTTCGCATGATCGACGCCTTGTGCTTCGGCATCGAATCCGGCAGGTCGCGATAAACACCACCTGGGCGGTAATAAGCTGCATGCAGACGCGCACCGGACACAGCCTCATAGCAATCCATCAAGTCTTCACGCTCGCGGAAAGCATACAAAAACACGCCCATAGCCCCGACATCAAGCGCATGAGCACCAAGCCACAGCAAATGATTTAATAGGCGCGTTATTTCATCAAACATTACGCGAATATACTGTGCTCGCAATGGCACTTCTAGCCCTAAAAGCTTCTCAATTGCCATGACATATGCGTGCTCATTGCACATCATCGACACATAATCCAGGCGATCCATATACGGCACCGACTGTAGATACGTTTTTTGTTCTGCCAGCTTTTCTGTCGCACGATGCAGCAATCCGATATGCGGATCAGCGCGCTGAATGACTTCACCATCCAGCTCCAACACCAAACGCAACACGCCATGTGCAGCGGGATGCTGCGGACCGAAATTTAATGTGTAATTCTTAATCTCAGCCATTATTTCATTCCGTAATATTCTTCACGAATCACACGCGGTATGACTTCACGCGGCTCAATCGTTACGGGCTGATAAACGACGCGTTTTTGTTCAGCGTCGTATCGCATTTCCACATAGCCTGAAACAGGAAAATCTTTCCGGAACGGATGACCAATAAATCCATAGTCCGTAAGAATCCTGCGCAAGTCATTATGACCATCGAATAAAATCCCGAATAGATCAAAAGCTTCGCGCTCATACCAATTAGCGGAACGCCAGATATCCGACACCGAAGGCAGCAAGGGCATCTCGTCATCTGAAGCAAAAACTCGAATTCGCAGACGCCAGTTATGCGCAATAGACAGAAGATGCGACACTACTGCAAAGCGCGAACCATCCCAAGCACCATCGCCGTATGTCGAGTAATCCACGCCACACAAGTCGATCAATTCCTCGAACCGCAAATCAGCATGATCACGCAAACTTCGCATGGCAGAAAGATAGCTAGAAGCCTTCAGGACAAGCGTAACTTCACCCACAAAAACTACCAAAGACTGGATTTGATCACCCAATACTCCGCGTAGCGCCGCTTCTAGATTTTCTAGTTTTGTCGTCATTTTTTCAAAACCACCTGTCAGCGAGCGATCGTATTAGTGCGCTTGATTTTATTTTGCAATTGCATTACGCCATACAACAAAGCCTCAGCCGTTGGCGGACATCCCGGCACATAGATATCAACCGGGACGATGCGATCGCAGCCACGCACAACGGAATAGGAGTAATGGTAATAACCGCCACCATTCGCACAAGAACCCATCGAAATCACCCAGCGCGGCTCAGCCATCTGGTCATAGACTTTGCGCAATGCTGGCGCCATCTTGTTACACAGAGTGCCTGCCACGATCATCACGTCCGATTGACGCGGAGATGGGCGAAACACAACACCAAATCGATCCAAATCGTATCGCGATGCTCCAGCATGCATCATCTCCACCGCACAACAAGCCAGACCGAACGACATCGGCCACAATGAGCCGGTACGCGTCCAGTTGATCAACTTATCAGCCGTCGTCGTGATAAAACCTTCGTTTAATTTACCTTCAATTGACATGACTCACTCCCAATCAAGGGCACCCTTCTTCCAGATGTACCAGAATCCAACCGCGAACTCGATGATAAACACCAGCATCGTCACAAAACCAGACCAACCCAAGTCGCGCATTGCAACGCCCCAAGGAAAGAAAAAAGCAGTTTCCAGATCAAACAAGATAAACAAAATAGCGACAAGGTAATAACGCACATCAAACTTCATGCGCGCATCTTCGAATGCCTCGAAACCGCACTCATACGGCGAATTTTTATCAGCATCAGGCTTGAATGGTGCGGCAATCCTGCCTAGCACCTGCGGCACAACGCCCACACCGATACCAACAAGGATAAATAACAAGACAGGGAAATAATTTTCGAGATTCACGATTAAGCGCTGGCTAGTGTGTACAACGATCGGCTGCATGATCTATATGGCACCAAAGATTTAGCACCAAAATCATACGACTATTGTTCTCGATAAAAAGCCAGCTCAGGAACATTACACCCTTGCTGGCCCTATTACATTTTTCTGGTGCCGACGGCGAGACTCGAACTCGCACAGCTTTCGCCACTACCCCCTCAAG
>JAZKIX010000053.1:0-2538 GCA_040384645.1 Pseudomonadota bacterium | reverse complement strand
GATTGGCTTTATTCCATTTGTTCTTGTTACAGCAACTGCTTTCATCGCAAATCTTTTTGTCTTATCTGTCGCTGCCTCTATTGCTGCAGGATTGTCGTTGATTGAGTATGCGCAAAATGGCAATACACCGCTACGTCAACTTTCTTGCAAAATCGCTACAGGTCTTGGTTCGCAAATGCTTGGGAAATGGTTATCTAAATTCGTAGGCTCTACTTTATCTGATTTGCTCCGTGGAATTCCGTTGGTTGCAATGATGTCAAATGCATGTAATTGAGATTAAATGATGAATTGTCAGTGTCCTTGTTGTGGAAAAGCTAAGATTGACGTTGGTAGTCATAGGCGCTTAAGTCCTACAGGCGGTCGTTGTGTTGAGTGCAAAAACGAATTTAAATGGAGAAAAAGTTTTCTAATAGCTTCGAATCTTATCGAGGATGTATGTATTATCGTTGCAGCAATTTTTATTAGTTTGAAATTTAAAGCTGACAAACTGGATTATTCTATAAGTTATGTTCTTATTGGCTTAGGTTTAATTTTTTTATTTCTGCGTTTGTGTGACCTGTTCTATAAGCTCATTCCTAGCAGATTCACAGTAAGATGTGTGAATGGAAAAGCTGAAGGCGAGTAACATCAAAAACCGATCACTTTATTTTAGCCGCTAAACCCCACCTCAAGCCCAGTGCGTTTCAAATGCAGAGGTAAAGGGGTCGCCTCTTGGTGCGCCGAGAGAAAATATAATTGCGCGTAGCAAAATTATATTTTCGTAACTTTGCAAAAGATGGTGGAAGGCCCACCGCATTCGCTTTGCAGGAAGAGAATGCAAACCGCCTCCTGCGGCGTTGATAAAGAGTCAAGGTCGTGAGCAAGCGAGGAAAAGTCGAAATAAGATTCGGCAGGTACGATAAACGGAGACGAACGCAAGTGAACCTTTGATGAAGCGTCGAGATGACCCTTACCTGTTGTCAAAATCAGTGAACCAAGACATCACTGAGAAAAATCGAGAGGAAACCTGTTTACTGACTCGATGGCAACCGGCGTAGAGAAGGCGTGAACGTTTATCAGGCTTTTGTGAGGAACTCGGGAAGCTGTCGTGCTGATGTTAAGAGAGAAACCGAAAGCGGCAACCCCGCAAGGTGAGAGTATCAATGCAGCGCACAGTGGCGGAGTCGCTCGTAGTAATGATGAAGTCACTGTAATGGTGATGGAGTGAAGGGGCGGCGTTATTCGGCAACGATTGAACCAACAACCGCAAGGTAGGATTCAACAATCAATGCACAGTTACAGTATATCGAAGCACTTGGTATATGCCGCGTGGCTGAAAGTGAAGGCGAACAGCGGCGCAGCAGGGGCGGATAATGTTAGCCTTGAGATGTTTGAAAATAATTTGAAAAACGAGTTGTATAAACTCTGGAATCGAATGAGTTCAGGCAGCTACATGGCACCACCGGTGAAGCGAGTGGATATCACAAAACCGGATGGAAAAACACGACCGCTCGGTATCCCGACAGTTGCTGACCGTGTTGCACAAATGGTAGTGAAGATGACACTGGAGCCGGAATGGGATTGCAAATTTCATCCGTCATCCTTTGGTTATCGATCACGACGAAGTGCGCATCAAGCGGTGGCTGCGGCAAAAAGAAATTGCTGGAAATATACATGGGCGATTGATCTCGATATCAAAGGCTTTTTCGATAATTTGAATCATGATCAACTGCAAAGGTTTGTTGCGCAAGCAACAGAAAACCCATGGTGCAAACTCTACATCAAACGCTGGATCACCGCAGGCGTGCAAATGCCAAATGGAGAAATACAAACAGCCGTAAAGGATACGCCGCAAGGTGGAGTCATTAGCCCATTACTGGCAAATCTGTATTTACACAAAGTGTTTGATAGTTGGATAAAAAAATATTTTCCACAAAATCCTTTTGAGCGCTATGCAGATGATGTAATCATTCATTGTCAGACGCGACAAGAAGCGGAGCAATTATTAAGTGCGGTTTCACAGCGAATGCAACGATATGATTTAACGCTGCATCCAGAGAAAACCAAAATCGTATACTGTGGTCGGAGCAAGATCGCGAGAACAATTCCACAATCATTTGATTTTCTGGGATTCACATTTCGCCGAAGAACAGCACGCCGAAAAGACGGTAAACTGTTTCCAAGTTTTGCACCGGCTATCAGCAACAAAGCCAAACAAGCGATTGTAAAAACCATGAGAGAATGGAACGTCAGGCAACTGACATTGATATCGATTGTGACATTGAGCAAAAAGCTCAATCCACAAATTCGAGGCTGGCTAAATTACTATGGAAAATTTTATCCATCGGCATTGCATGACATTCGAGAAGCCATTGAATTTCGATTGTACAAATGGACGAAATGCAAATACCCGAAGAAACGCTCCAGCCGAACACAAGCTTTCTCATGGCTAAAACAAATCAAACAGTGGAGACCAAGTCTGTTTGCGCATTGGTAATGCATTTGCTGATTATTGGAATAACAAGAGCCGTATGACACGAGAGTGTCACGTACGGTTCT
>JAZKIX010000052.1:10952-23818 GCA_040384645.1 Pseudomonadota bacterium | reverse complement strand
ATCTTGAAGTCGAGCTACCCTTTTCGATCGGACATACTGAAATACGTCCAATATCCGCAGCAATGATTGATTCATGGAAAAATAAATATTTCATGGTGAACAACGAAAATCAAGAGCACGCCTTAAATTTTCTCAATAAAATTCATGAGAAGTTTCAAGGCTATGCTGCGGCAGTAATTAGTTTGGAGGCAGAATCAGAACGTGTATTTCAGCGAGGAATAGAAGAAGCTGAAATTGCCACATCAATTTTGGGGATTTACTCTATTGGTTCATTCTCACCCGTTAACAAATGTACCTCAAAAATTAAGGGCGCAGAATTGATACCAAGTGCCGCTGCAATATTTGAAAACGGTGAAGATATTTTCTTTAGCAATAGATATCTTTATCAAGGTCCTTTAGGTCCATGGCGATTGAACAAGATGGAAATCGAAAATATGCAAAAACATTTGCTTGGAAAAATTTCATCAATTCAAACTAATAAAAATGCAAATTCTTTTCAATTAGCCGTCCTGAATTCTATGATGCTTTATTCTAAATCAGCATTTACATCCAATCCTGTTGAAAAAATTGTTTATATACTATCGTCACTAGAAAGTATTCTACTAAAAGATAAAAATGAATTTATTCAACAAAATCTTGCTGAACGAATCGCAATATTCAGTGCAGACACTCTCGAAAGGCGAAAGGAAATTATATTGAATTTTAAAGATATTTACGGAATTAGATCAAATTATTTACACCATGGGCAGTCAAATACAGAAATAGAAAAAATTAAAAAATTTATGTTAAACGTATTTGCGTTTTATCTTACTCTTGCTTCCCACATTGAAATATTCACAACCCAACAGGATTTTTTGACCGCAATTGAAGACAAAAAACTTTCTAATTAGCCGCTTTACCTTTAATCCTGCCGCATTGCCGCCCCACCCCCTCAAAAATCGCGTTCGCCAACCCTTCAGGAAAACCATCCGGTAATCCATCAGCAACTTGACCCAGCACACTCGCACACCCCCCAATAACTTCCTCAATCATCTGCTCGGCAAACTGCGCACCCAAGCCCACTTGCTGCGCCTGCGCGCTCCAATGTTTGCGGCTGATTTTATCCATCAGGTAATAATTGGTGCTGCCGCGCACAGCCATTGCCATCTTTACTTTTTGCGGTGCCAGTTGGCCGCGTCCGCTGCCGATGATGGGGTGGGCGGACAGGATGTCGTAGAGCGGCGTGGCGCGGAAATGGCCGGCGGGCAGATGGAAGATGCTGAAGTTTTTGGCGTGGCCGTCGGTGGCGGCCAGTAGCCAGAAAATCAGTTGCGCCTTGAAAAAATTGCGGCGGTCTTGTTCTGCCTGTTGCGAGGCGCCGAGGATGTCCATGATCGCGGCGATACCGGGGCCACCGTCGGCTTGGTATTTATGCAGCGGCGAGGTGCCGGTGGCCTGGCAAAAATCTTCTTGCGGCAGGCGCACGATCCAACTGGCGTCGCTGGCCAATCTGCGGTCGAAGCGTTGCACGATCAGGGCTTTTTGATCTTCGAAATAGCCAATCTCGCAAGGCGCCACATCCAGCCCGAAAGCGGCAACGATGCGGGCGCACAGCCATTCGTTCTCGACCGAGGTCTGCATGTCGGCACGCATATTGCCGACTAGACCCATCGGCAATTTAAAGATATGACTGGTCGGCGTGCTGCCTTGCGGTAAATGCCATTGACCGGCGTGCTGTAGCAGTGCGGTTTTCTCTTGCGCGCCGGCGATGGAGAGGCGCAAGTCGCCTTCATGCTCAAGCCGGCCAAGGCTGCTGCCAGTCACGCAGTCGCGCAGCAGTTGCGCGATCTGGCCTTCGCTCAATGGCGTGCCGCGAATCGAAAACAGATCGTCCCGCGACTCGGAGTCCGGCAGCAATTGCAGTGCGCCGACACAGTCGCGTCCCAGTTGCGTCAACAGGTCAAAAGGCGCGATGCTGGCGCTTTGGTAACGCTGCGCAAGGCGGCGCCGGATCGCTTCGCTATCGGGCAAAAGGTTGTCGAAAAAAGCCGTAACCAGTGCGCCTTTGTAGGCTTGATTGCCCGGCGTGAAGGGTAAAGACAACGACAGAGCGCGCCCTTGTTCGTGCCCGATCCATGAATCGAGATAACGCACACTCTCGCCACCTGGCGCACGCTCCCAGATAGCGACTTCGATGCCATTCATCCAGACCTTGAGCCTTTGCGTATGCGAGCGGCGTCCCATGATGGCCTGCGCTTACCAGAGTTCTTTTTTATTTGTGCCGGTGTCGACAGCGTCAGGTCTAGCTGGCTTGACTGCGGCTTTAGCGCTTGCCTTTTGACGCTTGGGGGTGACGTGATAAATCGGCTCTGCTTGCGTTTGTTGGAGTTGCATGGTTGGCGATGTCAATGTCGAAGTTGCTGCCAAAGATGAAGAATCCCGCAGCAATAAATCGACTTTCAGCAAGCGCAATACCTTGAACAAACGTTCGATGCTAACCGATGCGGGATTAGCTTCCAGTTGCGCATAACTTTGCTGCGTGATCCCCAAACTCTGCGCCAACGCCGCTTGTGTCAGCCGGTTCTGCTTACGAAAACCCACCAGAATTGGGCGTAACTGATCGAGTGTTTTGAGGGGATAGTCCATTATTTCCTCTGACGAGAGTATATCTTTGTTAGTGCACCTGGCACAGCCTATCATTTGTAAAATTATAAAACAATATATAAACTGTATTTTTTATTTACAAGTTATTTACTGTAATTTTAAATGCGATCAAAGCAGCAAACCCCTCATCTCGCTTCATGCCAAAGCTTTACGCTCTTGTACCTCTTGCTCCAGCTGATCAGTGACATCCCCGATCAGTTTCGCATCCGATTGCAACGTTGCTTGTTGTGTTGATCCGAGCCCGGGCCGTAAGAATTTAAGCGTTAATTTTTTCCCGAAATGGATGAATGGAAGTTCACAATATTTATGTGAAAAATATGCGATTGGTAAGGTAATAACGACGGATATCAGCCCTACAACGAGTCCGCCCAGAACGGGATTTTTCCATTGTGCAACAAATTCTAAGCGGGGCGTAAACCAAAGAATAAACAATACAGGGACATTGAATAAATAATAGCTATAACTGATACGACCCAGAAACTGCGAATATCTATTTTCCAAAAAAAGATGGAATCGTGATGGCTTGACTGTATGTAAAACGAAACCGACCAGCGTACCCAACAACATCCCCTGCGCTATCAGGCCCGGAAGTGATTCAATGTGTACCAAATGCCTTAATAGAAAACAGAAAACCAAAAGAATGATGAGTTTGCCAGTGGTGATTTCGGAAAATAAGTTTTTCGCTTCAGGCAATGCAATGACCATGCCAATAACGAACAAAAATAAGGACGCATTCATATTGGGCAGCGAGAAAACCAAGTTTGGTTCCTGGATGGCCACAATGGATAAGGTCAAAAAAACAGCCGCGATTAAAACCGCATATCGCCGGTATAAAAACGCAAACAAAAAGATAAATGGGGTCGCCAAGACTTCAATTTGAATACTGGTGGACGGCCCATGGAACCTGGTATCCAGAAGAAGCGCATTCTTTATGGCATTTGCCGCGGTAATCAGCGGATAGGTATGAATGCCGATGCCGTTATAAGCCACTGACAGTGCCCACATTGTCAGCATGCACACTATCAGGACTGGGAATAAACGAAGAATACGACGCAAAAAAAACAGTCCACTTGTCCTGAAAGTGAGTGTTGTCCTCAATAGGGATTGACAGAGCACTGCGCCACTCAATACATAAAACAGCGCAACAGCCGTCGTCCCATTGAACATAATCAGCGCAAGTTTATTCACCCAATCAGCTCTGCCAATTTGACCAATCGCAGGCGACAATACACGCTCGACCAATGTCGGTTCCAGATTAAGAATAGTGTGAAAAAACGTCACGAGGATAGCCGCATAACCGCGCAGTCCATCCAGCGCTTTTACATGCTGGGTATGGATTGGCAATCCGCTGGTCATGAAACGCGCATTCGGTTAGTCCTTAAACATATGGAGAAGTCATCGACACCCGACCAAAACAATTAAAAACCCTCTCCATAACATGGTATTTTACGGGAGTATATGAAAAAATAACCCATATCCCGCACGGATTTATTGCGCCTTTAAATATACATACCCCAGTATTAATCAGCTAACTAGATCCCTTGCTCGTCCGCAATTTCGCCCGCATCCGCTCCTAGCAGCAATTGCGCCGCTTCACTGGGCAAGGCTTCAACCGATTTGAGCTTGCGCGCCATCTGGCGGCTGCGCACTTCGGCGTTTTCGATATTCTTGGCGGCGCGTTCCAGGCTGAGTTTGGTGGCGGATAGCACGTCGCCGAATTTACTGAACTCCGTTTTAACTGCGCCCAAGACTTGCCAGACTTCAGATGAGCGTTGTTCCAGCGCCAGGGTGCGAAAACCCATTTGCAGGCTATTCAACAAGGCCGATAAAGTCGAGGGGCCGGCGATACTGATGCGGTGGACGCGCTGCAATTCGTCGGCCAGGCCGGGGCGGCGCATGACTTCGGCGTACAAGCCCTCGGTCGGCAAAAATAAGATGGCGAAGTCGGTGGTCAGCGGTGGCGACAGGTATTTGTCGGCAATGGTTTTGGCTTCGCTCCTGACGGCGCGTTCCAGCTCGCGCCCGGCGGTCGCAACACCGTCGGCATCGGCGCGCTCGGCGGCTTCGCACAGGCGCTCGTATTGCTCCTTGGGGAATTTGGCGTCGATTGGCATCCAGACTGGCTTGCCGCCGGCTTGCTGGTCTTGGCCGGGCAATTTGATGGCGAATTCGACCCGCTCGCCGCTGCCGGGGATGGTTTCGATATTTTTGCCGTATTGGTCGGGCGTCAGCACTTGTTCTAGCAACATGGCCAGTTGCACCTCGCCCCAGGTGCCGCGGGTTTTGACATTGGTCAGTACCCGCTTGAGGTCGCCCACGCCTATCGCCAACTGCTGCATTTCACCCAACCCTTGATGTACTTTGTCGAGCCGGTCGGATACCAGTTTGAAGGATTCGCCGAGGCGGTGTTCCAGCGTGGCGTGTAGTTTTTCATCGACGGTCTTGCGCATTTCTTCCAGCTTGGCGGCGTTGTCGGTTTGCAGGTCGCGGATTTTTTCTTCCAGCGTGGCGCGCACTTCGGCCATGCGTTGGGCGTTCGATTCGGTCAGTGTGCTCAAGGTTTGATTGAGGGCGCTGCCGAAGCGGTTCAGGCTGAGCGCCTGTTCTTCGCGTGCCGCTTGCGCCGCCAGCACCATCGAATCGCGCATCGCGCCTAGTTGCTGCGCATTGGCGGCATTCAGCTTGACTAGCTGCTGCGAGAAGCCGTCGATCTGGCCGTTCTGGATGGTTGCCACGGCGGTCAGTTGCGATGCCAGCGTCTGCTGGAACAGCGACAGGTTGCCGCTCAATTCCTGGCGCGTGCCTTGCGCAGTCGATTGCACCTGGCCACGCAATTCACGCTCGGTGCGCTCGCTGGTGGTTTGCAGATTGCCTTGCAGAATTTGTTGCAGCTGCAACAGCATCGGCGCGACATCTTGCGAACGGCGGCGCGTGACTAGCAATATTTGCAAAACGATAATGACGATGAGCGCCAGCAATAGCGCGAGGAATTCGATTTGGGTCATGGCGGTTTTGCTCAGAAAAAAGTGAGCATTACAGAGCGCCGCTCAATCGTCAATCTGCGTATTTCAATCTACGAAGTTAATCAGGATATTTCAATCGGCGCAGTTCAATCCGCCTTATTACGCATCCAGTCGGCCGTCTCGTACAACGACTGCATCAAACGCAGTTGCAAGCCTTCTTCAACCGCACAATCCTGCATTGCCAAGGCCATACAACGTAGCCATTGATCGCGTTCGCCGGTGCCGATGGCAAAGGGCAAATGCCGCGCACGCAGACGCGGATGGCCGAAGCGCTCGATATACATGCTGGGGCCGCCGAGCCAGCCGGACAGGAACCAATACAGCTTGTCGCGCGAGCTATCCATCGGGCATGGATGCAAACTGCGGATGCCGGAAAATTCGACATCGAGTTCCATCAGGTCGTAGAAACGGTCGACCAGTTCGCGCAGTTTGGTATCGCCGCCAAGCAGGTCGTAGGCGGTGGTTTCTTCAGTAGTCATAGCTTGTGAGTTAATTTATAAGGCCATTTTCCGCAAACAAATTCGCCGCTTGCTCAGGCGCTTACGCCTCGCGCAAGCTTTGCAGCGGCGCTTGATTGAGCACTTTGCGCAACCCCAGCCAGCCACCAATGATGGCGCATACGGTGCCAGCCAGCAACCCAGCCAGCCACACCAGCGGGTCGAAATGCCATTCAAAATTGAACACGTATTTGGCCAGCGCCCAGCCCACTGCTGCCGCGCCACTGGCTGCCAGCAAGCCGGCCAAGCTACCGATGAGTGAAAATTCCAGCCATTGCGATTGCGACAATTGCTTACGAGTAGCGCCCAGCGCGCGTAGCAAGGCCGATTCGCGAGTGCGCTCGTCTTGCGTGCCGAGCAACGCCGCGTACAGCACCAGCACGCCCGACGCCAGCGTGAACAAGAACAGGAATTCAACCGCGGTCACGACTTGATCGATCACGTCGTTGATTTGCTTGAGTACGCTGCCGACATCGACCACGGTCAGGTTGGGATAATCGCGCGTCAATTGGGTGGCGAAAGCGCTTTGCTTGGACGGCAGATGGAAGGCCGTGATCCAGGTTTGCGGCAAATCGCTCATTGCCTTGGGATTCAGGATGACGAAGAAATTGACCCGCATCGAGCCCCAATCTAGCTTGCGCAGGCTGGTCACCGGGGCGCTGACCGTTTGACCAGCGATGTCGAACACAAGCTTGTCGCCCAGTTTGAGATTGAGCGTTTTGGCGAGACCTTCTTCGACTGAAGCTTCGGCCTTGTCGTCGCTCATCCAGCGCCCCGCAGCGAGCTTATTGCTGGCGGGCAGATCGGACATATACGACAGGTTGAATTCGCGATCGACTAGCCGTTTGGCACGGTCGTCGATATAGGTTTCACCGGTGATTGCCTTATCGTTGATCTGGATCAGTCGGCCGCGGATCATGGGCGAAAGCAATGGATTGGTGATCTGGTTTTTATGCAACAACGCTTCGATCTCATCCTTTTGATCGGGCTGGATATTGATAACGAAGCGATTCGGCGCATCGGGCGGCGTGGCTTGCTTCCAGGCATTAATCAAGTCGCCGCGTATCACCGTCAGCAATAGCAGCGCCATCAAACCTAAGGCCAGCGCGACGATCTGCACCACAGTTGCGCCCGGCCGGCGTTGCAGCGAGGTGACCGCAAAACGCCAGCTCGGGTGCTTGATCGCGCCGCGTAAGTTGCGCAGCGCTTTGACGCTAAGCCAGCCGATCAAGCCGAATACGCCGAAGCAGGCGATAAATCCGAGCGCTGTCAGCAAACCCAGTTTGACGTCACCAGCCTGCCACAGCAGTAGCGCAATGAACACGCTGGTACCGAGCAAATAGGTGGCCAAGGTCAAAGGCTTCGGTGCGTCTTGCTCGCGCCGGATCACGCGATTGTGCGGCACGTTGCGCAGTTGCAAAATCGGCGGCAGCGCAAAACCAAGCAGCAAAAGCAAACCGGTCGCCAGGCCCTGCACTGCGGGTAAAAAAGTGGCCGGCGGCAAGTCGTTCGATACCAGCTTGCCCAACCATTCCAACAAGACAAAATGGGCACCAAAACCAAACAAGACGCCGATCAAGCTGCCGATCAGGCCAATGGCCAGGAACTCGATCAAATACAGTTGGGTGGCCTGATTTTGCGTCAAGCCAAGGCAGCGCAACATGGCGCAGGCATCTACATGGCGCAGCATGAAGCGGCGCGCCGCCATTGCTACCGCGACCGCCGCCAGCATGGCTGACAAGAGTCCGACCAGCGATAAGAATTGTTCCGCCCGTTGCAGGGTGTCGCGCATTTCCGGGCGGCCGGTTTCGAGCGATTCCAAGCGAACACCCTTGAAATTGCCGGCATCGATTTTCGCTTGCAGCCATTTTTGGAAGGCTTCGGCCTGATCAGGCGCACCGGCCACCAACAAACGATACGTCACGCGCGAGCCGTTCTGGATCAAGGCGGTGGCAGCCAGGTCGGTCTCTGACAACATCACGCGTGGGGCAAAATTCATAAAGGCGGCGCCGCGATCCGGCTCGGTGACGATCACTTTGGCAACCGTAAATTGCTTGTCGCCGAGCTTGATCCGGCCACCAACCGCAACGTTGAGCGCTGCCAGCATGGCGCCATCGGCCCACACCGTGCCACTGGCAGGAATTTCGCGGGTCGATATGCCCGGCTCGTCTTCGGCTATTTTGTCAGCAATTTTCAAGTGGCCGCGCAAGGGATAGCCAGCGGACACAGCCTTGATCGAAGCCAATTGCGCATGTGCGTCGTCGCCTTCGCCAGCCAATGCCATGCTGGGGAATACTACCGTCTGCGCCAGCGCCAGGCCGCGCCGCTCGGCCTCGGCACGCCATTCTAGATTGATCGGTTGGTCGGCATTGATGACCAGGTCGCCGCCAAGCAGTTGATGTGCATCGCGATTGAGCCCGGTACGCATGCGGTCAACAAAAAAGCCCACCGAGGACAGCGCTGCCACTGCGACGATCAGCGCCAACAACAAAAAGCGTAGTTCGCCGGCACGCCAGTCGCGCAGGGTCATTCGTAGCGATTGAATAAACATGAGGTATTTTGAAATTATCAGGGACGCTTAGTCTAAGCGAGAGCGCGTTTTTGCGCTCAGGCAGGAAGTGACAACGATTGCAGAGATTTTGTATCCCATATTGCATTGATGGCTTGAACCTGCCGACTACCGGCTATTGCTGGCAGGCGGCGCCCCAAACATCGCAAGTTTAGCGGCTACAAACCCCAAGGTGACTAATTGTTTTGCAGGGCAATTAACAGCCCTGCTACAAATATATTTAATGGGGGGTATAACCAAAAACATACCGTTACCCGCACGGATTCATTGGCTCTTTAAAAATACTATATCCAGTATATTTATTGCCATCCGGCCTGTTTTAAGCCGCGTCACCGTGGTTACGCGGCTTGAAGTAACGGTAGTTTTCATACGGCTCAAAAGCCTGGTACACCGCGCAGCCGCCTGCCGCGATGTCGAGCAACACGCTGCCGGCTTGCATCACGGTATCGGCTGCATGACCCAAGGCATCACGCAAGGGCACACCGTCATACCAGTGCGAATACGGCAACAACAAGCGCGCTTGCAGCGGCTTGTCTGCCAGGTTGACGATGACCAGCGCCGCTTCGCCCGGCAATTCTGTATGGCGCAAGAAAATCAAGGCATTGCCTGGCAAACGGTCGCCCAGCACCATAACCTCGCCGTATTGCAGTGCCGGGTTGCTTTGACGCAAGCGAACCAGTTGCTGAATCCAGGCTCTTTGCTGCTGATCCCAGTCGTCTTGATCCCAGCGCATCGGGCGCCGGCAATCCGGATCAGCGCCACCCTCCATGCCGATTTCTTCGCCGTAATAAATCAGGGGTAAACCGGGCAAGGTGAATTGCATCAACTGCGCCAATTGCGTCTTGCGAATGCTGCCGACGCTGGTCAGGAGGCGCGGTGTATCGTGGCTCGACAACATATTCCACGAGCGCAGCAAGCCTGGCAGGCCGTAGGCAGCACGGGCATCTTTGATGGCCAGATTCATTTGCAGCGCATCGACTTCGCCGGCCAGCCAAGCCAAGGTCGCGGTACGTATCCAATAATTCATCATGCCGTCGAAACCGCCGCCGGCCTGGAACCAGCTACCGGAAAAACCGTTCAACTCGCCCAGCAAGGACGCATTGGGGAAACGCGCGCCGACCACGGTCGCCATCTCTTGCGCCACCGCGATCCCGACATCCTGCGCCACGTCGAAGCGCCAATTGTCCACGCCCAAGGCGAGCCAATGCTGCACCATGCTGTCTTGCTGCCGATACAGCACATCACGCACCGCCGGATTGGATAGATTCAATTCCGGCAGCGACAGATTGCCTTGCCAGCACATATAGCTGCCGTCGCCAAAAAAGGTAAACCAGTCGCGTTTATCGCCCTGCCCCGCTTGCGCCGCTAAAAACCAGGGGTGGCGGTCCGATACGTGGTTCAGCACCGCGTCCAGTGTCAGGCTCATACCGCGTTTGTGCAGGGCGGCAATCAAGCGCTGCAATGCCGCTTCGCCGCCGAACATGGCATCGATTTCAAAAAAATCGGTGGCATCGTATTTGTGATTGCTAGGGGCGCTGAAAACCGGTGTCAGGTAGACGCCGGTGACGCCCAATTCTTGCAAATAATCGAGCTTTTCGGTAATGCCATCCAGGTCGCCGCCAAAAAATTGCCGTGCCCAAGGTTGATGCAAGGTCGTCTCATCCCAGTCGCGCTTGACCGCGTCGACCGCTGCATAGGCTGGGTCAGCTAGTTTGTCCTCGCTGCTGCGTCCATTGCCGATGGCAAAACGCTCGGGGAAAATTTGATAAATGATTTGGCTTGCAATGCGCCGTGTGTTGGCATCGAGTTTAGGACTGGTCATGGGTTGGCGATAATTAAGTGGAGCAATCGAGTAAAGCAGTGATGAGAGAATGGCGAACGCGATGTCCTCACCAACTCTGAAATATAGCATCGGCAACCTGATGCCCGCAGCAGGCCGGCGCCGCCCAAGCGTTCTACCGGCATTGGTTTGCTAAATTTTATAAAAACGTCCTGAGGGACGAGTAAAATCCAAGGCAAATCAAGTCACGACGCTTTTAAAAAAACGGAGCACGCCATGTCTAAAAAAATAATGTTGAGCAATGCAATGGTTTCATTTTTCATCCTCGGCCTCTCGCTGGCCGCCCACAGTGCCGACATTTACAAATGGGTCGATGAAAATGGCAAAATCCATTTCGGCGATGCAGTGCCGCCTGGTGCCGCCGATAAGATCAAAAAAATGGAACTTAAAATCATCGAACCCGATGAAACACAACGACAAGAAGCGCTGGCTAGAGTAGCAAAAGAAAAAGCGCTGTCCGATGCCGCCACCAGCAAAGCCAAAGAAATCGAGAAAAGCGCGGCAGACGCGGCTGCCCCAGCTAGTGCAGCCGGCACCGCGAGCAAACCGAAGCCGGCCAATGGCGGCGACTGTTTTGCCCCCTACCGCAATGCCAATGGATCAATCAAGCCGGAAGGATTGGCCGCTTGCGCCGATGCCAAATAAAGACAATGGATTAAAGTGCGACAACAGCGTCAACGCACCGCAAGAATTCACCATATTTACGGGGTATGCATTAAAACCATACCTATCCCGCACATTATATGCGGGAAAAAAAATATACTATGCCCAGTATATTTTCTTTAAAAAAGCTAAAAACGCTTAATTTCCAGCCGCAGGCTTGATCGTGATCAGATCAATTTGCACCGTTTGCTCGCCGTCATTCAACCAGATTTGCCCATCTTGAATCGTGCATTGGATTTGCATATTGCGCTGCGCCAGCTTAGATAGATCGCGGCTGGTGGCGGCGGGCAAATCGATCACGGTCAGGTTTTTGGCGCGTTCCAGCCGCGAGCCAATCTGACTCCACCAGATGCTGGTATTGGTGGCATAACTGTAGACGATCACTTGCGCGGCGCGACCGCAGGCTTTGAGGATGCGTTTTTCATCAGGCTGGCCGACTTCGATCCATAGGTCGATTGCGCCGGTGAAATCTTTTTGCCACAGATCAGGCTCATCGACATCGAACAAGCCTTTGGTAAACACCAGTTGTTCGTGTGCATGGCAAGCGAATGCCAGCAGACGCACCATCATCCGCTCGTCGGTTTCGGACGGATGGCGCGCCAAGGTCAGGATATGATTTTGGTAATAATTACGGTCCATATCTGCAATTTGCAGATCGGCTTTATAGATGGTTGCTTTTAAGGCCATTGCTCGTTCTTTTCTAATCTTTTCTACGGTTTTTTATTTAAACACCACAGTTTTATGTCCATTGAGCAAGATGCGCTGCTCGACAAAACACTTGACAGCCCGTGCCAACACCACACATTCAACGTCGCGCCCAATCGCGGTCAAGGTATCAGGCTCCATTGCATGGTCGACGCGTTCCACATCTTGCTCAATGATCGGGCCTTCATCCAGGTCGCCGGTGACAAAATGGGCGGTGGCGCCGATCAGTTTGACGCCGCGTTCGTGTGCTTGGTAATACGGTTTGGCACCCTTGAAACTGGGTAAGAACGAATGATGGATATTGATGGCGCGGCCACGCAAGGTTTCGCACATATTGGGCGACAGGATTTGCATATAGCGCGCCAACACCACCAGATCGATTTTTTGTGATTCAACGATTTCGAGCACGCGTTGCTCTTGCGTTTCACGCGCTGCCGCCGAGGCGCCGGGCGCCAGTGGCAAATGGTGAAATGGGATGTTGTAGCTGGCAGCAAGCTGGTAAAAATCCATATGATTGGACACGATGGCAGGAATCTCCACCGCCAGCAAACCACTCTTGTAGCGAAATAACAGGTCGTTCAGGCAATGGCCAATTTTCGACACCATCAGCATCATGCGCGGCTTGTAACGGGCGTCGTGCAATTGCCCATCCATCTGCATCGATGCTGCCAGCACGGCAAACTCGGCACGCAAATCGAGATCGTTGACAGCGTGATCTTCCAGCGCAAAATGCACCCGCATAAAAAACAATTGCGATTGCGCATCGCCAAATTGGGCCGAGTCGATGATGTTACAGCCATGCTCGGCTAAAAATCCCGAGACGCGATGCACGATGCCGCGTTGATCGGGGCAAGACAATGTGAGAATGTATTCAGGATGCATCATGGTCGCTTTATTGATCGCCTGTTAGTAGTGTCTGCCGGTCG
>JAZKIX010000052.1:0-10942 GCA_040384645.1 Pseudomonadota bacterium | reverse complement strand
GCTATTGATTCGAAAACTTTATCGAAAAAACACATTGTGTCGCGCAAGAAGGGCGCTATTGTCGCATGGGTTTAACCCGTAATAGCAAGAGTGTGGCGCGTGCGGCTTGTCAAGCAAGCGCCATTTGCAAAATCGAACAATCTTGCAATTTGAGCTATATTGAACGGAATCGAGCGATTGGCGCAAACACCATGCCGGCTGGGCCTAATTTGAATCATCGGTTGGGCATGCCGCATTCCTGCCAATTGACGGAAAAAACCTCGGCAAGCTGGTTTTGCAACTAACTGTCGAATAAAATACGGTCGGTTAATGCAAGGACTTGAGATTTTTTGAGGCGCCATCAATTGGATTGAAATCCCAGCCGACTAATATTTTTATTCAATAAATCATCAATTTAGTAAACAAGGTTCAAACCCATGATACGTGTTGCCATATGCGACGATCATCAGATCGTCAGAGCTGGGTTTAAACAAATATTGTCGACTGTCGATGATATTGACGTCGTGCGCGAAGCCGCGTCCGGGCGCGAAGCGCTCGATATTGCCCGTGCCAATGTCTGCGATGTGTTACTGCTTGATATATCGATGCCGGATCAAAGCGGCATCGATATTTTGCACAAGATCAAGCAAGGTCAGCCTGATTTTCCGGTATTGATATTGAGCGGCTATCCGGCACAGCAGTACGCCCTCAATTTATTCAAAATGGGCGCCAATGGCTATCTCAATAAAGAGTGCGAAGCCGACGAGTTGACTAAGGCGATCCGCACTGTGGCGCAAGGACGGCGTTATGTGAGTCAAGAAGTTGGAGAGTTATTAGCCCAAGGCTTTAATCGCGACGCTGTTGCTGCCGTCCACAGCGAATTGTCGGATCGCGAATTCCAGATTTTTTTGCACTTGGCCAGAGGCCAATCGGTCTCTGACATTGCCGTCACCTTGTCGCTGAGCGTCAAGACCATTAGCACTTACAGAACACGGGTAATGGAAAAAATGGGCTTGCAATCTAATAGTGATTTGACATACTACGCATTAAAAAACGGCCTACTTGAGTGATTAATTCGTGTTCGGCTAGTGACCAATAAAAGATTAACAGTGATTAACAGTCATGCCGGTTTGATAAGACTTGCTGTTTTAGCCGATGCACCGCGCGCAACAATGATGTTTACGCAGCCATTTCTTGAACGCGTGAAATAAGTGCATCCATTTCATGCGATTTATCGAAAAACGCGTCGGCGCCAAGCGCTAAAGAGCGATTTTTCAGGGCAAGGCTAGGATGATTGGTAAATACAAGACGTACACCGTATCGCCGTCCATCGGTTTGAAGCGACGCTAATACTATAAGACCGTTTCCAGCGCGCAATGCAATATCGACAATCACTACATCCCATTCAAGCATGCGCAATTGGGTTAAAGCATCTTGCTCGGTTTCCGCAAAGCCAACAACCTCTACATTGTCGATCGCTTGCAATGTCTCGATTAAGACAGTACGAATGCGTGGAGCATCTTCAATTAAAAATACCTTTAACACTTGGTGTCGATCTCCGCATGATGTTGCCCATCAATCGTTTAACTAATCAGGTAATTCGATTTTATAAAGCGGTCGTTTCACAATCTAAACTATTTTAATTGCTTGAGTGGATTTTTTCCATATGCAAAAACCGATATCCTTGTAGGATTGGTTCCATTGCAACCGTAGGAGATCTGACACCGCTCTCTTTTGGTTAAATTATTGACATGAATTTTTTCAATACATTGAATGCATGAAAGTTTGCCTTGATTAAACTCCCATCGCGGCCTTTGCCGTTCTATATCAATTTCCTTTTTGCAAGCTGCGTATTGATATTGGTAGGCAATGCCATCAGCCTTTTTCAAAATTTGCAGTCGCTGAAAACGACCAATAATCTGATCGAACAAAGCTGGCGCGTCATTGATCGCCTTCAATATGTCAATGTGTTGGTTATGGATGCGGAAAGTAGTACGCGCGGTTATTTCATGTCGGCTGACCCGGTCTATCTTGGCCCATGGAAAACGGCGAAGGCTGAGCTGGGCAAAGAATTTGATGGCTTGGAGCAGATGTTAAGTCAAAGCCAGAGCCAGATGAAAAACCTGGCGCAATTGCGTGCGCTCGCGCGAACCAAACTCGAAATTATCGAAGAGGCAATAAAAATCTATCAAGAGTCGGGCTTAGACGAAATCATGAAACGTGCCAAAGCAGGAAAAGGCCGCGAGGTCATGGACGATCTGCGTTTGCTGGTGGTGGTAATGACGCATGAACAAAACGAATTGCAGACCGCCCGAAAAACCCGATTTTATGAAGAGTACAAGGACGCTGTATTAGTCGGCATGGCGACCAATGCAATCGCCATTTTGATCTTGATTTTGTTTTATCGATTGATCTACCGAAATATAAGCAAACGCTTGAATACTGAAAAGGCACTCCTCTGCGCAAATGACACGCTGGAATCCACTGTACTGGCTCGCACCGAACAATTGTCGGTTTTGTCACGCCATTTAATTAATGTCGCAGAAGAAGAAAAAGCAAAGTTGGCACGTGAGTTGCACGATGAATTGGGAGCGAGCCTCACGGCGATCAATATGGACATTGCAGCGGTAGCCCAGCAACTAAAACGTAACGATCCGCCACTTTCAAAACAATTAGATCGTGCGCGTCAAACCTTGCTTGAGACAGTAGATTTAAAACGCCGCATTGTAGAAAACCTGCGGCCAAGCGTACTCGACAATCTAGGCTTATCGACTTCCTTACGCCAACACTGCGAACAATTTCAGGAAATTACCGGCATCCAATGCGAGGTGAATATCCCTGAAGATTTCGACAGGATCGACTCGATCAGGTCGATCACTTTATTTCGCATTACTCAAGAATCACTTACCAATATTGTGAAATATGCACACGCCAGCCGCGTGGAAATATTTCTTGACAAAGATCAAGCTGGTTTGCGTTTGAGAATTTACGATAATGGAATTGGCATTCCCAAAGATGCCTTGACCAAACCAAAATCACACGGATTAACCGGCATGCGAGAACGTACTTTGCTCTTGGGTGGAACATTTACCATTGGACGTGGCGACAATCATCAAGGCACCCGGATAGAAGTTTTCATTCCGAACAAATCCGATAGCGATGAGAACGTTTGACACCAAAACAAGGGGCCGATACAGATAAAATAATAGGGCGTACGGGGCTTTGACGACCCGTTACACCCTATTATTTAATTATTTCTTAGTTGAATCAATGCACTAACCCCAACTATGGACTGGGCGGTTGTAACCGGCTTGAAGAGATACAGCACCGGATGCATTTACGGCCCTGCGAATTTTGTAGCACTCACCGGCTTGTGATTCCAAACCGGTTCGGTCAATCACGGTAATGTTGCCGCGACTAGTCTGAATCAACCCTTCATCTTGCAATTTTCCTGCTGCCTGGGTCACACTTTCACGACGGACACCCAACATGTTAGCGATCAGTTCTTGCGTTACCTTCACTTCATTTGATGGCAAACGATCGAGACGTTCTAACAACCACCGGCACAATTGTTGTTCTATAGAGTAATGCCGGCTTGATACCGTATTTCGCGCCATTTGACCCAGCAACATTTGGGTGTAAAGCAATAAGGAACGGTGCAAGGCACCACCGCGGTTGAATACTTCATTCAACACATTTGCTTCAATCCGATAGGCAAATCCACTGCTTTGGACTACCGCAGAACCCAATGCGCCGTCTCCCATAATCAAAGAAATACCAAGCATACCTTCGCGACCCACGACCGCAATTTCTGTCATGGAACCGTCTTCCAGCACATACACCAATGACGCAATTGCAGTAATCGGAAAATATGCGTGGCTGAGTTTTTTACCATGTTGATACAACTCTTTGCTCATCGCCAGATTCACCAGTTCGAGGTGAGGGATTAGGGCATTCAACTCATCTTCTGGAAGAGAATCCAACAGTTCATTTTTACGTGGATCGCTGAACATTGAAACTTGCGATTTCTTGACCTGCACATCCGGTGAATGACGGACGGGAAACTCGTTAGCCAAGGCTCCCAGCAAATGTGCTGGCATGTGCGATTTTGTGAAGGCGTTGCTGTTGATGACGGTAGTCATTCTTTTTTCTCCCGAGGATTGAAACAAACAAGGCATTTCAAACGTACTGAACTTCAAACTGTCGGAAGGGGTAATCAAAGTATTTGGCGAATCGCGCAACTTGCATCCATGAAAAACCTCTATATTTTCTCTGGAATGTCGCCTGCTACCTGTACCCAACCTATGCCTAAAGTTTAGGGTTGCAACGGAGATATTGGAATCGGATGGCGAGGAAATGCGGTGTACGGCTAATCCGCAACACGCTGTGAGGATTGTCCTACATGAAAAGATTCACGACAGACATGTTATTGCGATAACGGAATAACATGGGAATCAAGAAATTCATTGAATTCAAGTAATGGCAATGGATGACTAAACAAAAATCCCTGATAACTATGGCAGCCATGAAAAGCTAATATATCGCGTTGGCCGGCCGTTTCGACGCCCTCAGCAATGACTGACAAACCAAGGCTATTGGCAAGCGCAACGATAGTACGTGCAATCGAAACGTCATTGGGATCTGTCAATAAATCGCGGACAAAAGACTGGTCGATTTTCAATTGCTCTAGTGGCAAACGCTTTAGATATGCCAGAGATGAGTAACCAGTGCCAAAATCATCAAGTGCAAAACTGACGCCACGTGCCTTTAGTTCGCACATTTTGCTGATCGTATGATCGACATCGTCCACCAGCAGACTTTCAGTCAATTCAAGCTTGAGTCGGGTCGGATCAGCACCAGTGCGGCGAATTACCGATAACACTTCTTCTACAAAATCCTCTTGCAGAAACTGCCGCACGCTGACATTGACGGCTAATATCAAATGCGCCGCATTGGGTTGATTTGCCCAGACCACCAATTGTTCGCAGGCTGTCTCAAGTACCCAACTACCGATGGGGAGGATCAGACCGGTTTCTTCCGCGAGTGGTACAAACTGTGCGGGCGAAATCAAACCTTGGGTCGGGTGTTGCCAGCGAATTAACGCCTCAGCTCCGGCAATGAATCCCTCATGATCGACTTGCGGCTGGAAATGCACGATAAATTCGCCTAGACGAACCGCTTCACGCAAGTCCGCCTCCATTTCAGAACGGGCCGTCGCGGCAGCCTGAATTTCAGGATCGAAAAACCGTAGATTGTTACGCCCCGCAGCCTTGGCCTGATACATGGCAAGATCAGCGCGCTTTAGCAGCTCATCCATATTGTCATCGTAACGTCCAAACAAGGCGATACCAATACTGGCGCTGCTGCGGTATTCCCTGCCTCCCAAATCGTAGGGTCGGCACAGCGCGGCCAGGATATCTTCACCCACGCTCTCGGCCTGGATCGCGGCATCCAGCGGTTCTTCTCCCAGATCTTCCAGCATCACGACAAATTCATCACCACCCAGTCTTGCCGCTGTATCCACCATCCGCAAGCAACTGTCGAGACGACGCGCAACTTCCTTGAGCAATAAATCGCCTTTGTCATGACCGAGAGTGTCGTTCAACATCTTGAAATGATCGATATCAAGGAATAATAATGCGCCATGTCGTTGCGACCTTGCACTGGCGCTCACTGCTTGCTGCAAGCGGTTTAACAATAGGCGCCGGTTGGGCTGCCCCGTCAACGGGTCGTAAAACGCCAGTTGTTCTATCTTGGCCTCTGCCAGTTTGCGCTGCGTGATATCGACGAAACTGGCGCGCAGTAAATTTTTGCCTATCGAAGGCAATTTAACCAGCCGTACTTCGCAAGTCAGATTTTGTCCATCGGCGGTCCGTATCATGCGTTCGGTCACCACTTGCACGCCGGCCAAGGCGGCCGTATTGTTCTGCGGCGCAGTGTCGTCGACTGCTTTTCCATCCAGTTGATTCAGGGAATAAAACTGGCCCGGCTGACTATTGAGCAAGGCTTCGCGCGAGCAACCGAATAACTTTTCCGCATTCAAATTGGTATTAACGAAACGCTGCTGGTCGGCGTCGTATACAAGAATCGCTTCCGGCGCATGTTCAACCAACGTGCGGAACCGTTCCTCGCTGGCAAGCAATGCCTCCTCGGTGCGATATTTACGGCGAATTTGCAATAGCAACAGGGCGATCAAACTGAAAAGTGTGATGAAGGCGGCAATTGCCAACATTACTGCAGCCCGATTGTGTTCCCACAGACTTTTCGGTCGATTGATGATGACTGCATCTGCGGGAAGCTGATCGAGATCCGCACCCCACCGAATCAACTGCAGCCAGTCAAACATGGCAATTGGGATCGTATCAATGATCGTTACCTGATCTTTCAAGACCAATTTGCCATTCAAAATATCCAAGGCTTCGGTGCCTATGCGAACACCCGCCTGTTTGATGCTAAATACCGAGCCGCCTACCGCGCCGACACCGATCAGGCTGTCGTAGGCAACAAACATCGGCGCCTTGGATATCTTTGCAATACGTGCGCCAAATTCTGCCGGTGGAATACTCCGGCCGCTGACATCCTGCAAAGGGCTGGCTGAAAGGACGATCGTGTCAGGCGGCAAAGTGACGACCGTTCGTTCCATTTCCGCATAAGTCATGTGATCGGTGTATGTGATCGACAACGTGTCTTTCCACCGAGCCAGTTCGGTCTTGATGGCTTGTACCCGCGCTGTTTCAGCGGGGCCGCCATTGCCTGCCAACACTAGTACAGCTTTGGTTTCAGGGAAAAGCTGGGTGGCGTACTTAACAGTGGCGAAAAAATCTTGCTTCTGCGATTGCAATACAAAGCGTCGCCCCGACGATAATGCATCGTCGGGAAGCGGTGCGAGGACAACGAGCACGGGCGCGCCATGAAATAAATCAGCGGCATCCTGCAGCAAAAAATCGAGAGTCGGCGGTTGCAAGACAAAAACCAGGTCGATACTACGCTTAGAGTATTTCTGGGTTAGCAATTGTTGTTGCAGCAAGCGATATTGTTTGCCCGGATTGCGGCCCAAATCCAGATACTCGACAAAAATATCTTCGCTGCTCATACCGCCAGCAATCAGCGTGCTGGTAAAACTATTGATGTATAAATCGTGTCCAGTGCGTCCCAAACCAACATGGTCTAACACCAGCACATGTGGCTTAGCTGATGGCACCTCTAATGGAGCCGCGGTCAACGGGGAACTCACTGTAAGGATCAAATAACTACCGAATAGCATCGATACCAGTCGATGCCAGCAGCCGATTTTGACAAAGCGAATACTCATAGGGAAAGCAATAACGACGCGGCTGGCACTGTTAAATATCGCAACAGGCGGCTCGTCTGAGCAAAACTCAATTTTCCAGGCGCAGCGTTCTCAAGCAAGCCGGTCAAACCACACCGGCGTCCGATGGCATGGCGCAGCAATCGAAACCATATCAAATAAAGCAGCGCTCTTATGAGTTGTGTCGTCACTCTGGCATTCCGGCATTTAAGTTGATTTACACCAAGTCGGCGGTGCAATGACTATATCAGCATCCCAGTCCGTTAGGCCTCGATTCGGGCGTCATCACTTTCCTCTAACGAGACAAAAACAATACTCGAACTGACATAAACCGGACTGATTAATGCAAGCCATTCACAGAATGAATATCTCTTATTCCAAATGTCAATTGGACGCTTATACTGCAACGCAGCATACTTCGCCTGTCTCCTCTATTCTCCTCCTAGAAAATAGATTTTAGCCCGCTCTAACCAGCGGGCTTTTTTTTTGCCTGTTTGACATTTTTGCCAGGCTAATTGGCCAGGCGTCGCAGTATTCTCAACAATTTCCCCCCGCTGTATTTGGCTTGCCATATTATTTTGAAATGGTATCGTGCAATCAAAAGGGGACTTAAATGAAGACATTGTTCAAACGCATCGGCGCTGGCATTGCAATGGCTGCGATCATTAACTCACCTATTTACTTTGCACAAGCCGCGCAGGATCGCTTCTATGAGGCGCTTGGAGGGGAAGCAGGCGTTGCCGCAATCGCTAATGACTTGGTCAATTTGGCGCTCAGCGATCCGCGCATCAAGGACACTTTCGAGGATGTCGATCTGGAGCGGCTCAAAAGCAAGCTCGCCGAACAATTTTGTGAACTCAGTGGCGGTCCCTGCAAATATAGTGGCAAGGATATGACTTTGATTCACGATGGGCTAGGTATTAGCAATGCCCAATTCAACGCGCTGGCTGAAGATCTGCAAATAGCATTAGAGCGCAATGCCATTCCATCCCATGTGCAAAACAAGTTAATCGCCCGCCTGGCACCGATGCAACGCAATATCGTCACCAAATAACGGTGTTGCTTACCACGCACAATAAGCATATTTACGGGGGTATAAGGAAAAACAGTGCCATATCCGCGCGGATTCATTAGCTCAGTTTTAATACATAGGGGAGTATTATTACGTCAAAAACACGTCTTTTTGAGGCTTGCCGTGTTCTCTATTGCACCAAACCACGGCCGCATTATCTGCGCGCTTGATAATGAATCGCTAAAAACAAGGTGGCGAGCGTCGAAAGAACCGTGCCGAAATCTGGCTCCCGCTCGGTTTCATCCCAGATGTAATGCAGCATGACGGCTTCAAAAACTTTGCGACGGCTCTTCGCCGTCACCTCGTGCGCACGCGTGATCGCCCTGATCAATTGACGGCGAATATTTGGCAGGACCGGGATGTGCTGGCTATCGTCGAGAAATTCAAAACCGGCCGGCAAGGGCAGTCCTTTGATTTGATTTTCGATTTGCTCGAATACTGCAGTTGGCAATGCCTTTATCAGCTCACAAGCGCTTTCTTCCAGCTTCAACACCAAGCTAAAACCCGCAGGATAGACTGCCCCCACATCATCACGCTCCGACAAAAACACCGAAGCGCGTAACGAATATTGCGCCGCATAAGCGTCATCGTAAGGTTTGTTACGGCTGGTGCGCGTGGTCGGCCAAAAGATCAGTGTGCCGGGCGTGCTTTCATCATCGGGATCGGGGAAAAACTCGCAACCGATATCGTCCACCGCTTCGCCGGCATCGGATAGTAATTTCAACACCGGGACCGCCAAATCACCCAATATCGAAGCGGCAAGCTTGGCAGTAGCGTGAATGTCGGCGTTGCTGAGGTCTTCGACTATATAGCTGCTGATTGGCTTGAGCAACGCGTTCGGATGGAGTTCCAGGGATTTGATCATAAGATAAGAATGCGTGCGTTAAGAATCCCGGAAGCAAGTTCCAGAGATTGAACGTAAGTTGCATGGAGTAGGATAAAACGAAGTGCGGTGGGGTGACCGATGGGGCTCGAACCCACGACAACGGGAATCACAATCCCGGACTCTACCAACTGAGCTACGGCCACCACTGCATGAACTACTGGACTGGTCTTGGTGTGCTACCAAGGCAGGGCGCAATTATACGAACTTTGCCGCCGACTGGCAATTCAAAACACAAAAAAATTTAACCAAGTTGAAAAGTAGTCTGCGTTGGCGCCATAAACCGCGCCGTGGTCGGGATTCCCAGCAAGGCCAGAAAAGCCGCATCCAGTGCGGCCGGGCTAGCACTGGTATATGCCGTTAGCTGCACCCTGCCCCCCATGCTTCGTTGCAAGCCGTGTTCAGCCAAGCGTCGCGCCAAGTGCCGCGCAACCGGTTCGCCGGTATCAATGAGTTGAATATTTTTACCGCTCCGTTCGATCAGCGACTCGATCAATGGCCTGATAAAGGGATAGTGGGTGCAACCAAGCACTAGAGTGTCCACATCCCTGGCAATCAAGGGCGCTACATAACTCTGCACCAGAGCCTCGATCACGCTGGATTGCAAATCGCCAGTCTCGATCTGGTCGGCCAATCCGATACACGCTTGCAATAAAAACTGTGACCCGGTGGCGGCACTGACTTGTTCGCGCAAGAGATTGAACTTCGTGCTGTTCAGGGTGCGGTCTGTTGCCAGCACGCCGATTAATTGATTCTTGCTGTGCGCCGCAGCGGGTTTAAGTCCGGGCTCAACCCCTACCACAGGCACCGAGCAATAACGTTCACGCAAGCCTTTGATAGCCGCAGCTGTGGCCGTATTGCAAGCCACCACCAGCGCCTTGGCACCCTGTTGCAGCAAGAACTCGGCAATCGCTAGCGAGCGCGCCACGATCACTGCTTCCGGCTTATCGCCGTAAGGCGCAAAACCGGAATCGGCGAAATACACTAAATGCTCATACGGCAACTGCAGTTGAATATGACGCAGCACCGACAAGCCGCCGACACCGGAATCAAAAATACCGATCGGCATTTCGTCAGGCGCGATCATGTTGCCTTCTCGGACAAAAGCATCAATATCAACTCGAACAGGGCTGTGCTTATTAAGCCGGATTGATGCTAGATACCGCGATCTTGCCGACGCTGCTTTCAGCAATCCGGGCTTGCCATTCTTTCGGCCCGGTTTCGTGGACCGAAATTCCGCCAGAATCCACCGCTACCGTCACTGGCATGTCGGTGACGTCAAACTCATAAATCGCCTCCATCCCAAGATCGGCGAAACCCACCACTTTCGCGGTCTTGATCGCCTTCGACACCAGATAGGCCGCACCGCCCACCGCCATCAAATACGCAGACTGATGGCGCTTGATCGATTCGATGGCAATCGGGCCACGTTCGGCCTTGCCGATCATCGAAATCAAGCCGGTTTTCTCGAGCATCATGTCGGTAAATTTATCCATCCGGGTTGCAGTCGTCGGGCCTGCAGGGCCGACTGCTTCGTCGCGTACCGGATCGACCGGGCCGACATAATAGATCACGCGATTGGTGAAGTCGACCGGCAAGCTTTCGCCTTTGGTCAGCATGTCTTGAATCCGCTTGTGGGCAGCGTCGCGGCCAGTCAACATCTTGCCGTTCAGTAGCAGAGTTTGCCCCGGCTTCCAGG
>JAZKIX010000051.1:3446-15786 GCA_040384645.1 Pseudomonadota bacterium | reverse complement strand
GTGAACAGGGCTTTGCCATCCAGTGTGGGCAGAAACTGGATGCAGGCGTTGACCGATTTCAAGCTGACTGCGCCATCGCGCAGTTCGCCGACGATAACGGTACATGCCCCGCAATCGCCCTCGGCGCAACCTTCTTTGGTGCCGGTGCAGTGCAAGTCTTCGCGCAAATGCTGCAATACGGTGCGCGTTGGCGCTGCATCGTTGACGCTATGGACATTGCCACGATAATAAAAACGGATGGGTTCTGGCATGCTGACTCCAGCATTGAAAATAAGGTTTGTCTACGAAAGTTCTCGATTCTCTTACCCCATCTTTTACCTCATTTTTACCTCAATAAAGCAGGAAGCGCACCCGCCTTGCCATTGCCGCAAAATGGATGCACCCGATGCCAATGTTCGGCGATATCGATGCGGCGCGTGATCCATACTTTGTCGTACCTCTGCACATAATCGAGAAAGCGCGCCAATGCTGCGGCCCGTGCCGGCCGGCCGGCAATGCGGCAATGCAAGCCGATGGATAGCATCTTTGGCCGGTTCAATCCAGCCGGATCGCCTTCGCGATACAGCACATCAAAAGCATCTTTCAAATAATCAAAAAACTGGGTGCCAGAATTAAATCCTTGCGCCGCCGCGAAGCGCATATCGTTGGTGTCGAGCGTGTAGGGCACCACCAGATGCGGGGTGGAAACCGGCTTGCCATCGGCTGATTGCGTGGCGACTTGTTCCCAAAACGGCAAGTCGTCACCGTAATAATCGGAGTCGTAGCGGAAGCCGCCATATTCCACCACCAGCTTGCGGGTATTGGGCGAATCGCGCCCGGTGTACCAGCCCTGTGGCTTGGCGCCAGTCAATTGTTGGATGATGGCGATGGCTTCTACCATGTGGGCGCGTTCGGCAACAATGTCGGCGTTTTGGTAAGAAATCCAGCGCAAGCCGTGGCAGGCGATTTCGTGACCCAGTTCTTGAAAGGCAGCGACCGCATCGGGATTGCGTTGCAGCGCCATCGCCACGCCGAACACGGTCAGCGGCAATTTGCGCTCTTCAAACATCCGTAACAAACGCCATAGGCCGGCGCGCGAGCCGTATTCGTAGAGCGATTCCATGCTCATATGGCGCATCGGGAAGGCTTGCGCGCCGATGATTTCGGACAGGAAAGTCTCCGATCCGGCATCGCCATGCAGCACATTGTTTTCGCCGCCTTCTTCATAATTGAGCACAAATTGCAAAGCGATCCGGGCACCGCCCGGCCATTGCGCATGAGGCGGATTGCGGCCGTAGCCGATCAGGTCGCGTGGATAATGTTTGTCTGTGATCATCTGGCGTGGTGGCTCTAGGCGTGTGTGGTTGTAGCTATTTTGCGCTTTTTGCTGGATTTTTGGTATCGGACACAAGATCATTGGATGCATTCAATTTTTCTATCGTCTTGCTGCGGGTTATGATTTGTCGCAATCCATGTAGTTGTAAATAAGTATGGCAACTAAGTTGGCGAATTTTTCGGGGGAATAATTTTGGCGAAACTGACGACCCATGTACTCGATATCGGACAGGGCCAGCCTGCCGCAGGCGTGAAGATTGCTTTGTACGAAGTATCGGCCGGTTTCAAGACGCTGCTCAAAAATGTGGTGACCGACCAGGACGGGCGCTGTGACGCGGCCTTGCTGGAAGGCGCTGCCATGCGGGTGGGACAATATGAATTGGTATTTGCGGCGGGCGATTATTTTGCAGGGCAGGGCGTAGCCTTGCCGAGTCCCCGTTTTATCGATCAGGTGACATTGGCGTTTGGTGTGGCCGACGTAACGCAAAACTATCATGTGCCGCTGGTGGTATCGCCGTGGGCATATTCGACCTATCGCGGCTCTTAAATCTAAGAACTTATATCGAATCGACTGACATGACAGCGCGTCTCGAACTGCAAAATATCACCAAACGTTATCCCGCCGTGGTCGCCAACGATGGCATCAATCTGGTCGTGCAGGCAGGAGAAATCCACGCCGTGCTGGGCGAGAACGGCGCCGGTAAATCAACCCTGATGAAGATCATTTACGGCGCGGTCAAACCTGATGCTGGTTGTGTTGTATGGAACGGGCAAGCAGTCCAGATCGCCAATCCGGCGACAGCACGCCAGCTCGGCATCGCAATGGTGTTCCAGCATTTTTCCCTATTCGATACCTTGACCGTGGCCGAAAATATCGCGCTCGGCCTGCCAAAGAATACGCGCCTGGATCAGCTGGAAAAAGAAATCACCGCCACCGCTAATCAATATGGGTTGCCGCTGGAGCCGCAACGCCATGTGCATACGCTGTCGGTCGGCGAATGCCAGCGGGTTGAAATCGTACGCGCCTTGCTGGCCAAGCCGCAATTGCTGATCCTGGATGAGCCGACTTCCGTGTTGACGCCGCAAGCAGTGAGCAAATTATTTGAAACGCTGCGCCAATTGGCTGCTGAGGGTTGCAGCATTCTTTATATCAGTCACAAGCTCGATGAAATCCGCGCTTTATGCCATACCTGCAGCGTGGTGCGCGGCGGCAAAAATACCGGCACCTGCGATCCGCGCCAGGAATCCGCCGCCGGCCTGTCACGCATGATGATCGGCGCCGAACCGCCTGCGATGCGCCATGTCGAGAAGGTCGCGGGTGCAAAAATGCTAGCAGTCAATCATCTGTCGCTACCCAAAAGCCATCCCTTTGCCACCAAGCTATCCGCTATCAGTTTTGATTTATACGCTGGTGAAATTCTCGGCATTGCCGGTGTGTCCGGCAACGGCCAGCAAGAATTATTAGCCGCCCTATCGGGCGAAGATACCCGCGCTAGCGCCGATGCGATCTTGTTGCAAGGCACGCCGGTTGGGCATGAGGGGCCGGGGAAGCGGCGCATGCTCGGTTTGGGCTTTGTGCCGGAAGAGCGGCTGGGGCGTGGCGCGGTACCGGAAATGTCGCTGGCGAACAATATCTTGTTGTCCTTGCAAAATCCGTCGACCCTGCGTCACGGTTTTATCCGGGTTGGTGCGTTGGCGAAGACAGCGGCTGCTGTGATCGACCGCTTCAAGGTCAAGAGTGGGGGCGCGCAGGCGCTGGCGCGCAGTCTGTCGGGCGGCAACTTGCAAAAATATATCGTCGGCCGCGAAGTCATGCGCGAACCAAAAGTGTTGATCGTGGCGCAGCCGACCTGGGGCGTCGATGTCGGCGCCGCCGCCCAAATTCGCGCCGAGCTATTGGCCCTGCGCGACGCCGGCTGCGCGCTATTGGTCATTTCCGAAGAGTTGGATGAATTGTTTGAGATTTCCGACCGCTTAGTGGTGATTGCCAAAGGGCGCCTGTCGCCATCGATCAAGACCGCCGATGCAACGGTCAATTTGATCGGGCAGTGGATGAGTGGTTTGTGGAGCGATTCATACGCAAGTTCCTAGGTCGGGTTTTAACCCGCTTGCTGAAATGCAGCGCGCCACAATAGATGCACCAGGTGGCGAGGATTGCTTGAATGATGCTTTGTCGGGTTGAAGCCCGACCTACAGACCATCTACCGATATGCATAACATCAGTTAATAATTTAATGTAATCAATATGCTTAAACTCGAAGCCCGCCCCAATCCTTCTGCCGCCATGGCGTGGCTATCGCCGCTGTTGGCGGTGGGGTTGACGATTATTTGCGGCGTAATTTTGTTCATGATTTTGGGTAAAGATCCCGTCGCGGGTCTGGCGGTGTTTTTCCTGGAGCCGATCAAGGATTTGCGTGGCTGGGCTGAAGTCGGCGTCAAGGTCGCGCCGCTACTGTTGATTTCGGTTGGGCTGGCGGTTTGTTTCCGCGCCAATGTATTTAATATCGGTGCTGAAGGCCAATTGATCGTCGGCGCCGCAGCCGGCGGTGCGGCGGCGCTGTTCTTCGATCACGGTAGTAATGCTGGCGGCGCGGTGATGATTGCCACAGTTTTAATCGCAGGGATGACCGGTGGCATGGCGTGGGCGGCGATCACTGCGTTCTTGCGCGACCGATTTAATGCCAACGAAATCCTGGTGTCGCTGATGCTGGTGTATATCGCCGAATTGCTGCTCAGCTATCTGGTCAATGGCGCGTTGAAAGATCCGCAGGGGTTTAATTTTCCGCAATCGAAGATGTTGTCCAGCGGATTTTTGCTACCGATTATCGTGCCGCAGACGCGCTTGCACATTGGCATTGTGCTGGCTTTGCTAGCCTCGTTTTTAGGCTGGTTGTTCTTGTCGAAAAGTTTTGCCGGATTCCGTCTGCAAGTCGGTGGCATGGCGCCGCTGGCAGCGCGTTACGCCGGGTTCTCAGTCCGTAAATCGCTCTGGACTTCGATGCTCATTTGCGGCGCCTTATCCGGCTTGGCTGGGGTGTGCGAAGTGGTGGGGCCGATCGGACAATTGACGCCATCGGTATCGCCCGGTTACGGTTTCGCCGCCATCATCGTCGCCTTTGTCGGACGGCTGCATCCGGTTGGCGTGATTTTTTCCAGCTTCATCATGGCCCTGTTTTATATCGGCGGCGAATTGTCGCAATCGCGCCTGGGCATGCCAAGTGCCATCACTGGTGTGTTCCAAGGCATCTTGCTGTTTTCATTGCTGGCCTGCGATGTGCTGATTCACTACCGACTGCGTTGGGGGAAGTAAACATGGATTCAATTGCACCGCTAATTGCCGCCTCGATCAATGCCGGCACGCCCTTGATGCTGGCGGCGCTCGGCCTGTTGATCAATGAAAAATCCGGCGTGGTCAACCTCGGCGCCGAAGGCATGATGCTGGTCGCCGCCATCGTCGGTTTCGCCACTGCCTTGCATACCGGCAGTGCGACTCTCGGCTTTGTTGCGGGCGCTGCTTCGGGCGCCGTATTGGCGGCCTTTTTTGCCTGGATGACAGTCTGGCTCGGCACCAATCAATACGCTACCGGCTTGGCGCTGTCCCTGTTTGGCGCCGGTGCCTCGGCCTATATCGGCATAAGCTATGTCGGCCAAAGCTTGCAAAACAGCAAACACGGTATTCCCGTGCTGGAAGATATCCCTTTCCTCGGCGTAGCCTTGTTCAGCCAACATCCTATGGTGGTTTTTTCCTTGTTGCTATGTACTGCGATTGCCTGGTTTTTATACAAAAGCCGCAACGGTCTGGTGTTGCGTGCGGTAGGGGAATCACCGGCCTCGGCCCATGCGCTTGGCTACAATGTGCGGCTGATTCGCTTGTTGGCCCTGATGTTTGGCGGCGCTTGCTGCGGTCTGGCGGGTGCCTACCTGTCGCTGGTCTACACCCCGCTCTGGGTGGAGGGCATGGTGGCCGGGCGCGGCTGGATTGCGCTGGCCTTGACTACCTTTGCCACATGGCGTCCGGCGCGCGTGCTGAGTGGCGCTTACCTGTTTGGCGGCGTTACCATCCTGACCTTTCATGCACAAGGCTTGGGCGTACCGATTGCATCGCAACTGCTGGCGATGCTGCCGTATATCGCGACCATCGTTGTGCTGGTACTGATCTCGCGCAATGCGGGATATATCAAGCTCAATATGCCTGCATCGCTGGGGAAAAATTTTAATCCGGGCGGCTGAAGTGATCGACTAATGGTTGTCCGGCACCTTGGTGGGAATTTATACTGCGGGCCTCGATCAATTTAATTTAAATTGGGAAATAAAATGAAATACATGCTGGCTTTGATTTTATTGTTTTCATCGCAACTACATGCAGAAGGCATTTCGAAATGGACCGATGCCGCGGGCAAAGTGCATTATGGCGACCGCCCACCGACGGAGGCGCCATCCAAACAAGTGAAGATCAGCAATAACAGCGCGACCGGCGGCAATTCGGCTACATCAAATGGCAATAGCTTCTATGGAATGCCGATTTATCCGGAAAAATACAAGGTCGAAAAAACCTCGTCGGATACCAACGCCACCATGCGCTACATGACGCCCAGTCCGGTGGCGACCGTGGTCAATTTTTATCAAGCCAATATTGGCACTAAATACAAGATGGAGAATGCCGGTGGCTCGACTATTTTTTCTTACAAAATTGGTGAATTTAACAAAATGATCGAAATCCAGAATTTTGCTGGTAAAGCCGACGTCACACTGCTCACTGAAAAATAAACTGTCCACTATTCCAGCTAAAACCATGCATACCAGTTCCGATCAAAACGCTACCCACATCGCGACCCGACTTGCCACCCTGAACGACCTCGCCAGCTTGGCAATTTTGTTTAATGCCTACCGCCAGTTTTACCAGCAAGCTGATGATCTGCCGCTGGCGGCCAGGTTTATCCGCGAGCGGATGGAGAGGCAGGAGTCCATTATTTTTGTGGCAGAAAATGCCGAGTACGAGCTGCTCGGTTTTTGTCAGTTGTACCCGACTTTTTGTTCAGTCGTAGCGGCGCCGATTTATACCTTGTACGATTTGTTTGTCCAACCCAACACACGCAAGTCGGGCGCCGGCCGCGCCCTGCTACTGGCAGCAGAACAACTTGCACAGCAAAATAATTTTGCGCGCATGGACTTGACCACCGCCAAGACCAATCAGACGGCCCAGCGTCTGTACGAATCACTGGGATGGCGTCGCGACGACGTTTTTTACGCATATAACAAGGCCATTTCCAATTAAAAATTTAACGCAGTTTGGGCAGGTTTTTGTGATCTGTTGTTGGTTGAGTTTTAACCCGACAACGCTGTACCCAGGCAAACCAAGTCAGTAATTTTCACAAATCGGGTTAAAACCCGACCTACAAGTTTGCATAACATCCGGTTTCAATAATTGAAAATGGCGTCGATGATCGACGCCATTTTTCGTTAACCCAATCCATTGACAAACAGGGCAAAGTAAAAAATCCAAGCACATGCCGCGTCGCTTTTTCAACAAGAATAGACAAATGACAGGACGCGTTTGCCTGCTTTAAAAGATAATTTTGAAATGCAGATTGATGTAAACCCGATGTCATTGCGCTGCGTTAAGGGACGCGATCCAGTTATTTTTGTGTCGTTTTTTGATAAGCGCGCAAGAATTTATGTGTGAGTGTGCGGTAGCTAACTTGATGTTATAGCGATATGCCTTCACATTGGAGGTAATGACGCGAGCGAAAGTTTTCGTGGTTTATTCAAAACGACGGAGGTATGCCATGACTGTCCACCCAAAGCCCACCAAGGAGCAAGTACGCGAATATATGCGCCGCCGAATTCAGGCGCATACGCCGCCACCCAGCCGGGAGCAAATCAAGCGTGAACTGGGCATTGCACTGAACGAAGCACAACAACGCTGCCTGTGTAAACGCTAGGAAAGTAATGAAAATTGCCCTAATAAAATCATTGCTTTAGGCAATCTTGCCCGGCGGCTTCTTTACAGCCCGGTTGCTGTTCACTTATTGTCCAATTTCTACTTTGGATGCTGAAATATACTCCTATATGTATTAAATTTAATCCAATGAATATATGCGGGTATGGCAGTGTTTTGGCTTATACCCCTCAATATTGCCAATATGTGAAAGATGTCCGGTGGTCTGCCGCTGGTGCATTTCCTACAACTTAAAAAGCGCCTATGCAAGGGCGATTCGCGATGCTAATCTGCTAAGTGAATTACGCAAACGTAATTCATTTCTGCCGATGACCTCTACGGAGTCGCTCATGAAACCCATCACACAAAACGTAGCGCGAACGCTTGGCCGGTTCGCGCTTTTTGCTGTGCTTTGTTCTTCCAGTTTTGCCGCCCCGGTGGCGGAAGTGAAGTCTGTCAAAGGTGAAGTCAACCTGATGGTGGCGGGCAAGGCGACGCCGATGGTGGCGGGGACCAAGCTGGAGCGCGGCGCCGAGATTCGCACTGGCAATCCCGGGCGCGCCAAGCTGCAATTTATCGATGGCTCGGTGCTGATCGTGAGTGATGCGTCCAGCTTTAAGATCGAACAATTTGAAATGTCTAGCCAAGGCCAGCGCCGTGCCGCGCAAATGGCGCTCGATGTCGGCCTGATCAGCCAAGTGGTGCAGCCGGCCACCGACGGCAGTTGGACCGTGCGTACCCCAACCGCAGTGACCGCCGTGCGCGGAACCGAATATCTGGTCGAGGTCGGCAGCGACCAAGTTACTGCAGTGCATGTCAAAACCGGTTCGGTCGTGGTCGAACCGTCACCCACACCTGGCTTCATGCCCGATCCCCTGATGCGCAGACGCAGCCTGCATCCTTCCAGCTTACCGCCGCCGGTGATGTTGAACCAGCCCAATCTGGGCACGGTATGCAATATGGCCGGTCGATGCGGCAATTCCACTGCATGGAAGCCAGAGCGTGTCAATGCGCTGATGGATCGCTTGTCCGGCGTCTGACGGGCCGGCGGCGATGACAGCGGTAACTCCTTCGCAGCCGGGTCGCACACACCGGCTTCAAGCCCAAGCCCAAGCCCTTGCCTATGGCTTGATCGCACTGTTGGCCGCAGCGCTGGCCATTGCGGCGTGGAGCGTGCGCATCGGCCAGCCCTTGCTGTACAACATCGAAGGGCTGGTGATCGATGCCCAAACCCGCTTGCGTGGCGTGATCGCACCCGCTGCCACGCCGGCCATCGTGATCGTCACGGTCGATGATCGCAGCCTGCTGGAATTTGGCAGCCTGCCGGTGGACCGGCGCATTCTGGCTCAGGGCGTTGACCGGCTGCATGCGGCTGGCGCGCGATGGATTGCCTTCGATATGCTGTTCCCCGAAGCTTCGCGGCGCGACGCCAATGCCGATGCGATCCTGGCGGAGTCGCTACGGCGCGTCGGCAATGTCCTGCTGCCGTATGCGCTGCAAAATGGCCGTTCACCCTACGTTGTCGACGCCGCTGCCGGCGGCACGGCCAACACGATTTTGCCCAGCGCCTATATGCGCTATCGCAATGAAGATTTACGCACGTTGATGCCGTTTCAGCCGAGTTGGGCGCTGGCGCCGATTCCAACCTTGGCTAGCGCCGCGCGCGGGATGGGCCATGTCAGCGTGCAGCGCGGCAGCGATGGCGCGGTGCGTTATGACCAGCCGGCGCTGTGGCTGGACGACGAACTGTACCCGAGCATGGCCATGACGCTGGCGGCGCTGGCCTCTGGCGTCAATTGGACCCAGGTCGAGGCACGTCTGGGCGAGGGCATTGCGCTGGGCGGGCGCAACGTGCCGCTCGATCTGGTATCGCGCCAATGGGTCAATTTTTACGGTCCGCAAGGCAGTTTTCCGAGCTATTCTTTTGCCGACCTGGTGAATGGGCGGATACCTGCCGAAGCCTTGCGTGGTCGCATCGTTTTGCTGGGCGGCGGCGCAGTCGGCGACAGCGATAAGCATGCTTCGCCGTTCGATCCAAACCTGCCAGGGGTCGAGCGGCTGGCGACCGTGATCGACAACTTGCTGACCGGGCGCTGGCTGGCGCGACCGTACTGGGCGGCTTCGTTGGAACTGGCCTTGATGCTGGCCTTGCCGCTGTTTGCAGTGGGATTGATTGCACGGCGGCGACCCTTGGTGTCGATCTCGATTCTGGCTATATCTACCTTGTGCCTGCTCGGTATGGCGCAGCTTCTGTTTGCTCGGGAACGCTTGTTTATTTCGATTGCTTTCCCACTGGCTGCGCTGTTGATGGCAGCCGCGCTGGCCACCATCTGGCGTGCGCGTCAGGACGAGTTATCGCGGCGTCGGGCGGAGGCCCGTTTGCGCGCCAGCGAGCAGCGCTATGCCTTGGCCGCGCAGGGCGCCAACGATGGCTTGTGGGATTGGGATATTGTCGCCAACCGGGTGTTTTATTCGGCGCGCTGGTATCAGTTGATGGGCTTGCCGGATCATCCAGTGCATGAAAATATCGCCACCTGGCAATTGCCGCTGACACAGTTGGAACGGGCCCGTTTCCAGCAAGAAATCGATGCCCATTTGCGTGGTGAAACGAGGCAGTTTTATCACGAATTCCAGACCGTACAAGAGGGCGAGTTGCATTGGTTCTTGGCACGCGGCGAAGCGGTGCGCGAAGGCGGCCGGCCGGTGCGCATGGCCGGTTCGCTGACCGATATCAGCGAGCAAAAATACCAGGAACGGGAAATGGCTTTCAACGCCATCCACGACCACCTGACCGGTTTACATAACCGCGAAGTGTTTTTTGATTTCTTGCAGCAGCAATTAGCCAGCACAAGGCAGGCCGATGCGGTGCTGCCTTGTGGCGTATTGCTGATCGATGTCGATGGTTTTCGCGCCATCAATGAACGTTTTGACCATTTGGCCGGCAACGATTTACTGATCCAAATTGCACAGCGCTTGCGCACCTTGGAACCAGAAGCCAGCATGTTGGCGCGCTTGGGCGACGACCAGTTTGCGCTACAGTTTTCCGGCGCATTTGATGCCCAAGGGCAGCAAGTATTAGCTCTCTTCAAGCAACCATTTATTATCAGCAAAGAGCACGAAACGCTGCAGCAATATGTCAGCGCCACGATTGCGGTAGCCCATACTAGCCAAGGCTTCGACAGTGCCGAAGCCTTGATGAACGCAGTCGGGCTGGCGTTGGTCATCGCCAAGAAATCGCAGCGCAGCCAAGTCAAGTTATTTGATCCCGCCGAGCAAGAAATCCAGACCAGCCGGCGCCAACTGCATCGCGATATCGACCTGGCCTTGGCGGCCGACGACCAGTTCCAACTGTATTACCAGCCGCTGATCCGGCTATCGGACCGGCGTCTGATCGGCTTTGAAGCGCTGATCCGCTGGCACCATCCTGCGCGTGATCTGGTCTTGCCCGACACTTTTATCCCCTACGCGGAAGAGAGCGGCCAGATCATCGGCATCGGCAGCTGGACCCTGCGCACCGCTGCGCGCCAACTGGTGGCGTGGGACCGCATGGGCTTCACGGGCGATATCGCGGTCAACCTGTCCGGCCGCCAATTCGCCGAAGCCGATTTGGAAGCCGAAGCACGCGAAGTGTTGGATATTCTGTCGCCACTCAGTCCGCAGCCCAAAGAGCGCGCCAAACGCATCAAGCTTGAAGTCACCGAAAGCATGGCCATGGCCAATCCGCTACGCACTGCCGAGATCTTGATGCGGCTGTACGAGATGGGCTTCAAGATTTCGATCGACGATTTCGGCACCGGTTATTCTTCGCTGTCTTACCTGCATCGCTTTCCCTTCCATACCTTGAAAATCGACCGTTCCTTCGTGATCCGCCTCGGCTCCGGCCGCGAAGCACAAGAAATCGTCCGCACCATCGTCAGCCTCGGCCGCGTGCTAGGCAAACAGATACTGGCCGAAGGGGTGGAAGACGAAACGCAAGCCGTGAAACTGTTTGAACTGGGCGTCGAAGTCGGGCAGGGCTGGTTGTTCGATAAAGGGTTGCCGGAACAGGCCGCGACACAGCTGGTGCAATCGACTTTGCGACGCGGGTGAGGTATTTTGAGGCGTGGAAACGGGTATTTCACTTTAAATATACTGGGACATGTATATTTTTATCGCTAATGAATACGTGAGGGAGAGGTATTGTTTTGGCATATACTCCCTAAATTATTGCAAATATACGGCTGTTCAATGCGTAATTGCGTCGATTTTCACTCCCTCTGCCTCTTGCCGACTGGCACATTGGCCTCATCGCGGGCGTACTTGTCATTGCGCATTTATTCGATGCGATGGAAAAAGATTTTTCTGGTGTTGGCTTGCGCGCGACAGGCGCTCAATCACTGGGGTGAGCAACTGCGCCAGCGTCTCGTGCCCGCAGGCTGATAAATGCCCAGTCGAATCAGACATGGCGCGTCGCTGCTCAGCAGGGAGTTTCAATATTTCAGGAAGCGGGTCGTACAGGTGACATCCGATTTGTGCGGTCAATTCGCGAAAGCGCGCCTGATATGCGCGCGGATCGCTCAAGCCGTTGCGAAAGGTTTCGTCCGGAATAGTGACTAGCAAAATGGGCGCCCTGCTCGCCGCAGACCAAGTTTGAAGTATCTTGCGTAAAAGTAGCCATCCCGGATTGTCGGGTGAGTTGTAATCTGGCACAGGTGTAAAACCTGTCATTCGCATCGCCATTTTTTTGACCGAACTGCGCAGCGGTGCAAGCATTGCGGGCCGGAATCCAAAGAGCCGTGTAGTCAGATTTTTGATCGTTTTGTGCAGCGGCGCGAGCTTGACGGATGTGTCCGATCCCATCGTTGCAACGCGGTTAAGGAAGTCGGTGTCATGAAAGGTATAAACATGTTGTCGCAGCTCTGCCGGCAGGGTCTGTTCGGTCCAAGGCTTTTTCGGCACTGGGACATGATGTAGCACCAGTTCATGGTTTTCGATTTGGTAATACGGTTTGGGAAGAATGAATTCGGCACCGCTGGCATCCCGGGTTTTAATGAAGCGGCTGTTGACGCGTCGGATATTCTCCACATACAGACCGATGACGACTAGATC
>JAZKIX010000051.1:0-3436 GCA_040384645.1 Pseudomonadota bacterium | reverse complement strand
CTCGAGGGCGGCATTTTCCTGGTAGGTCAAAAAATGCTGATCGGTTCCGGTGCCTGATATGCCGAAGTTACATATTTCCAGCCCCGGCACGGCTTTTTCGATCAGGTCACCGTAGCGCAACGCGTTGATGACGCCATCACCGGCGGTCTGCGAATCACCAAATAGCAGCGCACGGAAGGTACCGCGACTGCGCTGCACAGGAAACTCGTGATCCGATCGGAATCCAGCCGCGTTAGTACGCACCAAATAACCGCCGCTGGCGCCTGGACTGCGCAATTTGGCACTAGGCATGTAGGTGAAGCCGATGCGTGCGTGGTATTTCATCAAGGTAGAAATATCATGCTCCTATTTTCTTGGCGTAACGCGCTGCCATGGTGCTGCGCCGCTCGACCACAATTTTGAAATGCTCCTCCGGCCAGTCTTTATAGTATTCGGTCCGTCCAAGCGACTCTGCGCCTTTTAATACCGCTTCCAGGCTGTTGGCCACCACCACGAAGTAGGGCTCGCCGGACGAACCGGGGTAGCGGCTCTGCATGGTTTTGGTCAGCCCTGTATTGAGGAATATATTGTCAGCGATGAGTTCGGTGTTGAGAGTTTCCACGTATTCGCTGATGCCATAGGCGTACTGCGTTCTTGGTGGAAAAGCCATCACCCGCGTCGTCAGCTTAGGAGACGCCGTCATTGATTTGGCGTGTTCGCGAATGAAGTGGCGGATATCGCCCGACTGCCACACCGGCACGTCCACCGTTTCGCCGACCAAGGCGCGATAAGCGAATGGGCATGGTGGAAATTTCCCGTTGTAGAATTCGTTCGGTGCCGCGACAAACTCGCGCATCCAGGTCCAAATGTCTTGCTCGATTTCTTTGTAGATTGACATAGCGTATCCCCGTATCCCCGTATCCATTTATGTGGTCAGAACAAGGTGTAGCAAAGTATGCTGACGTTGCCATCGTTATTTGCGGCCTCCTCGCCAAGCGCGTCTGCCACTTCTTTCAAGCGAGTCGCCATCCCGGCCAGTGCGGGTTCGTCCTGCGCCACCCAGTAAGCGGTCAGCCGCTCAACCAATTCTTCCGGTGTGCCAGCACCTTGCATCTCGAAATCGGCCAAGCTCATCACGGACAGGCTCGGCGGCAGAAAATAGCTCGATGCGTTGGCCTCATGCCAGCGAGGGAAGTAGTCATGCGCGCCATCGGACCGCCTGGCTTGCGCCAGTGGCACCAGCACTTCATCAAAGATCGCGCCGGCCAAGTGGGCTGAACGTGCCGTATTAGTCTGGTTCATATTCTTTTTTCCAATCTTCGTCATTGGTTTTAAGGGTTTGCTCGTGCTTCCACAACAGGCGGTCTTCCAGCACCAACAAGTCGATACCGGTGCGCATGAAACAGCGATAGGCATCTTGCGGGGTGCAGACAATCGGCTCGCCGCGCACGTTGAACGATGTGTTAACCAGGACCGGGCAGCCGGTCGTGTCATGGAACGCGCTCAGTAGCCGGCGAAATTCTGGATTGGCGTCCTGGCCTACGGTCTGCACGCGCGCGCTGTAATCGACATGGGTTACGGCGGGGATGTCGCTGCGTTGCTGGTTGAGGATCGGCAACATATCGTCGCCATCGCTGACCGCACGCTCCATAGGCAGTTGGCGTTCTTTGCGTACCGGTGCGACCAGTAGCATGTAAGGACTCTCGCAGTCGATATCGAAATATTCATTGGCATGTGTGGCGAGCACCGCTGGGGCGAACGGCCTGAAGCTTTCGCGAAATTTGATCTGCAAGTTCAAGCGACTTTGCATGTCGGCGCTGCGCGGGTCGCCCAGGATCGAGCGCGCACCGAGCGAGCGGGGGCCGAACTCCATGCGACCGCTGAAGAAGCCGACGATCTTGCCGTCCGCTAGAGTGTTGGCGACAATTTGCGCGCGTTCGTCCGGGTCGGGAACATGATGACTGGGCGCATCCTCGCGGTCGATAAAGGCTTCGACTTCATGCGTCGAGAAAGCAGGCCCAAGGAAGCTGCCATTGATCGAATCGCGTCCGGCTCGTACTTTACGCGGCGCTCCGAATACTTGGTGCGACGCCAGCAATGCGGCTCCAAGCGCGCCGCCCGCATCGCCCGCAGCGGGTTGGACAAACAAGCCTTCTAACCCAGACTCGCGCAGTACGCGACCGTTGGCAACGCAGTTGAGCGCCACACCGCCAGCCATCACAAGATTTTTAGTTTTGCCGATCTTGGTGGCGTGGGCCACCAGTTTCAGGACAATTTCTTCAGCCACTAATTGAATCGAAGCGGCGAGATCCATTTCACGACGGGTAATCATCGAATCCGGCTTGCGCGCCGGGCCGCCGAACAGTTCTTCAAACCGCCCATTGGTCATTAATGGCGAGTCGAGATAGCCGAAGGCGTCGGTGTTTAGCCGAAACGACCCATCATCGAGAATATCTATGAGTTCGTCGCGGATCAGCGAAACGTAGCGCGGCTCGCCATACGGCGCCAGTCCCATTAGCTTGTACTCGCCAGAGTTGACCTTGAAGCCACAGTAATACGTGAACGCGCTATAAAGCAGCCCGAGCGAATGCGGATAGCGCAGTTCTTGCAGCAATTCGATCCGATCACCGGTTCCGACGCCCAGCGTGCACGTGGCCCACTCACCCACGCCATCGATGGTCAGGATTGCCGCTTTTTCGAATGGCGAAGGATAGTAGCAACTGGCTGCGTGCGCCATATGGTGATGCGTTACCAGCAAGCGTGGCGTCAGGCCGAGGCAAGCTTCGAGTTCTTGCTGTAGCCGCGCCTTGGCACCGAGTAAAGCGCGGCACGCTGCTACGAACTGTTCGCGTCCCGCAGGAGCGACGCTCAAGGTATTTTTTACCACCCGATCAAGTGTCAGCAATGGGCTGTCGTAGAACACGACAGCGTCCAGTTCGGACGCGTCGATGAAGGCCTCGCCAAGGCAGTAGTTGATGGCACGCTGCGGAAAGCGCGGGTCATGCTTCTTTCGCGAGAAGCGCTCCTCCTGGGCCGCAGCGATAATCGTACCGTCACGCACCAAGGCCGCCGCCGAGTCGTGGTAATAAGCTGAAATGCCAAGCACATATCCCATGGTGCAATCTCCACATTTATTAAAATACAAAATCGTTCTAAGAATGAAAAAGGAATATCGAGTAAGACAATCAAACACAGCCATCAAATACAGATCGCGATTTCTACAGATTACGTACCCACCTGGGATATTTTTCGTAAAAATTGCGACTGATCTGCACCATCCTTGTCGCGTGTTCAAAAATGGCCTGTCAAACGCATCCAAGCTTGAAATTTTGATTTAATTTTTGGCCGATTTCTTTGTGTTCTGTTGTTGTCCACATACTGGGGAAGCACTCCAAGCTTGGTAATTGCACTAACCAGGTCATTTCTCTGGGAGGTAAATCTAGTGGTGGAAAATAGT
>JAZKIX010000050.1:0-4913 GCA_040384645.1 Pseudomonadota bacterium | reverse complement strand
ATCAATACACCGATGCGCGGACGATGGTTTGGATTGTTCATCTGCTTGCTCGGTTCATGGTCATCGTCCGATCCACTTGGAAGAAAATTCGTATTGTGGAGCGCATGCGATTGGATAACGCAGTGATTCTTGAATACGGTTTGGCGAAGTAAGAAAGCGAGACCGGACCATATTGCCTGCTGTGGCCGTCAGTGCGAGATGCGGGTTCGAATGCGGCATAAGGTAACCCCGCTGCGCTGGTGGATTAAGTCAAATTTAATCATATCCCATTCCACCGGCCGTAAGACGCAATTGGATACCATCCTGTTAGCGGGATTTGACGTGGGCGTCAGGCCGAAGCCTCGTTCAGCATGCTGACACCCGACAAGCCACAGCGCAGGACCGCTTGCCGGATCGCTTCGATTGCAGCGATCCGGGTGAAGCTTTTACGCCACACGATCACCACCCGCCGCGACGGTGCAGGTGCTTCAAACGGCAGGTAACGCAACATGCCTTCGGTGCTGTGCATATCGGGTACCGAAGCGGCCGGCAATACTGTTAAACCGATGCCGCTGGCTACCATATGGCGTATGGTTTCTAGCGAAGACCCTTCAAAGGTGCGCTGCATGCCTTCGCCGGTGGAGGCAAAACGTGACATTTCGGGACAGACTTCCAATACCTGATCGCGGAAGCAATGGCCGTTGCCGAGCAAAAGCATGGTTTCCGATTTCAAGTCTTGCGCCGGAATTGTCCTGCGTCCGGCCCATGCATGCTGGCGCGGCATCGCCACCACAAACGGCTCATCGTATAACGCTTGCACGGCCATGCCATGTTCCGGCAAGGGCAGGGCGACGATGATGGCGTCGAGTTCGCCTTGGCGCAATAATTCCAGCAAGCGCAGCGTGAAATTTTCTTGCAAGATCAGCGGCATCTGCGGTACTTGCTCGATGATGGTTTTGACCAGCGGTGGTAAGAGATAGGGGCCGATGGTGTAAATCACGCCAAGCCGCAAGGGGCCGGCCAGCGGATCTTTATTCTGTTTGGCGATTTCGCGGATGGCGGCAGTTTGCTCCAGCACTTTTTCTGACTGCGCCACAATCTGCAGCCCAATCGGCGTCACCGTGATATCACTGCCGCCGCGCTCGAAAATGGTGACGCCAAGCTCTTCTTCCAACTTCTTGATCGCTACCGATAAGGTCGGTTGTGCCACAAAACAAGCTTCCGCCGCATGACCAAAATGTTTATGGCGTGCCACGGCGACGACGTATTTAAGCTCGGTCAGGGTCATGGACTATAGTTTTTGTGGGCAGGATCGCGGGCTGGATGGTGTTCTGGGGTGCCAATATACTCGGCGGTGTATTTTTATTAGTCCAATGAAAACGTGCGGATAAGGCATGTTTTTCAATGATACTCCCCCGACAATGTATATAAAATGGATTTGAAATGCACCATCGGGGGCCTCACTCGCAACTCGCTACTTATTGCGTCTGTGCTGCTGCAGTGATTACCACTGGTGTGACCGGCACGTCGGAAAAAGTCAAAGTGTGCGTCGGTACCGCATTGATGGTATCGACCACATCCATCCCCGCAACAACTTTGCCGAAAACGGCGTAGCCATTATTGGGGCCGGTGGCATCCAGATAGAGGTTGTCAACCACGTTGATAAAAAATTGTGATGTCGCCGAGTTCAGCACATCGGTGCGCGCCATTGCTACAGTGCCGCGTTCGTTGTGTAAGCCATTCCACGCTTCTAACTTGATAGGCAGACGGGTCGTGGCGAATTGCATCGCACTGTCGAAACCACCGCCCTGGATCATGAATTTGCCTATGACGCGGTGAAAAATTTTGTCTTTATAAAAATCGTCAGCCACGTATTGCAGGTAATTCTTCACTGTGATCGGTGCACTGGCGGGATTCAGTTCCAGCACCACGTCGCCCAACGATGTTGTTAGGGTTACTTGCGGTTGCGGTACGTTCGGGCTAATTGAGAGGGTAGTTACGTCGCCGCTCACTCCTAGCATGACCGTGACAGTTAACACTCCGGTAGCAATTGGCGTGCAACTAAAAACTTGCGTGGTAGCGGTGCCGCCCTGCACAGGCGTAATGGTGGTGCAAGTAGGCGCAGTCATCGTGACGCCTTTGTCGAGCTGGCGCCCGACTACGGTGAAGCGCGAGACTTTACCGTACATTAAAGGCCCTGGCGTGATGCTGCTAATGGTCGGTGTGCTCGGCGCCGGTATAGCTGCAGCCACCGTCAGGGAATTACTGTACAGGGACTGACCTCGGCTGTTAGTTACAGTCAGTGCCAAAGCGCCGTCGGCGTTAGGTGTGCAGGTAAAGGTTTGCTGAGTTGCGCTGCCCCCGGTCTGTGGCGCAATATTGCTGCAGTTGGGGGCGACCAGTGAAATCCCTTGATCGAGATGCTGGCCGTTCACTGTGAAATGGGCCAGCACGCCGTTGGTCAATTGATCGGTGGCAATAATATTTTCTACGCTTGCGTTGACGACCAGCGGTGGCGGAGTCGATGAACCGCCACCGCCGCATCCAGCCAATAAAAAAACCACACAAAATCCGACGCCTCTAAGTTGCATAATTAAAATTCCTTATTCGATTTGGTAACAGCCACGCCAAGCGCATCCGTTAAAGCCGCCAGTATGACAGGCTCAAAACCGGTACGACAATCGCAACTGCAAGCTATTGGCAGTATTGCCCTCGTTGGCGCTGCTATACGAATAATTGAGTGCCACAATCAGGCCGTTGCGCCAGATCAGGTCAGCGCCCACGGCAGCTAGCAAGATGCTGCGGTCGAGTTCGTTGGCGGCAATTGCGTAGCTGCCGCCATCGGGCATATCGGCGTAGCTGACCATGACAGCATCGCGATTGGCAAAATCATGCTGGTATTCCAGATGCAGACGCGGGATCACCTTGCCGAAGCTGGTAGTGATGGTGGTATCGCCATCGAAGCCCAGCGAGGTGCGCCGGCTCGCCATGGTCTGGCCTTGATAGCGCAAGGCGTTGGGGCCGCCGCCGGATTCGGCATAGGGATCGAGCGTCAGTTTGGAAATATCGATCCGGCCAAAGGGCGCGATATGCCATTGACCGAACTGGAGATCGGTACTGGCCGAGCCGGAACTGAGCCATTGATTGCCCGACCATTGTCCATGCGCGAAGGTGTTGCCGACAGCGACATAGCGGTCGTATTTGCTGTCGATCTGGTTGACACCTGCCACCCACGACACGCGCAACCGTGGCAGCAATTGCACGCTGCCATAAGTGGCCGCGGTGCCGGCGTGCGCTGCCATGGCCGAGCCATCCAGATTGACTTCGCTGCGGTCGCGGCCGTAACCGAAGCCTAGCCCGAGCACGGTACCGCTGCCAAAACAGCGGTCACCGCCGACGCTGAGGCCACTGTGATCGAATTTGAAGCCGCTATCGCCACCATACGAGCCGGAATTATTCAGTCCCGCGCCCCAGACCGATATGCTGCCGCATTCTTTTTTGCCACTGGAATCGGCAGTATCTGGCGTCGAACTCGATGCCAGTTCGGCCAACCTGCCATTGAAATTATCCAGTTGTGCACGTTCGAAATGGCGTACCGCTGCCGCTCCTGCCGCCTGCATCGCGACCACGCCCGCATCGCGCGAAGGATCGGGACGGGCGGTGACCGTGATCGACAGGATGGCGGCTCTGGAAGTGCCGCCGACGGCGGTGGCTATAAACGAGAGGGCATCGGCGCCGACAAAACCGCGTGCCGGAGTGTAAGTCAGGCGGGTTCCATTCAGACTCGCCACCCCATGCGTCGGTGCAGCGGTGATCGCGATGTTGATGCCAGTAAACGTTGGGCCTGAAACCACCGTCGCCAAGTCGATACTGCCGGCGGTGTCGGCTGCCACTACCAGCGCGGCCGGGCTGACCGTGGGCGGCGCCGCAATCACCGTGATCGATATCGTGGCCGGTGCCGACGTGCCGCCGGGACCGCTGGCGGTGTAGCTCAAGGTATCGTTGCCGACATAGTTGGCGGTCGGCGTATAACTGAGTGCCAGGCCGTTGACGCTGGCCGTGCCATGCGCCGGCGTGCCACTCAGGGCAAGGCTACTGAATGTGCCACTCACGTCGGGTGTAATGGGATTGTTGGCGCTATTGGCTTGCACTGTCACATTTTGAGGATTAGTCACCGGCGGCACCAGCGCCGGCGAGACCACGACTGAAAACGGCGTGGTGTACGTCAAGGTAGCCGCCGCCCCGACTGCGGTGACATTGACATTAAAATTATACGTCCCCGCTACAGTCGCACTGCCCGACAGGGTCAGAACAAAATTGGTACTGGCTGGCGGCGGTGCCGGGCCGATTGCAGCCGATAGCCCCGGCGGCAATGCGCCAACCACTTGATAGGTATTGCTCACGGTACCGCTGCCGATGAAGGATTGCGAAAAAAACTGGCCTGTGGTGAGCGCCAGGTTCACCGTCGCGCCACCCGCAATGTTGGTCTGCGCTGCCGCCAGTCCCGGCAAGAGCAAGAGCGCGGCAATGAGCGTCAGCAAATAACTGCGCAGCGCCGCATGCCATCGCTGCTTGGATGCAATTGCATCGTTGTCGCCATACGATGCGAACTTCGAGGTGGAAATGGATACTTGCCTTGCGATTGCCCTGCCACTCATGGTGTTTTTCCTCTGATTAATGATTTTTGACTATCGGCGTCGGCTGTATTTTTATTGTGCGTTCGTCATTTCCAAACTGTCAAGGCGCATATAATGAGCGCCACTTCCTGATTGAAACATCTGGCTCAGGTGCGCCGTCAGGCACGGGTATTTTTTGTTTTTTGTATTTCTGGGGTTTATATCATTACAGCATTGATAGGAGAATTAATTATGCGTCATCTTTATCTCACCGCCGTTGTTGGCTGTAGTTTTATCTTGGCAGCTAGTGCGCAAGCT
>JAZKIX010000049.1:44156-44620 GCA_040384645.1 Pseudomonadota bacterium | reverse complement strand
GCGCCATTTCTCGGAAATGGGGAAACCGGAATCCAGATAAATCCCCACGATCGCGAGCAATAATGCGCCGCCGCCCAAGACGGCAGCTAAAAGATTGAACGGTTTCTTCTCTTTCGGTGTGGTCGGGTCGGGTGCTTGAAAATCGGAGCGGATTTTTTTACGGGCGGCTCTGACCAGCGCCTTTTGTTTGGCTTCGCCAGCGTCTTCAATCGACTCAGGCCCACTGCTGCTGCCTGGAGCACGGCGCGACGAACTACCGGAAGAATTGGACATACCGGGCGCCTGCGCCGAAACAAAGGTGCCGATGCCCAGCAATTTACGAAATTCCGAAATCGATTGCGGCCGGTCTTCCGGCTGCACTGCTAAGCCTTTATCGATGGCGACCAGGAATTTGTGGCTGAAGCCGATATGCGCACCGTTTTGCAATAATTCCAGTGGGTCTTTGATCATGCGCGCGACCGAGG
>JAZKIX010000049.1:31805-44146 GCA_040384645.1 Pseudomonadota bacterium | reverse complement strand
CAGATACATCACCGCTGCCAGAGCGTAGATATCGGTCCATGGCCCCTGCTTCATCGACGAGTCATCGGCATATTGCTCGATCGGCGCATAACCGGGCTTAAGGATGACCGTCAGACCCTGTGTCATGTCGCCGATGATCTGTCGGGCTGCGCCGAAATCAAGCAAGACTGCCGCGCCATTTTTTTGAATGATGATGTTATCGGGCGAGATATCGCGATGCAAAATCTTCATCTTGTACAGCGACTCAAGTGCATCAAGGATTTGCTTGAAAATGAAACGCAACCAAGCCTCGGTGACGATATCCGGGTTTTCCAACACGATTTGTTTCAGCGTCTGGCCCTTGTAATAACGCATCGCCATATAGGCGGTTTTATTCTGCTCCCAGAAGCGATAGACCTTGACCAGCGATGGATGATCGAACTGCGCCAACAGACGCGCTTCGTTAATGAAGCTTCTCAAACCGGCATTGAAGGTATCTTGCTGACGCTTGGAACGTACCGACACGCTTTCATCCGAACTGCGGCCCGCTAGGGTGCCAGGCATGTATTCCTTGATAGCGACGGTACGCTGCAAAGAATGGTCGAACGCCACATAGACGATACCGAAACCGCCTTCGCCGACGATCCCTGTGATCTCGAAATCGGACAAACGAGTGCCAATCGGAAGGCAGTTCTCCGATCCGGTCACAGGCGCAGTCAGTATGGTGCTAGTGAATATATCTTGTGTTTTCACGTTCGACTCAACCTTGTGGTTTTACCTACTCTTGACATCTTTTTCATTTCTTAATAAATCGCTTGCACATTTGCTTAATTTCTTTGCTGCACTTATTTTTGTCGCTTGTTTACACTATTCATTGTCCGATTTGACCGGCTCACCAACCCATAGTGCAATCGCAGAAAAATTGTCACGTAATTTATTAGCTGCCTGCACATGTAATTCGGCCAGGCTATTCATGGCGTCCAGCCAATCTTGCACACTGCCCGCATCGGCAAGGCACAATTCCATTTCAGGCTCACGCACCCACTCCCAAAAACCGTCGGAACAAATCAGGAACGCATCGCCGGGGTGCAGTTCCACTGGACTCACCGTAATGTCGGGCTGGATGCCACCGTCAGCACCGATGGCTGCAAATAACATGCTGCGTTGCGGATGCATCCGCAATTCGACTTGCGTCCCAAAGCCAGCTTCGATGAATCGCTGCGCCAGACTGTGGTCTTTGGTCATTGCGGAAATTTTATGGTTCCGGAACAGATAAAGCCGCGTGTCGCCCATATGGCCCCAGACGCAACGGCTATTTTTCTGATCGATCAAGAGTGCCGCAACGGTGGCACTCATGTCTTGCTGTTCGCGGTGCAAACGCTTGTTGAGTGCCACTTTGGCGCTGGCGCTGTCGATGTACGAACGCAAGGCGCGGGTACCGAATGAAGCTTCCAGCATAAAGCGGTCGATCACCTCCTGCGCGACCAGCCGCGACGCGACTTCCCCTGCAGCGTGACCGCCGGTACCGTCTGAAATCACGAAGCACGCCAGATCATCCTGATCGCCGACTGCCAGCGAGTCCTCGTTCGATGGCCGACTACCGATGGCGTTCAATTGCGCCACCAGCAAGCTGATTTTTTTTCTGCTTGTCACTAAATCAGGCACCGGTTCCGCCCACCTTGAACCGGTCTACTTCAGTTTCATACGCTTTCAGGAAGTCCTTGCCAAACAGAGCCTGGAAATCGTCCTTCGATTCCACCGACACCGCATCGAACTGTTCCGCATACAAATCCCACATCAACGCCTTACGTTTTGCCGGCATCATGCCGTCCATAAACGACGGAGCGTCCAGCTTTTTTTCGACCCGGCGCGGGTCGAGGCGACGCAGCATCGCGTCTTTCGCCGCACGATTGCCGGCGACCACGCCACGCTGGTGCGCTTGTAAATCAGCAAAAGCGTCTTCCAATGCCTCTACCGGCCCCATGAAACCCGGCATTTTCTTGCGCAACATCTGGATCAGCACGGTTTCGCTGTCGGGGAAAAACTTCAGCGGATTATTATTTCGCATCACAACCATGGTCACTTCGGCGTTTGCTTCACGCTTGAACAAAGCGCGCGACGCAATCAACTCAATGGTTCCCTTGACGGAAGAAGCAATCAACTTGCCCAGTAATTCCATCAATTCAGGTGTCAGGCCAGAGGTAATGCTAACGGATGGAATGCCGGCGCCATGCAAGAAAGCCTGTAACAAGGCATTCGCCTCTACCGGTACTTCCGCCACCTCGGCGGCTACGGCTGCAGCCGGTACTTCTACCGCTTCACTTTTCGGCGGTGCTGCCGCCGCTGCTGCTACCACGGCTGCGGCAGCGGCTGGTCGCAGCAAGATCGTGCGCTCGATTTCTGGCGCGACATACATTGCCGTACTCGGCGATTCGACCCGCATCAGATATAAGCCCACTTGAATTTCATCACCTACCTGGATTTCATAGTCGCGCTCTGGGACAATTTCCTGGCCGTTGACGAGAATTGGATTGGCCTGACTTAAATTGACCAAAGTGTGACGCGTGCCGTCACTCCAGATCGAAGCTTGTGACCGCGACACCACATTTTGCGGGTCGGGTAAAACAAAAAAATTGTCTTCGCCACGTCCGAGGGTATTGCCTTCTTGTCCGAACAAGGCAAACAGCGGCTCTGCGGGCACTTCGTTGTTATAAGAAACGACGGCAATTTTGATCATCAGTTAGTGCTCCGGAATACATGGGCCATAGGGCCAGAGATGGTCGACGCTGGCTGCACACTGCCAACACATTTGAAAATAAAAGTGCTCGGCAAATTGAGGCCGGTTCCGTACCGCAAGAGTTGTGCCAGCGCATTGCCAAGCTAGCTCTAAACCGTGCTAAAACCTTACCAAAACTGCATTACGCTTACCTTATTATATTGAGCGGTTTCTGGCAACAAATGGCTAGCAGGAAATGCCGTCGATACCCTATAGCAAGCGCTGCAAAATCCCGGCGGAATCATGGGCGGCGCGGCGCAAGCGGTCATTAACACCCATCCACTGACTGTCTTGCGGCGGGCTTTCGACCAGGATTACATCGGCGCCGGCAAGATCAAGAGCACGCAATGCCGCATACAAATCATGCGCATAGCCCTCGGCTTGTGTCGGCAAGGCATATTGCGCGCCACTAGCTAACGCTAATGGGGTCGAATAATGCATCAGGGCAAAACGCTTTCCTGCCGCCAGCAATTGCCGGCGTATCAAATCCAAGTGCGCCGAGTCCACTAAAAGTACGGGCGTGCGCGGCGCATAATGCGCCTCCAAGGTGCCCGAGGCACGCGGCGCGGCGGCGTCCGGCATGCGTGGCAGGACGCCGGTCACCTCTGCAATCCGGCTGGCGCTGATGTGGCCGGGGCGCAACAAAACTGGGCCGTGCGATTCCATGCGCGACAAGTCAAGAATCGTCGACTCAATGCCGACGTCGCTCTGGCCGCCATCCAGGATCGCGCCAATCAAGCCTGACATCGACAATTCGTCGGAAAATTCTTCGCGTACATGGGCCGCCGTGGTCGGGCTGACATGGCCAAATTTATTAGCTGACGGCGCGGCGACACCACCTTTGCCCTGCTTGAATGCTTGCAATAAAGCGATCGCCACCGGATGCGATGGACAGCGCAATCCGACCGAATCTTGGCCGCCCGATACGGCATCAGAAATATGCGTCGCGCGCTTCAAGATCAGGGTCAAGGGTCCGGGCCAGAACGCAGCGATCAACTGGCTGGCTGCTGGTGGGATTGCGCTCGCCCAATAACGTAGGTCTACCTGTGGCGCCAGATGGACAATCACTGGATGGTTCGACGGCCTGCCTTTGGCGCGGTAAATTGCGGCCACGGCATCGGGATTTTCCGCATCGGCGCCAAGACCGTACACGGTCTCGGTGGGAAAAGCGACCAGGCCGCCAGATTCCAAAATCGTAGCGGCCTGGCGGATATCGGTGTCAGACGGGTTCATCGCGAAATTGAGAGCAGGTCAGCAAAAAACAGCCTCACAAACTCAAAATATACTCCATACAGTATTTAAAATGACGCTTATAAAATGTGCGGGAGAAGGTATAAAACAGCCTATACCCCCTCATTTTTTACATTTAAGGCAATTACTGCGTCAACAAACGCAATGCTTCGGCATACTTTTCACCAGTTTGCTCGGCTACTGCCAAAGGCAGGCGCGGGGCTGGCGCTTTTTTATCCCAAGGCTGGGTTTCCAGCCAATCACGCACAAATTGCTTGTCGAAAGAAGGTGGCGAAATACCCACTTGATAGCTCGCCGCTGGCCAAAAACGGGACGAATCTGGCGTCAGGATTTCATCGATCAAATGGATCTTGCCGTCCGCATCCAGACCGAATTCAAACTTGGTATCGGCAATGATGATGCCCTTGGTGGCGGCAAATTCGGCGGCTTGGGTGTACAGGTCAATGGCAGCATCGCGTACTTGGCGCGCGATGTCGGCGCCGACGATTTTTTCGGCTTCTTCGAATGAGATATTCTCGTCGTGCTGGCCCATCGGCGCTTTGGTCGATGGCGTGAAAATCGTTTGTGGCAACTTTTGCGCTTCTTTCAAGCCGGCTGGCAAGGTAATGCCACAGATGGCGCCAGTTTTTTGATAATCCTTCCAGCCGGAACCGATGATGTAACCGCGCACAATCGCTTCGATGCCGAGCGGTACGAATTTCTTGACTACGATGGCGCGTCCTTCGACCTGATCGCGCTCATCTGCCGATACTACGGTGACAGGGTCGATGCCAGTCTCGTGATTAGGCATCAGATGGCCGAATTTCTTGAACCAGAAATTAGACATCGTGGTCAATATCCGGCCCTTGTTAGGGATCGGATCATCGAGAATCACATCGAAAGCAGACAGACGGTCGGTCTGTACCACCAGCAACTTGTCGTCGCCGACGGCGTAGATATCGCGTACTTTGCCGCGATGGAGAAAAGGCAACGATTTAAGATTGGTTTCGAGCAAGCCGGACATGACGGTTCCTTAAAAAAACAATCACAGAATCAGCATTAGCCGATTCTGTGACAGGGACAATAACTACAGCTTAAATGGTGGTTTAAGCTAATTCTGGCAATTTTGAATTGCGAACCTTATCGGCCTGGCTGGCACGGAAAGCGACCAACTTGGCCTTCAAACCTGCGTCGTTCAAGGCCAACATGGCGACTACGGCCAGCGCTGCATTGGCTGCACCGCCTTCGCCGATGGCCAGTGTCGGTACTGGAATGCCCTTCGGCATTTGCACCGTTGCCAGCAGCGAATCGAGTCCCTTCAGGTATTTCGACGGAATCGGCACGCCGAAAATAGGTAAAATCGTGGTCGCAGCCACTACGCCTGCCAAATGCGCTGCACCGCCGGCACCGGCGATAAAGGATTGGCAACCGCGCGCTTCCATATCGGCGATCCACGCTTCCAGTTCAACCGGGGTACGATGCGCCGACAGGGCGCGAGCCTCGTAACTAACGCCAAAATCCTTGCAAATTTGCGCTGCTTCCTTCATCACGTCCCAATCGTTAGCGGAGCCCATGACGATACCAACTAAAGTTTTTTCAGACATACGTATTCACCAAAAATTGATTTACTAAAATTAACTCAACACAATTCATGCGCCAAATTGAATCGCTTCATTTCAGCCACCGAATTTCTCATAAAAAACGGGGTACAACAAGGTACCCCGGCACCAAAGTACAGCCAGATTTCTTAATTGACGATCTGTGCCAACGCACCCTGACGGTATTTTTCCGCCATTTTTTCCAGCGGAATTGGCTTAATTTTAGCAGCTTGGCCTTCACAACCAAATGCCACGAAGCGCGCCTTGCATAAAATCATGGCTGCTTCACGTGCTGCTTTCAAGAAATCACGCGGATCAAATGACGATGGATTTTGCACCAGTACGCGGCGCGTGGCAGCGGTCATGGCAAGGCGCACGTCGGTATCGATATTGATCTTGCGCACGCCGTGCTTGATGCCTTCCTGGATTTCTTCTACCGGCACGCCGTAGGTTTCTTTCATCTGGCCGCCGTATTCACGGATTTCAGCCAGCAATTCTTGCGGCACGGAAGACGAACCGTGCATCACCAAATGGGTATTGGGGATGCGGGCGTGGATTTCCTTGATGCGGTCAATCGCCAGGATATCGCCAGTCGGCTTGCGCGAAAACTTGTAAGCGCCATGTGACGTACCAATCGCAATTGCCAGTGCGTCGCATTGCGTCGCTTTGACAAAATCGGCCGCTTGCGCGACGTCGGTCAGCAGTTGTTCGCGCGTCATTTTACCTGCTGCGCCATGACCGTCTTCTTCGTCGCCCATCATGGTCTCTAACGAACCGAGTACACCCAGCTCGGCCTCGACTGTGACGCCGATGGCATGCGAAAACTTGACCACTTCACGCGACACTTGCAGATTGTGTTCATAGCTGGCGACGCTTTTGCCGTCTTCCAGCAACGAACCATCCATCATCACCGAGCTAAAACCCGACTGGATCGCCATCATGCACACTGCCGGCGACTGGCCGTGATCCTGATGCATTACCACCGGAATATGCGGGTAGCTTTCGACCGCAGCCGCAATCAGGTGTCGCAAAAACGCCTCACCGGCGTATTTACGGCCACCGGCCGAGGCTTGCATGATGACCGGCGAGCCGACCGCGTCGGCGGCGGCCATGATGGCTTGCACCTGCTCAAGGTTATTAACATTAAAAGCGGGCAAACCATAGCCGTTTTCAGCGGCGTGGTCCAACAGTTGACGCATAGAGACGAGTGACATGGCGATACTCCCAAACAATAAAAATCAGTTCTCCCCGATCTTTACGATCTTCAATGCATTGGTGCCACCGACTTGTCCCATAGGCTCGCCCCAGGTCACTACAATCATGTCGCCTTTTTTAGCAACACCATTGGCGACCATCAAGTCTTCAACTTTTTTGAGAACGAGTTCGCGGTCAGTCGATTGCACCAGATTGAAAGTGCGTACGTTTCGGTACAAGGATGCCTTGCGCTGAGTTGCCAGACTTGGGGTCAAGGCAAAAATCGGCGTGGCGATATTGTGACGGCTCATCCACAGCGGGGTCGAGCCGGATTCAGTCAGGGCAACAATCGCCTTGACCGGCAAATGATAGGCCGTGAACAGCGCGGCATAAGCGACCGATTGGTCGATGCGGGTAAAGGTGACGTTCAAGAAATCGGCATCGAGCTTGAAGGACTCTGAATTTTCCGCTTCCACACACACCGCTGCCATCATTTCAACGGTTTCAATCGGATATTTGCCCGAGGCAGTTTCTGCCGAGGTCATCACCGCATCGGTGCCATCGAGCACCGCATTGGCCACATCCGACACTTCAGCGCGGGTCGGCACGGCATTGACGATCATCGATTCCATCATTTGCGTGGCGGTGATGGCTAGCTTGTTGGATGCGCGTGCCATCTTGATCATGCGTTTTTGCAGCGCCGGTACTGCGGCATTACCTACTTCTACTGCCAAGTCGCCACGGGCGACCATGATGCCGTCGGAGGCATCGAGAATTTCTTGCAACAGCGGGATCGCTTCAGCACGTTCGATCTTGGCGATCATCATCGGCTTGTGACCATAAGGCTCGCCGGCGATATTAGCCAGTTGACGCGCCATTTCCATATCGGTGGCGTTTTTTGGAAAAGAAATCGCAAGGTAATCAGCCTGAAAACTCATCGCGGTCTTGATGTCTTCCATATCTTTGGCGGTCAATGCCGGTGCAGTCAAGCCACCGCCCTGACGATTGATGCCTTTGTTATTGGACAGTTCGCCGCCGATTTTGACGGTGGTGTAAATCTCGCTACCAATAATTCTATCAACCACCAAAACGATCAAACCGTCATTGAGCAACAAGACATCATCTGGTCGCAAATCACGCGGCAAGGCTTTGTAATCGAGTCCAACGCGCTCTTGATTGCCGACTTCGCCGTTTTCGCCCCATTGCGCATCGAGGATGAATTTATCGCCGTTTTCCAGGAAAATCTTGCCGTTTTCAAACTTGCCGACGCGGATCTTAGGACCTTGCATATCGGCCATGATGGCCACTTCACGACCGCAGGCAGCCGCCGCTTCGCGCACCATCTTGGCGCGATCGATATGATCTTGCGCCTTGCCATGCGAAAAATTGAGACGCACCACATCGACACCGGCACGAATCATGCGGGTCAGTGTGGCGAGGTCATTTGATGCAGGGCCGATGGTGGATACGATTTTGGTTCCGCGGGACATCAAGTTCTCCTGGTGTAATTGGTTAAGGACATTTTTTCTTGCGATTGCACTGCAGTTTGCAATGCTGTTTGGCGCTGCTTGTTTCTTTGCCTGTTACTTTGATTGCTACTCTGCTTCTACTGCATCTTTACTGCTGGCCGGATTGGCGATGTGGTTTAAATTCATGCCTTACATTGAAGGCATGAATTGCCAATCCGAATTAATTTATTGTTTGCTGCGTTGAACCAGAATTTCGACCGCTGGCAAGGTCTTGCCTTCCAGAAACTCAAGAAAAGCGCCGCCGCCGGTGGAGATATAGCCAATCTTGTCGGCAATGTCGTACTTGGCAATTGCGGCCAAAGTATCGCCGCCGCCGGCGATGGAAAACGCTGTTGAATTGGCAATTGCCAAGGCCAGGGTCTTGGTGCCTTCCGCGAATTGGTCGAATTCGAATACGCCAACTGGACCGTTCCAGACGATGGTGCCTGCGGTGGCGATCTGCGCTGCCAATATGGCCGAAGTCTTGGGGCCGATATCGAGAATCATATCGTCGTCGGCGACATCGGCCACGTCTTTGACGGTCGCTTCTGCGGTCGGTGAAAACTGCTTGGCGCACACCACATCGACTGGGATCGGCACCGAAGCGCCCCGCGCGGCCATCATGTCGATAATGGCTTTGGCTTCGCCGACCAAATCGGCTTCGGCCAGCGATTTACCGATGTTCAGACCGACTGCCAGCATGAAGGTATTGGCGATGCCGCCGCCAACGATCAGGTTATCGACCTTGTCGGCCAGCGCTTTGAGGATAGTGAGTTTGCTCGATACTTTGGAGCCGGCCACAATCGCGACTAGCGGCGGTGTAGGCTGACCCAGCGCCTTGCCGAGCGCATCGAGTTCGGCTGCCAGCAAGGGGCCGGCGCATGCGACAGGAGCGAATTTGGCGATGCCGTGGGTGGTGGCTTCAGCGCGGTGCGCGGTGCCGAAAGCGTCGTTGACGTAGACATCGCACAGTTTGGCCATTTTTTGCGCCAGCTCGTCGCTATTCTTTTTTTCGCCTTTATTGACGCGGCAGTTTTCCAATAAAACAACTTCGCCGGCCTTGACCTCGACGCCATCGACCCAGTTTTGCTTCAGGGCGACTGGCTGACCCAGCAATTGGGACAAACGTGCTGCAATCGGCGCCAATGAATCTTCGGCTTTGAATTCGCCTTCGGTCGGACGGCCCAGATGCGACGTGACCATCACGGCCGCGCCCGCTTTCAAGGCTGCCTGGATCGCAGGGACCGAGGCGCGGATGCGGGTATCTTCGGTGATATTGCCGGCTTCGTCTTGCGGCACGTTGAGGTCGGCACGGATAAATACGCGCTTGCCTTGCAGTTCATTACGGGCGATAAGGTCGGAAAGTCGGCAAAATTGAAGAGCAGGTCGCATGGTGGCCAAGGTGTCGTTGGAAGAAAGTTCGCTATTTTACCGCACTGCGGTATGAGTAAAAATGGTTTCTCATTGTTAAAACCATATCGCTTGACACTGAGCAACAAAACTATAAGAACTCGCAATTAGTGATAAGCAGAAATCTTGCCAGCTCGCAAACAAGGTCGCGGACAAGGCGAGGTACCAGACAAGATTCAGTAGGATCAAGCAATTGCAGCCAGCCCACCAGCACGGTAAATATTTAACAGACAATTTTTTTGCGGTCGCCCGAATCCGTTAAAATCGTCGCTTCGCAAGATCGCTTGACACGGTCTGATAGCAATTCGATGGCAATTTCTCAACGGAGAACAAGATGAACCCAAGCACCCATGCAAGCGCGCCGGTGGAACTAGATGGCGCCGATTTACCGGCCCATTGCCCCAATCCCGCCATGCCGCTGTGGTCCACCCACCCACGCGTGTTTCTCGATCTGTCGCATGGCTTGGCGAAATGCCCTTACTGCGGCACCCAATACAAGCTCAAGCCGGGCGCCGTTATCGCTGCACACTAAGCCAAATTGGCGGGAGTATGTACCAAAACACTCCCTTATCCGCACGTATTCATTGGCACATCGTAAATACACCCAGGTGTATATTTAACCCGAAATTGCACCGCAGGAAGCCCTATGCCACGCAAAAAGCAACTTAACGGCAGCGCCGAAGAAACCGAAGCCGCCTTCTACGAAGCGCTCAGCCGCGCCGATATCGATGCCTTGATGGCGCTCTGGGCCGAAGATGAAGAAATCGTCTGCATCCATCCCGGCGCGCCGCGTCTGGTCGGCCACGCCGCGATTCGCACCTCATGGGAAGCGATCTTCGAGCGCGGCAGCCTGCATGTACGGCCAGTCTTGCTGCACGCTACCCACAACCTGATGTGTAGCATCCACAATATCGTCGAGCAAGTCCGGCAAGCCGACCTGGAACCGCAAGACATTCACATCCTGTCGACCAACGTCTACCTGAAAACGCCACGCGGCTGGCGCATCGCCCTGCACCACGCCTCGGTCGCACCCGGCCTTGCACCAAAGGAACCGGTGCGGACTACGACGCTCCACTGAGATCCTGCGCTAAACGCCACCTCAGCATCTCCAACAATTCATGAGCTATCAAGCACCCCGCTGGCTGCCCGGCGGCAATCTGCAAACGATTTTTCCCGCCACCCTGATCGCACGCCTCAAGGTCGACTATCAGCGCGAACGCTGGGCCACGCCCGACGGCGATTTCATCGATGTCGATTTTATCCACGGCATACCGGGTAAACCATTCGTGGTGCTATTCCACGGTCTGGAAAGCTCGTCTAACAGCCATTACGCCAAAGCCATGATGGCGGCCATCAGCCAGCTCGGCTGGTCGGGCGCGGTGCCGCATTTTCGTGGCTGTTCGGGTGAAATCAATCTGGCGCCGCGCTTCTACCATTCCGGCGACAGCACCGAAGTGGACTGGATCGTGCGCCGCCTGCGCAGCCGCGCCGAAGGCAAGTTCTACGCCGTCGGCGCCTCGCTCGGCGGCAACGTGTTGCTGCGCTGGCTAGGCGAATCGCAACATCAGGCCGATATCGTCGACGCCGCCTGCGCGGTGTCGGCGCCACTCGACCTGACCCAGGCCGGCCGCACGCTGTCGAAAGGGTTTAACCGACTGTACGGCTACCACTTCTTGCAAAGCCTGAAGCCGAAATGCCTGCTCAAGCTGGAACAGTTTCCCAAGCTCTTCGTGCGCGAACGCATGCTCGGGGCACGCAATCTCTATCAGTTCGACGACATCGTCACCGCCCCGCTGCACGGCTACCGCAGCGCCGACGATTACTGGAACCGCGCCAGTTCCAACCATGTCTTGCCTAATATTACTGTCCCGACCCTGCTGCTCAACGCCCGCAACGACCCGTTCTTGCCGGGACATTATTTACCTGAAGTGGTCAATCCGGCACTGACGATTGAGTATCCGGCCACCGGCGGCCACGTCGGATTTGCGCAAGGGCCGTGGCCGGGGAATGTAAGTTGGTTACCGCAGCGGCTAATTCGATTTTTAGAGGGAAGCACGGAATTGGTAGCAGTTTGAAGGCTTGACTTTTAAAGCCCTGCTCCATCAAAACGCCGCGTCATATCAAGCGCTTGCTTGCATCGCAAACTATCGCTTTTCACAAAAAAACGGGAGTATAGGCAAAAACACCCATACTCCCGCACGTTTTCATTGGCACACTAAAAATACAGGCGCCAGTATATTTTAGACCGCTGGCGGGTCCGACATCAATAACAGGAACAGTGCCGGGACGATGACCGGCTTTTTGATGACGGTTTGGATAAATGCCGGCGAGGTGTTTGCCGCATTGCCGCCATTGCCTGAATACACTGCCGTGATGCTATGACTGCCAAGAGTCAAGGCACTGGTCACGCAGGTCGCCACGCCGCCACTCAATGGCACAGCGCTGCAACCGGCAATGCTCACTGACCCATCCTTGAAGTTGATCGTGCCGGTGGGCGAATTGCCCGTCACCGTAGCGGTCAAGGTCAAGGGCTTGTTGAGCACGACCTTGCTAGCCGAGCTGGTGACCACAGTGCCGACAACCGCATTGACCATATGGGCCACGCCAGGCGCGCTGCCACTGGCGAAATAACTATTGCCTCCATAA
>JAZKIX010000049.1:17939-31795 GCA_040384645.1 Pseudomonadota bacterium | reverse complement strand
GCAGGCAAGGTGATGAAACAACTGGCGCTACCGTCGCTCACCGAGATGGTGCCGGTCGGTGTACCCACAGCAGGCGCAAGTGCTTGCACATTGACCGTCACCGCAATTGCGCCACCAATCGTGGATGGGCTGGGTGTATGGCTGGCAATGCCGACAGTGACACCGCCCTTATTGACCACCTGCGTCAAAACGGATGAGATGCTCGGACTATTGCTTTCGTCGCCGTTAAATTCAACCGTGATGTTATGGCTGCCCAAGCTCAGGCTACTGGCCACGCACTGCCTGGTGCTGCCAGAAAACAAGGACAAGTTGTTGCACAGCACGGTCGAACCATCCTTGAAAGTGACCGTGCCGTGCGGGACATTGCCACTGACTACCGCCGTGAAGGTGACACTTTGACCAAAAGCACTCGGATTGGCCGACGAGGTAACGCTGGTTGTGGTGGGAGGATTCGGCATGACGCTGGTCGATGCGGCAGACGGTGTGCCGGCACCGACGCCATTGGTGGCAGTCACGGTAAAGGTGTACGCCACGCCATTGGTCAAGCCGGTGATGAGGTGGCTAAGTGAGGTGCTGCCCGCATTGCTGTCGACGCCGCCCGCTGGATTCGAGGTCACGGTATAGCCGCTGATGGCGTCGCCGCCATTACCAGTGGGTGCGGCAAACGTCACCGTGACTTGCTGGTTGCCAGCGCTGACGCTACTGATCGTCGGCGCAGCGGGGGACGTGGCCTCCTTCAAAATAAACGCATCCTGGCCGCCGATTAGGGTAAGAGCAGGTGTCGTCAGGTCGGCGCTGGTGAAACGGCCGCCCAAATAGATGTCACCGGCACTGCCCACGGCGAGCCCGTAGCCATAAGTCATCGCCAGACTGCCGCCGTAGCTCTTGCTTGAGATAAGGTTGCCAGAGCTGGTATCAAGCTTGATCACCATGGCGTCCAGGACACCGATTGCCGTCAGGGCTGGCGCGCTAAGGCTAGCATTTTGAAAATCACCGCCCAGATACGCATTGCCGACACTGTCGACAGCAATGTTCCGTCCAGTCGCGGTCGCACCGTTGCCGCCAAAATTTTGGGACCAAGTAGAGGTGCCGTTAATCGCATCAAGCTTGATGGCAAACGCATCCTGCACACCAATCTTAGTCAGCACAGGGGTACTCATGCTTGCATCGGAATTGCCGGTCAAATAGGCGTTGCCGCTGCTGTCGATGGCAATCCCGTTGCCTTCAGCAATGGCCCCGCTGCCGCCAAAGTTTTTGGCCCAAATGATGACGCCACTGGCATCAATCTTGAAAGCGAAAGCATCCTGGTTACCGATTGCCGTCAATGCCGGGGTCGTGAGGTTAGCGCTGCTGTTGCCGCTCAGATAAACGGTGCCGTTTGCACTGACTGCCAGCGCATTACCCATAGCACTGGCGCCGCTGCCGCCGAAATTTTTGGCCCATACGGTCGTGCCGCTCGGATTGAGCTTGAAGACATAAGCATCCTGGTAGCCGATGACCGTTAGTACCGGGTTTGTGAGGTTACCAGAGGCGGCGCCCCCCAGGTACACGTTGCCAGTGCCGTCAACCGCAATCGCTTTGGCGGTGATACCGCCGGCGCCGCCAAAATTCTTTGCCCACACGATAGTGCCACTGGTATCAAGCTTGAAGACAAATGACTCCGCGCCGCTGACTTGTGTCATTGGCGGGGTGGTAAATGGGGCATACAGGATGTCGCCGCCCAGATAAACGTTGCCGGCACTATCCACCGCGATGGCGTTACCGTTGGCATAAGCGCCGCTGCCATTGGCACCGCCATAGTTATGCGCCCAAAGCACGGTGCCGCTGGCATCGAGCTTGGCGACAAACACATCGCTGGCACCTATTTTAGATAAGGTGATCGCACCCAGCGTGAGCACATCGGTCCCGAGGTGGCCAGTGATATACGTGTTACCGGCCGCATCGATTGCCGTCGCTGCGATGCGGGTGTAAGCATTTTTGGAGGTGAGACAACCGAAACTTGCGGCCCTGCTGGTATTGCCGCTGGCGTCGAGCCTGATGGCAAATGCATCGACCTGGCCGATTTTAGTCAGTGCCGGATTGCTCAGGTTGGTGTATTGAAAAGTCCCGCCCAGATAAACATTGGCGGCGCTGTCGACCGCAATCGTATTGCCGAGTGTGGCTGCACTAACGCCGCCGTAGTTTTTGGCCCAGCTTGTGTCGCCATTGGTTTCAAGCTTGACGACAAACGCATCCTGACGGCCAATAATAGATAGTGCAGGCGTGGTCAGATTGGCGTCTTGCAAGGTCCCGGCCAAGTACACCTTGCCGGCGCTGTCAACCGCAATTGCGTTGCCATAAGTATAGGCGCCGCTGCCGCCGAAATTCTTGGCCCAGACCATCGTGCCGCTCGCATCGAGCTTGGCCGCAAAACCGTCGCCGGTGCCGATTTGTGTCAATCCGAGCGAGCTTAGGTTGCCACTGTCAAAGGTTCCGCCCAGATAAATATTGGTACCCGTCGCATCCACCGCTATCGCGTTTGCTTTAGCTTCTGTTGCGCTGCCACCGAAATTTTTAGCCCACGTGGTCGACCCGTCCGCCGCACTTAGCTTGAATACAAAAACATCGTAGTCACCGATTTTTATTAAAGCGGGGTTGGTCAGGTTCCAGCTGCCAAAATACCCGGTCAGATAAACGTTGCCCACTGCATCGGCGGCAATGGCAGTTGCAGTCAGATCCGCGCCGCTTGGACCTTGGTTCCCACCAAATCGTTTGTTCCAGATCGAAGTGCCATCGGTATCAAATTTGAAAACATAGCCCGTCCCACCGGAGTTGTATCTCGCCAACGCTGGGGCAGTCAAGTTGGCACCAAAGAAATATCCGCCCAGAAACACGCTACCGGCCGCGTCAACCGCAATCGATTGGCCGAAATTTTGCGCCCCACTCCCGCCAAAATTCTTGGCCCAACTCGTGGCGCCGCTCGAATCAAGTTTTACTATAAAAGCATCCTGGGTTCCGATGATAGAAAGCGCTGGGGTGGTCAGACTGCCAAACCGAAAATTGCCACTCAAATAAACGTTGCCGGAGGCATCGACCGCAATCGCTGTGGCAGAAGTCTCGGCTTCGCTGCCGCCGTAATTCTTCGCCCAAAGCACCGCACCGGTGGCATCAAACTTGGCGACAACCATATCTCTGACACCGATCTGCGTCAGAGTGACTGCACCCACAGCGAGCGTTGAGCCCCAAAAAGCGCCAGTGATGTATGTATTACCTGCAGCATCCACCGCCGTCGCGGTGATCTCCGCGACTGACCCATCGATGCCATTGAAATTTTTTGCCCAACCGGGACCTTGGGTCGCTTCGGCAGTAGCAGGAAGCACACTGCAAATCAAGGCTACCAGAGCCAAACACTGCAATAATCTCCCGGCAAAAGTGCCTGCATTTTGCCGGACGCAACTGTACATAATCGATAGCAGCCAGCGCGCATTAAACGCCCGCCATGGGTGAGGAAAATTGCGCTTTTGGACAGCAAGCATATTGTCTCCAGATGGTAGAAATTAATTGAGGGGAGTTTTTGGTCGGAATTTCAGCCCAATTGCGCTGATGCTCTTGCCTGGCAACTCGCGATATTGCAGATATCGCACGCGATTGGTACGAAGTCGAGTCTAGCAGTAAAAAGTTGTCGTAAAACATCAAAATTTGTAAATTCTCATTAACTTTTTTGACGGCTTGCACTAGTTCAACAACATGTCACCGACCGTAACGATCTGGAGTTTGCGAGACGGCGTTGGCTGAGGAATTTGATTTCAAAAAACAGGGGGGTATAGGAAAAAATACCCCACTTTCCGCACGAATTTATTGGATGTTTTTAAATACACGGGTGAGTATTTTTGATGCAAAAGATCGTTTGAATACTGGTTACAGCATACGTCGTGCAGTCTTACTACCAACGGATCGCAATCAATGACGCGGCGGGGAGCCGCGCCATCTTGCCAACTTAAAGTCTTGTTCGGGCACGCTTATTGGCTACGCGCCAAAAAGCCGCCCATCGAGATTTTAATATCGTCGCTACTAAGGTATTTCCCAGCCTTTTGCGCCGACATAGGCTCTGTATGCAGTCGTCAAACTTCCTTCGCTATCAACCATATTTGACGAGGGGCCGCCGACCAGATTGTCTTTGAAGAAGGCGAGATTCCCCTCACTCTTTTCATATCCGTATTGGTAACCATTCTTGGCAGTGTTGATGATGACGTTGTTACTCACCACGTTGACGGCACTGGAATTTAGGGCGCCGTAGTAAACGACATCGCCGACAAAGGTATTTCTGAAGACATAGATATTGCTTAACGCTGTGACCTGCGCGCCATTGACCGACAAGGCGCCTTCCATGTGCTCGCCTGTTGGCGGGACATTGACGTAATTGAAACTGACTTCCATGTCGTTGTAGTACTCGCCATCGCCGTAAATCCAAATGCCGTAATTTTCACCTCCAGTTATTTCATTGTGGCGAATCGACCAATAGCTAGTACCGTTTTTGGGACCAATCGGGTGTCCATCGAATATTTTATGGAAATAATTGTCTTCTAGCACGACCTTATGTGCCAGATAAGCAAGAATCCCATATCCATGCGTAATGTCGTGGAAGGCATTGTCCTGAATTGCCCAGTACTCACCGTGGCTATTTCCTTTAGCAATGAAAATTTGACTCTGGTTCCATGAATCTTTTGAAACACCCATACCTTGAAATTTGTTGTTGCGGAACACGACATCGTAAGAACCAGAATTTATCCAGAAGGCTTTTCTTTGATCAGAGTCTGCAGGCGCTGTGACCTGTGTAAATTCTAAGCCCTCAACGTACAGATTATTAAAAATGCCATCCTTACAATCAAAAGAGGAGGTACTTATATTCATTAAGGGCTTGTGACCGGGGTAAGCCATCCACACCATTGGCTTCCAAGGCGTCAACTGAACCATGCGCCCACCGCCCGTATAACCCTCAGGGTAATAGGTACCGTTTTTAAAATACACAAAATAATCTTTGTGACTATCGTCCCCCTTACTTGATCCGTACACGTCCAAAAAGCTTTGCATTGGGTCACTGAGTGTCCCGCTCGCACCTTTTTTACCATTAACCGCATCGACAAACAGGAACTTATCGGTCGTAACCTTGATGGTCCAGCTCACCTCTTTCGTCACATTGTTTTGGTCTGTCACTGACAACGTCACCGGGTAAGCCGGCTGCGTTTCTGCGACCACGGGTGCGGGCCATGAAATCACGCCAGTTTCGGCATCAATTTTCATTCCAGCGGGCGCTGTTTTAAGGACGTGTTTAAAAGGATATGCGCCGCCGAGAACTGCAGCTCTGACTTCGTAAAGCAGCCCCGGATAAGCTTTGTAAAATCTATTTTTGGTGTCCAATAAGCCGGCAATCTTGTCTTTTGCATTGCCAACGCGAGGCGCAATGATCTCCATGTCGTAATAGCCTTGACCCAGTGACGGATTGCTTGTGGCCGAAAGCGTCTTGCCACTTCCTGTCACGCTCACGTCCGACGAACCGTCATTAGACACCGCCGTCACCTTGATGTAATAAGTTTGGCCGCTTACCAGGCCGGGAATCGTTGCAGGGCTGATAGCGTTATCTGAAACCAGGGTTGAATAAACCCCAGGAACAGTGCCATATTTCAAGATGTACGACATTGCCTTGGCACTGGTACCAAACTCGACCTGAAGCGTTGATCCGCTTAGCGCACTAATTGATGAAATGGTGAAGGTACCTGGCTCGGTCGAAGAACTGGTACTTGCACTTACCTCCGAATTTGCATTCTTGCTGGAGGCCCCATTGTTTGCTACCACCAGGACATAATATTTTTGTCCACTGGCCAGTCCGGACAAGGTAACTGGACTGGTAACGTTTGCAACGGTCGCTGTGTACACTCCGGGCGCAGTGCCGTATTTGACACTATATGAAGTCGCGTTAGTACTGCTACCAAAAGCCACCTGAAGAGAAGAGGTACTCAGCGCTTTTATGCTGGAGATCGAAAAAGCGCCTAACTCTGCATCCACTGCTGCTTGGACTTGAAAGCTATAGGGCCTGATACTCGCTGTATTTTTTGCCTTATCAAATGCCTTCAACACAAACGTATGGCTTCCAACGGAAAGACCTGAATAGGTTTTCGGGGAGGTACAGCCTGTAACGACGACGCCATCCAGAATACATTGCGTGGCCGACGCATCAACGCCCGATTCCGAATCGAACAAAGTAAATTTAAATTCCGCCGGCGTTGTACTGGCAACGATAGCGCCAGAACTCGCATTGAACCGGATATGTGGTGGCACTATATCTGGCGAATACGCTGAGGCAGTCACCGATTCCAGATACAGATTGCGGCCTACGGCATCGACACTGGTTTGGATTTTGAGCACCGCCACACCCGTCACGGTCGGCGTATATTCAACTCGATACAGAGCGAGAGGCGCGGCGGCAACATTGAACTTGCGTAGGATGCCATCGTTCATTGAAACTTTTACGTAGGCAAACTTATCGGCTACGGGAGCACCGTAGGCATTGATATCAAAGTAATATTTCTTGTGGGCTACCAGGTTGTAGCCATTTGAAACATAGCCACTCTTGTTTAAATTCCAAATCCCATCCGCCATAAGGACGCCATCCGTCTTGCTATCCATCGCCGAAACCATGAGCTTTGAAGGTACGTTCATGGTTGCTGCAAAGGCAGATGAAAAACTGAAGGCCAGCAACATTAAAAAGGCTATAAAAATTCTTTTATTCATAGGTATTTCCTGGTGAATATGCTCATTAGTTAAAAATATCAGCAAGAAAACATCAAGACTCCCGCTGACGAGATACGGGCAATGCCAATGCGCGATTGCAGTCTGCAAAGACCCGCTGTTGCAACACTTGTGGTGTATCAAGCAATGTTTTTGCGGAAATATACGATAGTTTGAATTTAAAACCAACTTTTAACCGATGTCATGTATGCATCGAAATTGGTGAACTTTAGTCTTGGTAAATCGGGAAGTATTGAAGAGTTTTTCAGCAGAGCATGAGGGGGATTGCGCTTGTTGGCGCTTGAAACTTACGCAAAAGTAGATGCAGATGTACTTGTTTAGAGAGGCGAACTACAACACACGCCAGCCGCTACGGACTTTGGTTTTCGTACCGCTTAATTCTTGCAGAAATATGGGGGTATATGCCAAAATGCCCCATCACCCGCGCTTTTTTGTTGAGCTTTTAAAAATACATAGAGGAGTATTTATTTGATGTTTTAACTGTCCTACGCCGACATTTTGAGATACGAGGACAATAGTGCGGCGCGATCAGGTGATCGCTAGCAAACATCAAATACAGGTGACATCGCCAATGTTAGGCTGGTGAAATTTAACCCAACCTACCCGCCAGTGATCGAATAAATGAATTAAAGATCGGCCAATGAAAAAGGACAAACCCAGCGAAGTTAAGTACAACGATTAACCAATAGAACGACATAAATTCCATTTTTGATGTTTTATGCCGAAGTAACTGTTGCGCCATCAATGCGCCTGGCCAACCACAGGCCAAACCAAGTAAGTGAAGCGTCGTCTCGGGTGTCCGTCGTTGCCCTTTGACTGCGGCAGATTTATCCAGCGCGTAGACCAAAAATGTTATGGAACTTGCCATCAAATATATTGCCAGTGCCATCGGACTGACTGTCCAAATACTTGCTACACAGACGAAAGTAACTATAAAAAATGGAATCGCAAAAAGTTTCCACAATGTCCATTTGATGGGCAACTCACGACGCAAACTTCCATGAAGTTGCCGGATACGATTTAACTCAACCGACTTCGCACGTTTTGTCCCCTTTGGTCCAATTTCAACTTCAAAAGTTAGTACCACTCCAATTTCCGGGCGACCTGTTCCTCTTGGAAATGCCTTTATATGTATGAATATATCCTCACCACCTTGCGTCGGTTCAATAAAGCCGAATCCACGCTCATCTTCCCAAGATTTTAATTTTCCGTTGAATCGCATAGCTATCTGAAGTGATTTGAATTTGCAATAAGGATACTAAATTGTTTGTCTCTGAAAAAATTGCTATTTCCTCGAAAGCGCGTAGCAAGTAGCTTGGACTAACGTTCCATCAGCCCAACATTTCTGCACGCAAAATCTGGCAGATAAAGCTTGAGCTGCAGCACTCCTGTCCTGCCCAACTCAAACATCCGCTCCCGCCATCTGCTTCCTCAAAAAATCCGGCACCTTGGCCGCGCTAAGCTTGTTCACCCGTTCCAGCAACACCGGATCAATCGCCGCAAATTGATAGGTACGCCCCAGATGCTGCCCGATATGCAGTAGTAAATTGGCCGAGACTTCGGCGTCGGCTTCGGCTCTATGCGCGGTGCCGTTGAAGCGCAGGCCGAAGGTCGATGCCAACGTGCCGAGCTTGTAGCTGGGCATGCCGGGGAAGACGCGGCGCGATAATTTAAGCGAGCAGATCAGGCGCTGGTGTTGCGGCGCCAGGCCGACGCGTTCGCTTTCTGCTTGCAGGAATTTAAGGTCGAAACTGGCGTTATGCGCCGACAATGTGTCGGTGCCGATGAAGCGCAATAGCTCCGGCACCACCTGCGTCGCCGACGGCGCGCGGTTGACCATCGCTTGCGAAATGCCGGTCAACTGCGTGATGAAGGAGGAAATGCGGACATTGCAATTGACCAGCGAGACGAAACGCTCAACGATCCGACCATCGACAATGCGCAGCGCGGCGACTTCGGTGATGCGGTCGCCCATGTCGGGACTCAAACCGGTGGTTTCAAAGTCCAGCATCACAATCGGCTTGTCAAACACGGCCATCTTTGCTCCAATATCTTGATATAGTCTGCGCGAATATTACATCACCGCCTCGTGGTTTCAGGGCAGCAACAGGACAAGCCCCACATGCGTTTTCTGCATACATCGGACTGGCATCTGGGCCAGACCTTGCACAATTTTGAACGCAGTTACGAGCACCAGTGTTTTCTCGACTGGCTGCTTGATACTTTGATGGCTGAACAGGCGGAAGGTCTGCTGATCGCGGGCGATGTATTTGACAATGCCAACCCGTCGGCGGCTTCACACAAGCAGTTGTATCACTTCCTGCAGCGCGCCAAAGCGCGCAATCCGGCGCTCAATATCATCATCATTGCCGGCAACCACGACTCACCCGGACGGCTGGAAGCGCCCGGCCCTTTGCTGGAAGGCTTGGGCGTCCACGTCGTGGGGCATATCTCGCGCAGAGCCGATGGTGAAATTGATCTGGAAAAACTGGTGCTACCGTTGAAAAACCGTGCCGGGGTAGTGGCGGCATGGTGTCTGGCAGTGCCGTTTCTGCGGCCGGGCGATGTGCCGCGCGTCGGGTCGGAATCGGGCGCAGAAAATCCCGATGCCGCGTTTAATCAATACAGCGCCGGCATCGCCCTGCTGTACCAACAAGCTTTCGCGCTGGCGCTGCAAAAGCGCCAGTCGGGCCAGGCGATTCTGGCGATGGGACATTGCCATATGGTGGGCGGCGAAATCTCGGCCGATTCTGAACGGCGCATCGTGATCGGCGGCACCGAAGCTCTATCCGCCAGCTTATTCGACCCCGCGATTGCCTACGCTGCGCTGGGCCATCTGCACCTGGCGCAAAGCGTCGGCAAGCAGGCACATATCCGTTATTGCGGCAGTCCGCTGCCGCTGTCATTTGCCGAAATCGGCTACGCGCATCAAGTCTTGCGCATCGACCTGGCAGGCGAAGCGGTGCAGGACATCGTCGCCCTGCCGGTGCCGCGTGCGGTGCAATTGCTGCGCATGCCGCCGCAACCTGCGCCGATGGATGAGGTGCTGGCAGCGCTGGCCTTGCTCGATCCGGCGCCAGCAAGCGATACGCCAAATATGCCGTATCTGGAAGTGCGGCTGCGGCTGGACGCGCCGGAACCAGGCTTGCGCAACCGGATCGAGGCGGCGCTGGAAGGCAAGGCGGTACGACTGGCCAAGATCGAGATTTCCAGTCCCAGCCGCAGTCCGCAAAGTGCTGCGGCACTTTCGCTGGATCAATTGGAGAGCTTGCAGCCGGACGATATTTTCAAGCGCCTGTACCGGCAACGCTTCGATGGCGAGGTACCGGCCGACCAGTTGGCCGCTTTTGCCGAATGCATGCTGGCGCCGTCGGAACCGCAGCCATGAAAATCCTTAAAATCTGCGGCAAGAACCTGGCTTCGCTGGCCGGAGAATTTACAGTCGATTTCCAACAAGAACCGCTGGCATCGAGTGGCCTGTTTGCCATCAGCGGTCCGACCGGCGCCGGCAAGAGCACCTTGCTCGATGCGCTTTGCATCGCGTTGTACGATGCCACGCCGCGTTTACTCAAAGCCGGCAGCCGCGGCATCGCGCTGCCCGATGTGCGCGATGAATTGATCTCGCCGCACGACACCCGCAGCCTGTTGCGACGCGGCGCAGCGGAAGGATATGCCGAGGTCGAATTTGCCGGCAACGATGGCCACGCCTATCGCGCCCGCTGGAGTGTGCGGCGCTCACGCGGCAAGGCTGACGGCAGCATGCAAAAGGTCGCCATGACGCTACATCGGCTACCCGATTTGCAAGCCATCGGCGGCACCAATTCAGAAGTCAAGAGCGAAATTGAACAACGCATCGGGCTCTCGTTCGACCAGTTCACCCGCGCCGTACTGTTGGCGCAAAACGAGTTTTCTGCTTTTCTGAAAGCAGACGATAACGAGCGTGGCGAATTGCTGGAAACCCTGACGGGCAGCGCCATCTACAGCGATATCTCGACCCGCGCCTATGAGCGCGCCAAACGCGAACACGCGGCCCTATTACGCCTGACCGAACGGCTGGCAGATCAAACCCCGATGGCTGCGGCAACGCGTGAGCAGCTAGGGCAAAGTAGTCTGGCAGCCAATAACGCCGTGATCGAAATCGAGCGCCAGAAAGCGCTGCTGGAACAGCAATTGCGCTGGCATCAGGACTGGGGGAAATTCCAACAAAACGAACAAAGTGCGCATGCCAGCTGGCAGCAACACCTCGCCGATCAACAAGCCGCGATCGTGCAACAAGCGCAACTGCAACTGGTCGAATCGGCGCAAAGCGCGCGTGCGCTGGTGGTTGAGTCGGACCGCTACACCAGCGACATCGCCCAGCTTGACCAAGAGAACCAGCGCTACCTGCAGACGCTGGAGCAAGCCAATCACGATCAGGTGCAGGCCGAACAAGCAACTGCTCTGGCACACCAAACGCTGCTTGCTGCAGAACATGAGCGCAGTACAGCCGCGCCGCAATTGGATCAAGCCAAGCTGTTGGATGCACAAATCGCTGCAGCCCAGCCTTTGCACCAGCAAGCTGAACAGCAGCGCAAAGAGGCGCAAGCCGCAGCCAACCTGGCGCAGCAAAATCTAGGCAGCAAGGAAGATGCCCTCGCCAAGACGCAACAGGAATACCAGGCCGCGTCAAATTGGCTGCAACAGCATCAGCGTTTCCAGGTACTGAGCGAGGCTTGGCCACGTTGGGATACCTTGCTATCGCAAGCCAGCCAGGGCGCGCAAGAATTAGCCGCCTTGGTACACAGCTTGAATCAGGCCGCGCAAAAAGACCTCGATATACAAGCTAAAGATGTCGATGCAAGCGCCCGTCTCGCCAGCAATGACAAGAGTGTAAAAACTGCCGATGCCAAACGCCAGGCCGCAACGCAACGCTTGCTTTCGTTTGACCCCGATCAATTGCGGCAGCAAAAGCGTGACGCCGAAGCCCGGCGCGATGTACTCGCCAGCGCCGATCAATGCTGGCGTGAACTATCGCAAACCAGCCAGCGCCGGCAGCAGCTTCAGCACGAGTCGGATCAGCAGCAGCAAGCGATCACGCTAGCGCAAGCGGCCTTGCTATCAGTTCAGCAAAATCAGCCAAGTATCGAAGCACGTTTGCAACAAGCAGAACGCTCGCTGAAAGTAGCTGAAGCCGCTTGCGGCGAGAGTGTAGAAAACCTGCGCGCCACCTTGAACCAGGCCGAGCCTTGCCCGGTATGCGGCGCGCTCGATCATCCCTATCGTGATGGCGGCGATGCAGAAGGCGCCAACCCGCAAATGCGCGCCATGCTGATCAGCTTGCAAGCTGAAGTCAGTGCTGCAAGGCAACTGGCACAAGACACTATCGCGCAGCAAGCAGCCCAGCGCGCCATACTGGCCAGTTGCCGCCCTGCCCTGTCCGCCATTGCGGCGGAATTGAATAAGGGCGCTACGATATTCGATCAATTGCAGCGCGATTGGCATACACATTCGGCCCGCTTGGATCTGGACGCCATACCGGAAGATATCTATTCAGACTGGTTGCAGCAGCAGCGCGGGCTAACACAAGAGCAAATTCAAAACATCGTTAAGCAAGAACAGCATTGGCGCGACGCCACGGTTGCCAAAGAGCAGGCGCAAAAAGAGTATGAACACGCGGCGCAACAAGTTCTTGCAGATACCGAGGCGGTCAGCAAGATCAAGACTCAACTGGCACAGGCAAGTGCCGAACGTCATGCAGCACATGACAAACATGCCAGCTGCGCGCTGCAATTACAGACTTGCTTGAATCAACTTAATGCAGCTTTTGTGGAACAGCAAGCTGGGCAAGAACTTGGCACCGGACTCGAAAATCCAAGCGAGGACGTGAACCTCAATCCTGCCGCCGAATGGCAAATAAAATGGCGCGCGGCACCTGATCAATTTCACGCCAAGTGTCGTGCTACCAGCGCAAATTTTCTGGCCCAATGCCAAGCCCGCGAACGCTGCAAAAGCCAACTCAATACACTGGCAGTTGAACATACAGCTTTGATCGATGTGCTAACGCGAGCGCAGGCCGACGCGGCGCGCGCCAACACTAGCTGTATTGCAAGCCAAATGGCATTGGATGCCATGCGGCAGACTCGGCAAAGCTTGTTTGACGGCGCTGCGGTAGTGCAAGTGGAAGCAAAGCTGACAAGCGCCATCGAAGCGGCACAGAAACAACTCACAGTGCGCGCCGAAATCGGCAAACAAAGCGCAGCGGCGGTCAGCCGTCAGGGCGAAGCGCTGGCGCAAGCGCAGTTACGCGGCAAGATTCAACTTGCCGCAGCCCTGGAAAACGGCAAGCAATTGCAAGACTGGATAGCTCACTTCAATTTGCAACGCAGCAGCAGTGCAGTTGACGTTGATGTGGATGTCCCTACTCTTAAAAAAGACGCTCTCGACCTTGATCAATTGCGCCAATTGCTGTCCCACGACGATGCTTGGATGGCGCAGCAACGCAACCTGTTGCAAGAGATCGGCGCCAAGGTAGAAACTGCCGCCGCCGTTTGGCAAGAACGCCAGGCACGGCGTCGCCAGCATGAAGAAACCAGACCGCCGCTGGCCGACACCGACGGCGTCAGCGAAGATGAAGCTGCACGCATCAGTCAAGCACTAGATCAATTGGGCATCCAGCGTCAGCAAGCCTTGGAACAGGCTGCCGGCTTCCAACTGGCACTGGCACAAGACGAAGAACGGCGCCGGCAAGCTGTCGCCATGATGGGTCAGATCGAACAGCAAGAAATCTTGCAACGACGCTGGGCTACCTTGAACGATTTGATCGGTTCGGCCGATGGCAAAAAATTTCGCAATTTCGCCCAGCAATTTACGCTCGACGTATTGCTGGGCTACGCCAACAGCCATCTGCATGATTTGTCGCGCCGCTATCGGCTGGAGCGGATCAAGGACAGCCTGGCGCTGATGGTGCTGGATCAGGATATGGGCAATGAAATGCGCTCGGTGCATTCACTCTCGGGCGGCGAATCTTTTTTGGTGTCGCTCGCGCTCGCACTGGTCAACGAGCCGGAACTCGTCTTTCTCGACGAGCCGAC
>JAZKIX010000049.1:11109-17929 GCA_040384645.1 Pseudomonadota bacterium | reverse complement strand
ATCGCTGTTTATCGACGAAGGTTTCGGCAGCCTGGACGCCGATACCTTGCGGGTTGCAATGGATGCGCTCGATGGCTTGCAATCGATGGGGCGCAAAGTCGGTGTGATCTCGCATGTGCAAGAAATGACGGAACGCATCGCCACCAAGATCATGGTGCGGCGCACTGCTGGCGGGAAAAGTGAGGTAGTGATTGTCTAACAAAGATTATCTAATGCTTTGTTGCCACATTCACAGTCGCAAAATGCGAAAATGCGTTTAGACTAAATTGATCTCAATACTAGATATGCGCCGACTACCAAGCGCGCCAAATGGAATCTTGAATGCCCCGCCCACCCACCCGCAATAAATCTGGATTGATCCTGGTTGGTCGCTCAGGCGATGCCCAAGCGCAAAGATTGATGACGATCCGCAAGATGGAAGTCTCGCAAACCGCCTTGCGCCGCGTAACACTGGCCAATAAAGCATCCACCCTGGGTACACCGTTGACCTTGCAAGTAAAAAACCAAGGTAGCCGCAACGTCAAAAATTCATCAAAAATCTTGGCCAATTGGTCACCGAATTTAATCGGATCGCTTTGCGCATTGAGCGCCAGCCTGTTGTGGCTGATACCGGCTGACCTTATTTTTATAGCCCTCGCCGCTTGCGTTTTATATGCCGTGGGCTACGCGGTTACCGGCCGCTTGCAAATCCGGCGCATTACAGAAACCATGGCCTCAGAGCTTGATCTGGCAATCCAGTTCGATGGCTTTCTGATGCAGATGGCAACCCGATTGCCGCAAGAAGGCATTGATGCACTGCAATCGATCAAGACTACGCTGGCACGACTGCTGCCCCGGATGGCATCGATCAAGGACGAAGGAATTCTTAGTCACGAAGATATATTTTTTATCCGGCAAGTAATCGAGCGTTACTTGCCGGATGCTACTGCACCCTACTTTGCGCTACCGCAGGATCAGCGCGATAACCCACTGCTGGACCAAGGTGCGACCCCGACGCAGTTACTACTGCAACAGTTCAGCATGATGGCCGACAAACTCAAACATTTACATGAGAAAGTCGTCAAGGCAGATGCAGAAAAGCTTGCACAGCATAAACGCTTTTTGGAGCACAAGACATTTCTGTAATGGTGAGCAATACGTTTATTGTTCCTTGCTACGGCTGCTACCTTGCACCGCCGAGGATTGTTCCAATAAATCGGCATCGTGATTATCGCGAATAGTTTTGGAAAGCGTAAAAGTTGACGAAATCAAGAACAGCCAGCTTGCCAACATATAGCCTTTTTCCCAGTCGCCGATTTTCATCCGGTATAAACCCCAGGCGGTCAAAGCGACAGCGATAAAAAATGCAATCCACACTTGCATGCGCCAGCTTCCGGTGTCGACTTGTTCGTTTTGATTATCGCGAATCGATTTCGCCAAGGCGAAGCAAGTTGACAGGCAAAAGAAAAATCCGGTAGCCAAAAAAGCACGATCCAGACTTTCGCTAGGCATATTCCAAATGCCGTAGCCGCAAAGGATTAAGGACATAGCAAATGCGAGCCAGACTTGAAGTACCCAAGTACTGGTATCGCGACGTACATAAAACTGCTGACTCATTTATTTCCCCTTGTAAAATGGTTTCTGCTGCGGCCGGTGAAAAACTTGTGCATGCAAAAATGGCAATCGCCAGGCGTGAGTATAGCGATTTCACCTCATGCTGAAAGCTCTGGCATTGCCAGTAAATCCGATTTCCGATCAAGTATTATTTTGAGAGACTTCATGGCTAGTCCGCCGCCACTCTTGTCCCCAGCTTCGTCTCATATTCCAGAGCTTGACCAATCGTCTCGCGCCCTGATCGAGGCGCAGGTTGCGCGATTGCTTTCGACTTTATTGACGGTTGATATTCATGACGGCGACTTCAAGGCAACCATCGACGCCATCGGCCGGCATGGCCACAAGGAAATCGTCGAAGCAACCCGGCTGCATTCAGCTTTCGCGCAACGACAATCTCGTTACTACGATAGCAATCACGCCTGTTTAGCCATCGCCAGCCTGCGCGCCATCATGTACGGACTCGACCCTGCCCGGCAAGGCGATTTGCGAAAACAGGTGAAAATTCTCGGCTTGTTTCCAGGTCGCTCCCGGCTGGACATCTATTTGCGCCAATTTGAATCCGCTGGCAAAAAGATCAACCAGGTATTGCGTGAATTGGCGCTAGCCCAAGATGAACTGGAACGAGATTTGGTCAGTCTGGAGGACAGCAAAGTCCAATTGGCAGCAATCTTACGTCAGCTGAAAGCGGCAGAGTACCTGGCTACATTTTTACAAGAAAAACTCGAGGCCCTATTGCCGAGCCTTGCATTAGACGATCCCAGCCGCGCCCGGGCGCTGCAACAGGAAGCGCTGGTTGCATCTGTGCGGACTCTGGAAAGCATTGTGGTGCAACAGGCAATTACGCTCAATGGCTACCTGATCCTTGAACCACTCAAGGTAACCGCATACGCACTTTTTGCTGGCATTAGCCACCTAAATACAAGCGGCATGTCAGTCATAAAAATGGCGCAAGCAATGGTAAAAGCGGTGGCGCAACCAGTGGCACACGCGAGCGGCGAACAACGCAAACTGCAAGATCAGTCCGTGCCCGGTTTGCCTGCCCGTGGTCACGCGACACGCGATCCCGAGAATGAGATACGCACACTTCAATTGGCATTCGACGATATCTTTGAAGCGATCGATCAGGTGTCGTGTGCAGCGGTTAGAAATCCGGCAAAAACTTGAAGCGCTTGCCCTATCACATACCCAGCTTCACGTGCACCGGCCCGCATAAAATTTCATGCAGCTTTTTTTGGAGCCGTTCGCAACAATCGGTCGCCAACTTCAAAAATGCCCATGCCCGCCAACATCGCCAGTGTAAAAATCCAAGGCTTGCTGCCACCTGTTGTCAGCGATACCAGGGCTGGACCGGGACAGTATCCCGCCAGTCCCCAACCGATGCCAAAGAGCAGCGCGCCCAACACAAGGCGCCGGTCAATCTGGTGTGCAGTCGGCAAGCTGATCGGACCGCCAAGCAGCGCCTGTGAACGTTTTGCCGTAAAGCGAAATGCATATGCCGCGACCAGAATTGCGCCAACCATGACAAAAAGAAGTGAAGGATTCCAGTCGCCGAACAAGTCAAGAAACCCAATCACTTTCGACGGATCGGTCATGCCCGACACAATCAAACCCAAGCCAAATAGCAGTCCTGCCATCAAAGCCGTTGCAAATTGGATGATATGCATACGCGCTCCTCAAGTTAACCAATGGCGCATGCCGAACACGGTTGTACCACCGGCCAGCATAAAAACAAGGGTGGCAATAATCGAGCGTGGTGACAATCGCGACACGCCGCACACGCCGTGACCGCTGGTACAGCCCGAACCGACACGGGTACCGACACCAACGCACAAGCCAGCCATTACTAGAGTGACAGTATCGGCATCGACCTGCGCCGTCGGCAAAGCCGCAATCAGGCTATAAGCCAAAGGTGCGCCGATCAAGCCCGACAAAAACGCAATACGCCAGCCGATATCGCCTGCGGACGGTCGCAACAGACCGCCGACGATACCGCTGATGCCAGCAATCTTGCCGTTTAACAACAACAACGCCGCGGTCGCGGCGCCTATCAGTAACCCACCGGCTAACGAATGCCAAGGGGTGAAGTGAGCCCAATCAATCATTGCTTTCTCCATTCAAAATCAAATCAATTGCCAATAAAGCACATCAACGCATATTCCGCATTTTGCTCGTCAGGTTCAAAATAATTTTCTTGTATTTGCTTGGCAGGAGCGTTACACGCCGCTCTATCCAATCCGACAAAAATAATACTGGGTAGAGTAATTTTTGCAACCCAACATTGACGAGCGGGAGAAGCATTAAATCGGCCTATACTCCCCAATCTGAGCGTAGGATAGTTTCCTGACGCTACTTTTCTCGCTGGCATTGGCATGCCGTCAGGCTAGAATCAACATCAATTTAACCTTTCTTGACAATTATCGGCTTGACTAAATTTGTCGGTTTGCATCGACAATGAAAAGCGATGCTTGACAGAAATTTGCTGCACCTCTAATACTAGCGTTCGTTCGCTCGAATTCGACCAAAGGTGCCTGGCAACGCACTCTTCCACTGAGACTGTATGAATAACAGATCCATTTTTACCAAAACTGCGAAAGGCTTAGGGGAAGCGGTCGGGAAAACCAAGGTTTTGTCGCGTGAAAACCGCGCCATCCTGAAAGAAATCGACGGCAAAGCCTCAGTCGAACAATTACGCGAAAATCTCAACATCGCCGAACGAAAGTTGCACTCTGCTCTGGAACAGTTGCAACAAGGCGAATATATCCGTGAGTTTGGCACCCAACTGGTAGTCGAAGTAGAAGAAGAAGACGATCTGGCAAGCGTGTTTGCGCCACTTGACCCGATGACCATGGTCACCATGGGCGCCTTTCTGCGGGCGCAGGCCGCCCCGATTGACGAGCCGGTTGAGGTAAAACCTGCCGTGGTTGAAGTAAAAATAGAAAGTCCCGCCGAGAAGGCCGCGGCGCAAAAAGCCCGCGCCGACGAAGCCATGCGCAGTGAGCAAGCCGCGCGCGCCAAGGAAAAAGCAGAAAACGCAGCAAGGGCAAAAGCCGAAGCAGACGCCCACACCCGACGCGAAGAAGAGCGCCTGCTAGCTGAAGCGCTGGAAATTTCCAAACGTAAAGTCGAAGAACAAAGCCGGCGCGATGCCGAAGAAAAATTGAAACGCGATGCCGACGCGCAAGCCAAGGCAGCCGCTACAGCGCAGGCGAAACTGGAAGCAGAGACGCGGGCGCGGCAGGAAGCGCAAGCCAAAAAAGCTGCCGACGACAAGGCGCGTGTCGAGAGCGATGCCAATGTAAAACGACTAGCCGAAGAACAAGCTAAAAAAGATGCAGAAAAGCTGGCGCGACTGGTGGCCGAAGCCAGCGCAAAAAAATTAGCCGATGAACGCGCCCGGCGCGACGCCGAACTCCAAGCCCAAAAAGACGCCCAGGATAAAGGACGCTTAGAAGCGGAAGCTAAAAAAGCTGCGGCAGAACAAGCCCTGCGCGATGCCACCGAAAAAGCCAGGCGCGATTCCGAAATGCGGGCAAAAAAGGTCGCCGAGGAACAAGCGCGTATCGAGGCCGAAGCCAAAAAAGCGGCTGACGAATTAGACCGGCGTCATGCGCAGGAGCAAGCGCGACGCGAGGCAGAGCTTGTGGTGCAACGCGCACTGGAAGCAAAAAAAGCCGCTGACGAATTGGCCAGACGCCAGGCCGAAGAGCAAGCACAACGTGCCGCCGCCGAAAAAGCCCGGCTGGAAGCGGAAGCCCAGGCTAAAAAAGCTGCGGACGAAAAGGCGCGCATCGACGCCGAAGCCAAAAAGGCCGCAGAAGAATTTGCCCGGCGCCAGGCAGAAGAACGGGCGCAACGCGATGCCGCAGAAAAAGCCCGTTTAGAAGCAGAAGCCCAAGCCAAGCAAGCCGCTGAAGCCCTATCCAAGCGCCAAGCCGAAGCACAGGCGCAACGTGAAGCAGAGCAGCAAGCTCAACGCGCCGCAGAAGCCAAGAAAGCCGCAGAAGAACTAGCCCGCCGCCAAGCCGAAGAACAAGACCAGCGTGCCGCCGCCGAAAAAGCCCGGTTGGAAGCAGAAGCCCAGGCTAAAAAAGCCGCGGAAGAAAAAGCCCGCATCGAAGCCGACGCCAAAAAGGCAGCTGAAGAATTAGCCAAACGCCAAGCCGAAGAGCAGGCGCGGCGCGACGCGGAACAACAAGCGCAACGTGTTGCCGAAGCCAAGAAAATTGCCGATGAAAAGGCAAGACTCGAAGCCGAAGCTAAAAAAACGGCCGAAGAATTGGCACGCCGCACCGCTGAATTGCAAGCCAAGGCAGATGCAGAAGAAAAAGCCAAGCGCAGCGCCGAAGCAGTTCGAAATCGCGAAATAGAAGCAAAAGCCTTGTTGGAAGCGGCGGCCAAACACGCGGCGGAAGAGCGCATCCGACTGGAGGCGCAAGCCCAGGCGCGCAAGGACGCAGCGGAACAAGCCAAACGCGACGCCGAAGAACGCGCCCGCAAAGATGCAGAAGAACATGCGCAACGGGTCGCCGCCGAGCAAGCGCTGCGCAAAGAACAAGAGCAAATCCGGCGCGAAGCCGATGAACGCGCCAAACGCGACGCCGAAGAAAAAACCCTGCGCAAAGCCGAAGAGCTAGCCAAGAAAGAAGCCGAAGAACAAGCGCGGCAAGACGCTGAAACGCAAAAGTTGGCCGAAGAACGGATGCGCCGCGAAGCGCGGATTGAAGCCAAACGTGCAGCTGACGCTCTTGCCAAACAAGAAGCCGACGAAAAAGAACGGCTTGAAGCCGAAGAAAGAGCCAATAAGCAGGCAGGAGAACGCGCCCGCCGCGACGCCGAGCAAGAACGCCGCCGCCGCGATGCGCAAGAACGGCGCGAGATAGCGGAAAGAGTAAGGCAAGAACAAGAGGAATACGACCGCCAGGCCGAGGTAGACAAAGCGCGCCGCGCGGTCGAAGCCGAGGCGAAAAAACGCGCCGAAGAAGCTGCCAGGCTAGCCGCCGAAGCAGCGCTCATGCGTGAAGCGGAGCGACGTGCGGCCGAATTGGCGCGCCAGCAAGCCGAGGAAGAAGCCCGCCGCGCGCAAGAAGCACAGGCCAAGAAAAACGCGGAAGAAGCCGCGAAACGTGCAGCAGAAGCGCAAATTAGAAAAGACAATGAAGAGCGGGCGCGGCTGGCAGCAGAACAGGCGCAGCGCGAAGCTGAAGAAAAAGCCCGTCGAGTCGCCGCC
>JAZKIX010000049.1:9367-11099 GCA_040384645.1 Pseudomonadota bacterium | reverse complement strand
CCGCCGAATTGGCGCAGCAAGAAGCCGAGGCCAAAGCCAGGCTGGAAGCCGAGGCCCAAGTCCAGCAAGCCTTGGCAGCGCGTGCGGTGGCCGACGCCGCGTTCGCACGACAAGATGCAGAAGAAAAAGCCAAGCGTGAAAAACAGCGCCTGATTCAAAAAGAAACAGACAAGCTAAACGAGCGCAAGAAAGAAAAAGACGGTCAGTCTGGCGATACGGATAACGACTCTGGCAATTCGCAACTGAACACCCGACAACGTGCCAGCCGGGCCAAAGACAAGTCGCGCCTGGAAACGGAAACCCAGACCCGCTATCAAGCCAAAAAATTAGCCCGGCGCAAAGCCGAGCAGCGCGCACGTCAGGAAGCCGAAGACAAGGAGCGGCAAGAGCCGGAATTGCGCCCCGATCAGTCGCAAGCAGACAGCCAACAGGCTGCCATCAGTGACGACGAGGTGCAAGACCATGCGCCGTCCGGCAAGCCCGAAAAATTCTTGGTCGAAGCCGCGGCCGCCAATAAAGCTGCCAAGCGCTATCGCCGCTCAATCAGCTATGCCAAGCCGGTGGCGGTGCTGTTATTTGTATTGGCAATCACCGCGCTCTTGATCGTGCCCATGCTGTCGTTCGAACCGCAATTGGCAATGTTCCAGGCCAGCTTATCGAAGCAGTTCCAGCAACCGGTAAAAATCGCCAAAATGCAGCTGGTCCTGCTGCCGCAACCGCATTGGCATATGGAAGGCATCGCAATCGGTAGCGAGGGCCAAATCCGCGTGCCCAAAGTTGACGCCACCTTCGCGCTAGGCACCTTGTTCAGCGATAAAGTGGCGTTCCGCTCGGTCGATTTCACTGATCCAGTACTCAACGAAGAAGGCTTAGGCTGGATTATGTTTGGCAAAGCACAAACACCGGATCTGGTATTCAATCGTGTCTCGGCCAGTAATATCAAGTTCGATTACAAGAACCTGACCTTGCCTGGTTTCGATGCCACGGCCGATATCGACGAAGAAGGCGCATGGAAAAAAATCATCCTCGATAGCAGTACCCAAGGATTGCACGTCGAATTGCAGCCCAAAGACAAGGCTGTGCAAATTGATCTGCGCGCCAGTACCTTTAATTTGCCAATGGGCGCCAAATGGTCGTTGCCCAGCTTCAACGCCACCGGAACGGTTAGCCGCAATGAGCTCTCATTGTCGAAATTCAGCAGCGCCGTGCTGGAAGGCAATATCAGCGGCAGTGCCAAACTGAAATGGGGTCCGACCTGGAGCTTGAGCGGCGAAGTGATCGCGATTCAAATCGATCCGGCCAAACTGGCGCCGGACTTGGTTAAAGGCGGCAAACTGAGTGGCCGGGCAATTTATGGTTTTCAATCCAAAATCCCGGACAAATTGCTACAAAGCCCACGGGTACGCGGCAATTTTTCGATTAAAGACGGCGTCTTGCTAGGGATCGACTTGGCCGCTTTCTTGCGAACCCCCAATAGCAGCGGCAAATCAGCATTTTCCGAATTTTCAGGCGGTTTTGGTTACGATGGCGCCAGCGTGCAATTGCGCGGCGTCCATTTGGGCGCGGGTGCTTTATCGACCGATGGCAATGCGGATATGCGGGCCGATTCTCGCTTGAGCGGTCGTTTCTCGATTGATCTTGCCTCGGCAGTGCGCAAGGATGGCGCCAATTTTGAAGTGGCCGGCACCCTCAAGAAGCCAAGCTTTAACCGCGTCGATGCTGCAACGCCAAA
>JAZKIX010000049.1:5484-9357 GCA_040384645.1 Pseudomonadota bacterium | reverse complement strand
ATTACGGAACCGACTCTGGAGTAAATGTCTAAATCCGCGAAAGCCAGATCGGCGTTTTTCAATATATCGCCCGCCTGGCTTGCCGGAAAGCTGTTCTTGGCGCCACTACCGGGATAAATATAAGCCTTGCGCGTGCTGCCAACCACCCCAAACAGCTAAAATATACTCCCACATGTATATTTAGAAGCCCAATATAAACGTGCGGGATAGCCTATATTTATGCCTATACCCCCCTATTTATGTAACAACATGGATGAATCCGTCAAACAAGCACTGCTGAAATGGCCGAATGTGCCGCATTGCTTTGGCTGGCTGGGATTGGATGCGCGTGGCCGTTGGCGTATGCGGGACGAGCAGGCGCAGGCTGGGCAATTGGCCGGCGATATCATCGCCCATGTAGCCTTGCAGGCCTTCATCAACCGCAATTATGGTGAGGATCAGGCCGGTTGCTGGTATTTCCAAAACGGTCCGCAACGGGTCTATGTCGATTTAGCAGCCTGTCCCTTTATTGCACACACCGATGGACAGCAAAGATTGGTCTTGCATACCGGCGAACCTTTGGATCAGATCGACGCGGTCTGGATCAGTGAAAGCGGCAAGCTCTTATTCCAAAGTGGCACATATATCGCGCAACTTGATGACCGAGATCTGGCGCAATGCCTGCCTTGGTTACGAAATGGCGATGCCATGGTCAGCGATGAAGAATTGATGGATTGGCTAGATGCGCAATCAAAACAGCCGCTGTCCCTAATCTATGCCGGGAAAAATTTGCCAGTGCAAACCATTGCCGATAGTGAGATTGCGCAACGCTTCGGTTTTATTTGCACCCCACGTCCGACTTGATCCCGGCTTGATCTCATTTTCTTGTTTCTTGCATTTCATCCAGGCGGCGCGCCCGCAAATCACGTTCGCGCGAATCGATGGTTGAGTGATCGTAAAACGAGGCGTCCGGGGCGCGCCGTGCAATAGCCAATTGCTGCAAGGCAGCAGCGTAATTGCCGCCTAGCGCATACGATTCGGCCAACGCCATGTGTTGCAACGCTTGCTTATTTTGGGTCGAATACACGGCTGCCAGGCGCTCTTGCAACTGCGCTTCGCCGCGATACAGTTGAATCTGATCGCGCAAATAAGTAGCCGCCTCCTCCGTCTGGCCCTGTGCGATCAGCGCGTCGGCCAATTGCCAGGCAAGACCACGCGAGTGTGGAAATTGCGCATGCGCCAGATTGGCTTGTTTCACAGCCTCGGCGGACTGTTTGGACGACAGCAATATTTCGTTTGAAAGATAGGCGAAAGCCGCATCGGCGCTATTGGCTTGCAGCCCTGCAGCTTTGCGTGCCTCTGCCAGCAAACTCGTCGCTTTGGCACTGGCGCCTTGTTTCATGGCGATAAAGGCCAACCCATAGTGGGCACCTGCGGTTTGGCCCCTGCCCTTTTGCTGCAGTTGCGCAGTGAAGGCTGCGGTTGCCTGATGCAAACCTTTAGCCGACTCGTCTTGCAAGACGCGAGCCCGGGCGCGCATCAAATAAAAGTCGAGACTATCGGCACGCTGGTGATATGGCTGCTCACGTATGCGCGCCTGAATATCGGCGATTCGCTCGGTGGTGAGCGGATGTGAGCGCAAATACGATGGTGTGGCATCGGTATAAGAACGGGTGGCTGTTTCCAGACGACCGAAAAAAGCCACCATGCCCGAGGTATCAAAACCGGCGGCACCGAGAATCTGAAACCCGATGCGGTCGGCCTCGCGTTCCGCATCACGGCTAAACTGCAGTTGGCGCTGCAAGGCCATGCTTTGCGAGCCCATCAAGACCCCCATCGACGCGTTTGTACTGGAACGCGAGGCCAAGATCGCCAACAAAATCCCGGCCAGCGGCAAGAACGCATCTTGCCGCTGCTGCCCCATCATGCGTGCAATATGACGCTGTCCAACGTGACCAATCTCGTGCGACAAAACCGCTGCCAGTTCCGCCTCGGTTTGCGCCGCCAGCACCAATCCTGAATGGACGCCAATAAACCCGCCCGGTAGCGCAAAAGCATTCAGCATCGGATCGCGGACTGCAAAAAAATAGTAATTAAAACTGGCCTCACCACGTGCTTCCGGGCTGGCGGCAACCAAGCTGTTGCCAAAATTATTCAAGTATTCCGCCAGTGGCGCATCATCCAGATAATCGCGGTCATGCCGCAAGCCAACCATGACTTCCTCGCCCAGCTTGCGCTCCATCAAGGGCGACAGGTTTTGACGTTCGGTATCGCCCAGGCTAGGTAAATTTTGCGAAGTTTGCATGGATTGGGCAAAGCTCGCTGATGTCCCGATCATGGCCGGCAACAGACAAAATCCAGCAATTAGGCTGGCAAATAGTGTGCGCTTTGGCGAAGGAAAATAAGGAGAATGCATGCTTTTTTTCACGGGTTTTTGCGCTTTAAAAATGATAATAAAAAATTGGACAAGTTCAGCAATGCATTGTTCCATGCAAAAACTGCAAGGCCATCACGCCAGAGTGTTGGAATTTGTGCAATCATAATAAGCGCCCTGCCCAAATTTCCAGCGCCCTGCTTGACCAAAAGCCAGTCCGCCGGCGCCCGGACTTCTAGGATAAGAAAATAGGCAGGCACGGCATCATAAACCATAGATTTTTCAAACAATAACGACCAACACTCAGGCATACGGCCATGACACAAAAAACAAGCCATCAAAGCGCCAGCGGCGAACTGACCCATTTCGACAGTAGCGGGCAGGCCCATATGGTCGATGTCGGAAATAAGGACGAAACCCATCGCATTGCCATCGCCAGCGGCGTGATACGCATGCGCGGCGAAACACTGGCCCTGATTGAATCAGGCAGTGCCAAAAAAGGTGACGTACTCGGCGTCGCACGCATCGCTGCAATCATGGCGGCAAAACGCACTAGCGACCTGATCCCGCTGTGCCATCCATTAGCACTGACCCGGGTCACAGTGGTATTTGTGATTGATTCTGCCCAGCCTAGCGTGAACTGCACGGCACAGGTCGAAACCTTTGGTAAAACCGGAGTGGAAATGGAAGCCTTAACCGCGGTCCAGGTTGGCTTACTCACCATTTACGATATGTGCAAGGCAGTCGACCGCGGCATGGTAATGACCGATATCAAAGTGATAGAAAAACATGGCGGTAAATCGGGCAATTGGAATGCGCCAGCTTGAAGTACAGAGGTACTAAGCAAAATCCCAATTTCTAACTGATTGTTGATTTTGATTCTTAATTCAGATTAATAGTGGCGCTGTTCCTGCGCCTTCAATACACCACTAGCGGCGGGAGAGTTCCTTGTTTAACGGCTGGCCATCTGAACCACCAATAAGAGAGGCAAATTGTGCCTCGAGTCGGCACCCGCATTGGCAACATCAACGCTGGCTTGCGCATGCACGGATTTTTTTATTATTGTTATTGGCAAACTTCTGTCTTGCCTCCCACACTGCCGCATTGGCTGAGGAAGTGCTGCGAGTAGGCTCCAAACGGTTTACCGAATCCTATATCCTTGGGGAAATCATCCGCCAAAGCGCCGCATCTTTTGCAAAAACCGAACATCGGCAGGGGCTGGGCAACACTGCAATCGTGTTTGAAGCGCTTAAATCGGGCAGCATTGATGTGTATCCCGAATATTTGGGCACCATCGACCTGGAAATCCTAAAGCACAACGCACCGGCGTCGCTAGCCCAAATCAATCGGGAGTTGGCGCCGCTTGGCTTGGCTGCCGCAATCCCCTTGGGCTTCAACAACAGCTATGCATTGGCAATCAGGGCCGCCGATGTCAAACACGTCGCACTAAGCAATATGAGCGATCTGCCACGCCATACACAGCTCAAATTAGGCCTGTCGCACGAATTTTTAGGACGATC
>JAZKIX010000049.1:0-5474 GCA_040384645.1 Pseudomonadota bacterium | reverse complement strand
AGATGGCTGGCCCGGCTTGGCCCAGCGCTATGCTTTGCCGCAAAAGCCGGTTGGCCTCGACCATGGCATCGCGTACGAAGCACTTGTACAAAAGCAAGTTGATGTCATCGATATCTACTCCACCGACGCCAAAATCAAGCAATATGGCTTGCAGGTGCTGGCCGATGATCAGGCGTATTTCCCCCGTTATGACGCAATGTTGCTATACCGGCTCGATATCGAAACCCGATTCCCGCAAGCATGGCAAGCGATCAAGGGTTTGCAAGGCCGTATCAGCGAAAGCCAGATGATCGGGATGAATGCGGCGGCAGAATTGGAAGGGAAATCATTCGATACCATCGCCAAAGCATATTTATCGCAAACGCAAACCATGGATATCGCCGCCCGCAAAAACGGTCTCATCGCCAAATTGTTTGACGGCAATTTACTGCACCTCACTTTGCAACATGTTTTCCTGGTTGTGATGTCCTTATTAGCCGCTACCGCCGTGGGCATTCCGCTTGGCGTACTGGCCGCATTTTCACCGCGTTTAAAACAAACCGTCATGGCGCTGGTGGGTGTGCTGCAAACGATTCCATCGCTGGCACTACTGGCGATGTTGATACCTTTACTGAGTATGATCGGCACTATCCCAGCCCTGATCGCCTTGTTTCTCTACGCCTTGCTACCCATCGTGCGCAATACCTGTACCGGCATCGAACAAGTTCCAATCGGGCTCCGATTAGCCGCGGCCGCGCTGGGCATGCGCGGTCGCGACCGGCTCTTACATATTGAGCTGCCGCTGGCGCGGCCAGTCATTCTTGCCGGTTTAAAAACCGCCGCCGTGATGAGCGTGGGTACCGCCACTATCGCGGCCTTCATCGGGGCTGGCGGTTTTGGCGAGCGGATTGCGACCGGCTTGGCCTTAAATGACAATGACATGCTGCTTGCAGGGGCTATTCCTGCTGCCTTGCTTGCGCTGGCAACCCAGTATTCTTTTGAATTAATGGAACGGCGTTTAGGTTCAGATCGCGTTGCGCGCATTTCGGTACGGCGTTCTTGAATGTGGTGTCACCCCACACTAAAAAATCCGCCGTAGACCCTATGGAGTCATAAAGATTTTTTGCCAGGATTTTTGTAACTTGTTATATTTCAGCTTCCGCTTTCAGATGAAATCCTAAATTGAGCTCATTTTCCATTCTTCTCGGGCGTCAGCCGATTCTCGATCGCGACCAACATTTGGTGGGCCACCACTTACTGTTGCGCCAAGCCTTATCGCCAGCCACTAATCCTGGCAATCAATTGTCGACGTTGGCTAGCACCTTGCAGCACGTGGCTGAAAGGTCTATGGAAAAAATGGTTGGCCATACATTGAGCTTGGTCGACGTCGATACATCGGTCTTGCTTAGCGATTTTGTCCTGTTCCTGCCCAACAAGAATATGGTCCTGATGCTTGCCGCGGATACCGCAGTATCGGCGCCGATTCTTGATCGCATGCTAGAGCTACGCCAAGCTGGCTTTCGTTTCTGCCTTGAGACCAGACCAGATGAAATCGGAGAACGGCTGGCACTCCTTCCGCTAGTCGACATTTTGCGGGTCGACATTCGCATTCTGGATCAGGCCGGTATGACGCAGTTTTTAACTGAGTTGAAGACTACACGCAAAAAACTGCTGGTGACTGGCGTCGCCGATGTTACTCAATTCGAACGCAGTCTGCATGCGGGATTCGACTATTATGACGGTCAATTTTTTACCGTCCCGGTAATCAAGCCGGATAAGAAAATTTCTCCTGCCGAGATTTTGATCATGCAGATTCTGGCACTGATTAATTCCGATGCAGATAATGCTGAGATCGAATCTGCGATCAAAAAAGATGCATTCATCGCGCTTAATTTACTGAACATGGTCAACAGCTCGGCTGCTGGAATGTCGCAACGGATTGGTTCCTTAAAGCAAGCTTTGCAAATTATCGGCCGCACCCAATTGCAATGCTGGCTGCAAATCCTGCTCTACAAAAAACCGGGAAATACTGCTGTTGTGTCTCCGCTGCTTCTGATGGCGTCGATGCGTGGAAAAATGCTGGAACTGATGGCACGCAAGCTCAAGCCCAACAATCGCAATGCGGCCGATCTTGCTTTTATGGTTGGAATCATGTCCCTCATGGACGCGCTATTTGGCTTGCCGATGGAAGAAATCCTTGCCAAAATCACCGTCTTTAACGAAGTCAGCCACGCCTTGGTGGGACGTCAAGGCTTTTATGGCGATCTACTCAAAATTGTTGAATACTCCGAAAAAATAGATAGCTCGGCACCGCTTTTAATACCGGCGCTCAGGCAGATGCCGTTATCGCTGGAAGATTTTTACGATCTGCAGCTGGACGCTTTTGAGTGGGTTGACCAGATCGTCCACAGCGGCAATTAAGTTTGCCTCTTCAAATTACGCTTAGGCTGTGGCCTTAATTTTCGCGATTATGGCGTGCAATTTCATCGGAGTGTTCCAGTGCATCATTAAGCGCATCGACAAATTCGTCGATATTAATAGGCTTGGTGAGGTAACGGAAAAATCCAGACTCCAGGCCTTTTTCAATATCTCGTTGCATTGCATTTGCAGTGAGCGCAATCACAGGAATGTGTGCAGTTGATGGGTCGCTACGCAATATCGTCAATGCCTGATTGCCATTGATGCCAGGTAAATTGATGTCCATCAAAATCACCTGCGGCTGATGAGCACGTGCCAATTCAATTCCCAGATTGGCATCGATTGCCGTCAATAATCGCAAATCCGAGCGTAATTCAATAATCTGTTGAATCAATTTCAAATTCGCCGGATTATCTTCCACGTACAGCAAATCGTATTTCGAATATTTACTCGCTTTAGGCTTGGCAGCAGGAATCAACTTGGTGATGTTACTACCGAGCGCATATTGCGCAGGTGCAGTCGCCTTTAGATCAATCCAAAATGTACTTCCCGTTCCCACCGTACTATGGACGCCAATCTGGCCGTCCATCAACTCAAGCAAACGTTTAGTCACAACTAATCCGATACCCGTACCTTCCTCGCTCTGGGCTTCTTGCCCCAAACGATTGAAAGGTTGAAAAAGCTGCGCGATTTGTTCGGGACTCAAACCCGCTCCGGTGTCTTGCACGGTAAGCCTGATACGCTCAGCGCCAGCCGCATGACAGCCCACAATAATGCTACCGCCGACCCGGTTATATTTGACCGCATTGGAAAATAAATTGAGCAGCACTTGCTTGATTCTAGTGCGGTCGGCCAAGACATGCGAATCGACATTTTCCGGAAATATCAGGCGAATGTTCGCCTTGGCGGCCAAGGGATCAATCATTTCATGGCACTCCCTGATCACCTCCGCCAGCGAAACCGGTTCAAGCGATAAAGTCAAGGTGCCGGACTCTACCTTGGCCAGGTCGAGTACCTCATTGATTAATGCCAGCAAATGCCGCCCAGCTTTCAAAATATGATCGGCAAATTCTTTTTTTTGAAGCGGGCTCGACGGTATCGATTCGGATCGTAGCAGTTGGGCAAATCCCAGGATGGCATTGAGCGGCGTGCGCAATTCATGACTCATGCTTGAGAGGAATGTCGACTTGGCTTGGTTGGCGTTTTCTGCGCCCTTGGCCAAGGCCAGCGCCTGATTGGTTACCTCCAATTGCGCCGTACGCTCATGAACCCGATGTTCCAATTCCTCATTGAGCCGCATCACTTCTTGTTGCGCACGGGCGCGTTCGCTTGCTTCGCGGGCAATTTCACGATTTGAGCTTTCCAATTTTTGCGTGCGGCGTTCAATCTCGCTCAACATATCGTTGAACGATCCAACCAATAACCCGACTTCATCCTCACTCATTCGTTCTGCACGGCGTGAATAATCTTGTAAGGCAACCACCTCCCGCGCGACCTCGGTAATAGCGAGGATCGGGCCGGTTACCACTTTCTGAATTCTGACCAGCATGAGAAAAGCGATCAACATCGCCAATAGCATCGCCAGGGTTGCGATGCCGAGATAGTCCATGATTTTTCCAGCGAGTTCATAGTCCGCAACCAGAAATACCGTGCCAAGGCTTTCTCCGTCGCTGACAATATCCTTAAATAAAATAAGTTGCCGTCCCTCAATACGTACACTGTCAGCCGCTGCCTTTTCCGGGAAGGTATATTTCACGCCTTGCGCGGCATAGGACGAAAAAATGCCGCCGTGTGCCCGATAGATCGCCGCCGCCCGCACCGTTGGGCGAAATCGCAGCAAACTCAGATTTTGATTTGCCAATTGTTTGTCTTCAAACGCCAGAGCCGGTGCCGTCATGTGACCGAGCAATTCCGACTGGGTGGTTAAATCCGCTATCAAGTTCTTGTGATCGGCACGGAGGTGGTAGCCCACGATTGCAATCAGTGCCACCAGCACCGCCACCAATGTCGTAAGTAAAACCACTGCAAGAAGTTTTTGCCGAAGCGTGCGCAGACCGCCAAATTTCATGAGGTCCCCGCTGCAATCTTGTATGCGGCTGCGAGTAAGCGCGCACTGATATTGAGGTTACTCACACCAGCCGCCTTGGGCGATGCTTCGAAACGTACCTTGCCATCCACAACCACTAGATTAATCATGCTGCCGGCGGCCAGTGCATCTTCCGATTCGGTCACGGTCAACAAGGGATGCCCCTTTACAGCTGCGAGAATGTCGACTAGCCGGCTCGCGGATGAACGACCAATAAAAAGCACATTAACGCCCGTCAGTACCTCGTCCGCACGTAATTTACGTACCGTAACGGGCCGCCCTCCGATAGTCCGGCCAAGGGCAATTCGGGCCAGTTCATCGGCCAACAGATCGGCGCCGACGACGCCTACGATGAGAGGACTAGTAATACTGGGAAACACATTTTCCGGCCACTCGACGTAGCTACCAAATTTATATAGATAGGCTGCTTTCACCTGCCTTTCTATTTCGACGGCATCGGTTGCTGATGACGCTGTTTTTGGCAAGAAAAATGTCGAGACAAGAAAAAAAACCAGCAATACACGTAGACAACAGCTCAGACATTGCCGACCACTAGCGCGGATCAGCTGCGCCATGATAATTTCACGAAGATACTGGGTTCGATTTCGCTGCGATCGGCTATGTCGCCATATTCAGCATGACGGCCAAGCAAATTTTTACCGGTAACGGACAATTCAGTATTGGGATTTAAAGCCCAGGCAAAGCGTGCATCGACCGCTGTATAGGCCGGCACCGCGGGGCCTGATAACTCGGCCACGTGACGCACTGAAAAATCGAGTGCTCGATTTTGCGCCAGCTTCAGCGATGAACGTAATTGGTAGGTATGTGCCGGATCCTTGCCTGCTGAGCCGGGCGCCGCCGTGTCGTTACTCTCTGGCTTAAGCGTGAATTTTTCTCTCAGTGCGCTGTAGCCTGCGCTTAAACGCCAGAGCGACGAAGCCTGGTAAGTCCCCCACATCTCGACTCCGCTGCTGGTGCCTTCCATGCCATT
>JAZKIX010000048.1:0-33944 GCA_040384645.1 Pseudomonadota bacterium | reverse complement strand
ATCTTGCCCTGGCTGCTGGCACGGGCGTTCCGTTTCAAGATGGTCAATTCCAGTTATCGCGGCTTGCGATTTCGTTTCCACGGCAGCGTCGCCGATGCTTATCGCACGCTGATTTTGTTTCCGATCGTGCTGGCGCTGACCGCTTTTTTCCTGTGGAGCCTGGTGACCTCATTTGCCCAGCGTCCGACTCTCGGTGTGATTTTATTGTCTAGCGTGTTACCACTACTGGCGCTCGGCGCTACCATTCCGCTGGCGCATTATTTTCTCAAGCGCTACCAGATGGAAAATGCCTATTTCGGCCAGACGCCGTTCTTCACGCAGTTGCGGAAGCTGGATTTTTTCAAGGTATATGGGCGCTCGGTCGGCTTCTTGATCCTCGGCTTTATTTCAGCCGGTATTTTTGGCTTTCTGACACACAAGATTTACACCGTACTAGCCGCCACCATGTTCGGCTGGCTATTCGCGCTGCTCTACGGCACCTTGAGCGCGTATGCGTTTTATTTGCTGGTACGGGCGTATTTGGAAAGCCGTTTGCAAAACATGGTTTGGAATCAAACCGAGCTATCTGACCATCAATTCACCAGCAATGTCAGCGCCCGGCAATTGCTGCTGATTCACGCCTCCAACCTGCTCTTTATCACGCTCAGTTGCGGTCTCTACAAACCCTTTGGCGTGATCCGCTTGCTCAAGTATCGGATCGAAAGCATGAGTTTGATCCCGTCCGGCAATCTGGAAGACTTCCTATCCGACCAATCGCTAGAAACTGCCAGCGCAATGGGACAGGAAGCGGGTGATTTTTTTGAGTTTGACATCGCCTTATGAGTCAGCATTTTTCTTCAGTCCGCACAGAGAACCGACCATGATCAGCGCCACTTATTTTGATGGCATCAGCACCCAGCGTCACCCGATCCAGATCGTGATCCAGAAGCGCGTGCTGGGGATACGCGGCGACGGCATCAAGCGCACGATCCGCCTGTCGCAGCTCGACATCTCGGAGCGGCTGATGCATGCGCCACGCATCTTGCGCTTTCCTGATGGTGCTTTTATCGAAGTACGTGATCCAAGTCTGAATAAAATGCTGGCCGCCAATCGCTACCGCGATCCCTGGGTCGTGCGCTGGCAACAAAATTGGGCGCTCTCGTTGCTGGCCTTGGTGACACTGATCGTCTCGCTGATTTCAGCCTATCAATGGGGCTTACCGGTCGCGGCCGACAAGCTGGCGCAACATTTACCCGCCGCCTTGGAAAACAAAATTGGCGATGCTGGTCTGGCCCAGATGGATGCTCACATGCTGAAGCCGTCCAAGCTCGATATGCCCGATCAGGCACGCTTGCAAGGCCTGTTTGCCGCGTTGAAACAGCCACGTGGCGAGAAGACTGCCTACCGGCTGGAATTTCGCAGCGGCGCAATGGGCGCCAACGCCTTTGCCTTACCCAATGGCGTCATTGTGATGACGGACGATCTGGTCAAATTGGCTGGTAACGACCAGGCGATTCTCGGCGTGCTAGCGCATGAGCTGGGCCATGTTCAACGACGCCACTTTATACGCGGCCTGCTGCAAACGGTGGGGGTGGGCATCGTCCTCAATCTGGTGGTGGGCGATGTATCGACTGCGCTGGCGGCAGCGCCGACCTTTTTGCTGGATCAAAAGTATTCACGTGACCTGGAACGTGAAGCTGACCTGTATGCCATCGAGATGATGCACGCCAATGGCCAATCGCTGGAACCCATGGCGGCATTATTTGAAAAAATGCGAGCTGAGCATGGCGACGCTAAAGCGACACCTGACGCCCAACAATATCCTGAAAATGCCGATGACGATGAAGAAGACGGCGATACAGCGCCGCAACAATCGTCTGACGAATTGGAAACCGCCTATTTCAGCTCGCACCCGAGCGATACCGAACGGATCGCCAGGCTGCGTGCAGCGGATCGGAAGCCTTGATGGCCGGGATGGCAGCAACCGGTGGATCTCTTCCTGGCTTCCATCCATACCCCGTCAAATTATTTTGTAATTGATGTTGCTGTGTTATTTAAACCGGCTGTAATAAGGATTAAACGCAGCAAGTCTCATTCACCCAACCGGCATTCCGCAGTAAATTGAGTAGGTCGGGTAAAACCAGACTTACTCAATTTACAAGTTACCGGTTTGCTACAGCCGGCAGATGTTTTTCATGCCGCTCCTATTACTTTTTCAACCCGAACCCAAGCGGGAACAGGGTTGCAGCCTTACGCAATTCAACATCCTCATCGGCACGTTTGAAACTGGCTGCATCTTTGGGCCATGCCATTGGCAAGTGGCCGGAAAATGGCGCTTTGCCAAATAAAACATCGGCCACGCCGCCGCCTTCGGTTCCCGGCAACCACGCCATGACCAAGGCATCGGCTTTCGTCACTACATCACCCAAAATACGAGGCCGGCCGGCGACCAGCACCACGACCAATTTCTTTACTTTAGATCGCATATTGTCGATGGCAGACAAATCGACCTGGCTCAATTTGAGCTCGTCGATATCGCGGTCGCCCATGCCCTCCGCGTAAGGTGCTTCGCCGACGAATACGATACCGACATCGGCAGGCTTTTGCGTATTGACTGCGCTGAACTGGCCCAGTTGCTCGTACTCGATTTGGGTATTCTTAGCTGCGACCTGCTTCAAGCCATCAACCATCGTCACGCCGGTCAAGTTGTTATTGCCGGACACGCCCTGCCATCCCATAGTCCATCCACCTGACTGCCAACCCATATCATGGGCGGCTGAACCAGCCACCAGAATTCGCGTGACGCCTGCACCCTTCGCCAACGGTAAAGTTGCAGAATTTTTCAACAGTACCAGCGATTTCTGTACCGCCTCTCGTGCCACAGCCCGATGTGCATCAGAACCGACCAATGATTTTGCGGCCACCAAAGGCAAATTATTTTCAAACAAGCCCATGCGAAACTTAACCCGCAAGATACGCGTCACCGCATCATCGATACGGGCTTGAGAGATACTACCTTTTTGCACCGACTCGGTAACCTCGTCCACAAAATCGCTAAAGTCATTGGGTTGCATGGCAATGTCGATCCCTGCATTGATACCGGCCACCACTTGCGCGTGATAGTCACCCGGCAATTGGGAAATCGCATCCCAGTCGCTGACCACCAAGCCGTCGAATTTCAATTTCCCCTTTAGCAAATCAGTGATCAAAGCCTTGCTGCCGTGAACCTTAGTACCATTCCAACTACTAAACGAAGTCATCACGCTGCCGACACCTTCATCAATCAGCGCCTGGTATGGCGGCAAGGAACGCTTGAGCAATGCCGCTTCGTCGCCGCGGCTATCGCCCTGGTCGATGCGGTATTTACTGGTGGCATTTTTGGTGGTCGATGTATTCCAGCCGGCGGCGCCATCGCCAATAAAATGCTTGGCGGTTGCCAACGGGGTCGGCGCCTTCGGATCAAGCGCCTTTAATGAAGCTTGATATCCGGCCACGTAGGCCCGTGCCAGACGCGTGACCGTGGCGGTATCTTCGCCCAGAGATTCGTACGTGCGGCCCCAGCGCTCGTCATTGACCACCGATACCATCGGCGCGAAATTCCAGTACACGCCCAGTGCAGCCATTTCACGGCCATTGATCTGGCCAATTTTTTGCATTAACTTTTCATCACCGGTCGCTGCCAGCCCGATCTGCTGTGGAAACATGGTGGCACCGTTTATCACGCCGCCCACGCCATGCACCGAATCAAGGCCGTACAGGACGGGAATTGCCAGCCGCGATTTGGCAGCATTGGCTTGATAGCCCTCAATCATTTGATCCCAAGCCGCTACCGTATTGACGCCCTGCACATGACCGCCGCCATTGAGCATAGAGCCGATGCCTTTGGCCAAGTCTTTATTACTGACCAAAGCGCGCTCACCCATCGCCATTTGCCATACTTTTTCTTCCAATGTCATGCGTGCCAATAAATCTGCCACACGTTGCTCGACCGGCAATGCAGAATTTTTGTATGGCAATGACTCAACTGCATGCACCGCGGGCGCAAATAACAAGGTGATGCAAATCGCCATGATCAATGGTCTTTGCGGCCAATATACTGGCAAATTTTTCATGATATCTCTCCGATTGTTTTTAGTGCTGTCGCAGCCAGAGTTACGCCAAGTCATGCCTTTGGCGAAGTCATCATCGGCCGCGATCAGGAATTACCAGCTGGCGTTGACTTGGGTAAGTTTGCCATCGACCACGGTGTAAATTGAATTGCCACTTACCACCAGATTGCCTGAGCCATCGTAAAAATTCCAACGTTGGTTGGGCTTGCCGTCTTCGGTATAAGTGCGTGATTCGGTCGTCAATTTGGATCCTTTGCGCGACAGCACGTAAGCGACCAAACGCTCGCCACGGATACCACGTTTATTAAATAAATCGATATAAGTACCGTCTGCACCAATGGTTGCCGCCACCGCTTCGCCGTCGAAAACTTCCCACGCCTTGATATAGGTTTCTACAATGGCAGGAAACGGTACTGCACTTGCCGCCGTCTCCGCCGCAACACCGACATTTGCCATGCCAAACGAGAGCGCGCTGACAGCCAAGATGCGTACCAAAATTTGAATAAATTTTCTCATGATTTCCCCTCTAAAAATGATTACCAAGAACCCTGAACACGGGCCAATTTTCCGTTGACAATGGTGATGATGTCTTTGCCCTTGACCAAAAACTTCCCCGAGGGGTCGAACATTTCCCATAGTATTTCTGGGCTGCCATCGGCCAAATAGCCATACGACAAGAGCTTGAATGAATAACCCTTGAATTTTTCAACGTTGGCTGCCAATGCCGGGCCGCTGACGCCATCAGGCACCGATGGATCGGCGTAGATGCCGTCCGGCGTAAACGTGGCCAGTACACGCTGGCCATCAAAGGCATTCCATCCCGCGAAATATTCTTCCACTACCGCAGGCAACGGCGCCAAGGTTGTTGTCTGGGTAGCCGCGGCTGTATCGCAGGCCGTGAGCGTGGTTGCCAAAACCGAGGCAAATAACAAGCGATTGGTAAAACGATGAAACTTGTTCATTTGGATCCCTATCAAAATTACGCATCGCATCAGGCATATTTTCAAAAATCCTGTAGCAAATCGGGCAACCATTCCATTACTTCAAACTGGTCTTGACTCTGCCATGCAACAGGGAAAATACGTTTTATTAAGGTCTTTTCTGTTGTTATCACTGATAACAACAGCATTAGACCACAACATGTTTTCTATGTATACATTGATTATTGTGGCGGCCGCGCCATTCCCAAAAAATTGCCTGTCCCAACCAGTCCAAACCCTTTTAACTGTTGGGATGCGGCCAATTGTCTACTCAATTGTTAAAGATTCATAAATGCGCTGGAAACCTACCTGATTATTAGTCCCAAAGCCCTTTGAGCCAGAAGTGAACTAGGTCAGTCGTGTTAACATTTTTTCTTGCGATATTCGCTCCGGCATCTGCTGCGGCAAGCACCATCATTGCTATCAAAACGACTTTGCCAAGTCCAAGCTTCACCTGCCGCGATACATTGAACTAGCTATAGAAACAAAGGAATTTTTACAATTTATGCCGGCCACCAAGCAAAAACTGCCAAAACCGCCGCCACGTCCGTATCACCATGGCGATCTTCGCAATGCGCTGATTCAGGCAGGACTTGAAATACTTGCAGAAGGCGGAACGCAAGCGCTCGGTTTTCGTGATGTGGCGCGTCGCGCCGGCGTCAGTTCAGCCGCGCCCTATCGCCATTTTCCCGGCAAAGCTGGCTTACTGGCTGCGATCGCCGAAGAAGGTTTTCACAAGATGCTTCAGTTGGAGGAAATCGCCATCGCCTCTTTCACCGACGATCCGTTACAACAACTACGCGCCAAATGCGCTGTCTATATCCAGTTTTCCTTGGACAATCCACAACATATCCGTGTCATGTTCGGCGGCATCCTGGCGCATCCGGAAGCACCAAATTCCTTGCATCACGCTGCAAACAAGCTATTTTCTTTATTGGTCAACAAAGTACAAGCCTGCCAGTCGGCGGGCGTGTTTTGCCCTGGCAATGCAGAACAACAGGCTATGACAATCTGGAGTGTCCTGCATGGCCTGACGATGATTTTATTGGACAGCAATCGGCTGCCTGTGCAAGAGATCCCCAGAGATCCGATTGCCATGACGAATTGGATACTCGCGCCCTTGCTGACGGGTTTACTGGTTTGATGCATGGTTCGCATTACGCACCGATTTGAGAATGCGAGATGAAAAATGCCCCTGCAATCGCTCGCAGGGGCATTTTTAGCTATGCAATGTGCCGGTTATCACCGGGCATCAGCAAGCATGGCTTACAGTTTATTGAATGTCAGTCTGGGTTCATCACAACCAGCCCAGAGAACCAATGACGTATCCCGAACAGGGTTAGGAGACCCCCCACTTGGATGCACACAAAGCCCGCTCTTGATATGGCGAATGCTGCCACCAGCGGTGAATTCGAATGCCAGTTTTGGATTGCCCTGTATATTTTGAAGCCGGCTAATACTGCACTGATTCCAAAATACCAAACGCGTGCCTACAGCGGGCGTGTCACTCCCTCCTTCTGGATGCAAACACATACCGCTCGATACATGTTGAAGGCTTTTATTTTCCGCCAATTTAAACTTCAGACGTGGCTGGCTTGAATCGCACATCGGAAACAGGATCGCCGGCGTACCGTTGGCGGGTACGTTAGCGCCACCCTTGGGATGCACGCAGAGTCCTCCGCTATGCTGCAAAGAAAATTCAGCACCCGGATTAGGCACAATGACGACTGGCGGAATGTAGTAATAGAAGGTCTGGATTGCATTATTCTTAGATATCAGAATATCGTTCCCGCCTTTACCATCCACGTTTTGAAAACTGTTGAAAGCAAAATTTCCGCCCACAAAAATGTTTTTTAATTCGCCAGTAACGTCATTGATCACCTTCAAATAATCGCCATAACGCAGCACCACTTCATTGCCAGCGATGCCATTCAGATCGGAAAACCCGAGAAGGCTCCATAGGCCGGCGCCAATCGGATACGTCTTTGAATTCTGGGTACTATCGTGAATGATAACGATATCATCGCCGCCGCGATTGACCACTATTTCTGCGCCAGGCTTGCCATCGGTATCGATAATGCCGTTCGTCAGGATAACAACCGATTCATTACTAAACCGATAAGAAGTCTCGTGATAAGTCGGAAAGTGAAGAACGCGATATTCGTGATAACCATTTTGGCCTACGATATTGAGTACCAGTTCTTTTCCTGGCTTGCCATCGAGGTCTTCGATCGCTATTTTTTGCCAAGAGGTGCTGTAACCCACTGAATACTCACGTGACGATTTAGTCTTGTGAGAAATGACTTGGATCAATACCGACGTATTGCTCGTAGCAACGGAAAGGATCAATTCCTTACCAGCATCGCCATTGAGATCCTCGGCACCCATTAATTGCCAACTGGCGCCAAAACCACCAGTTTTTACGCTGTAGTCAGTTGAGGTTCCGTTCGGCGCCAGCACTTTAATTTGCGTACCGTTATTCCATACCTGCTGCAGTTGTCCGGTTCCCGTTAAATCCCAAGATCCCATATACACGTCAGCGCTGGCGGCGCCAGAATATAGACTCGCTAAAGCGAGCATCAACAATCCGAACACGTTCTTAATACTAAACTTCGACATAGGTCACTCACTTAAAAAATGAAATTCAGCCCAAGCCCGAAAATGAATTGCAAAAAACAATAAAAATTCAATTCACTCAAGCACGAAAGTTATCATTGACAACAGTTAATACAACAATAACTTTCGCATTAGAACACACTTTTGATTGCAGTTCCTAGGCCCTATCTAAAGGTCGTCGTTGCAACGGAGCTATTCCTTGACAATAATCAAAATATAATGGTATCGCTATCATTTGGCATGTTGCAGAAGCCCGAAACCGTTCGATTTGACACCAATGGCTATGGGGATTTTATGCTTGATAGGCCAGAGCAAAATGCGCTACGAGCATATTCCAATAGGGAGCGTAGTTGGATTGCGTGCGAGAAAGGTGGGCGGACAAGGCGTGAGGAGGAGGCATAGCGCGCTATGCAAGGACGAGCAACGCAATGCACCCTTTATCGCACGCAAGACGATGACGAGTCCTACTGGAATAGGCTCTAAACCTCAATTGAAGCTCCCACCCTCAGGCGGGGCGGGAGAAAAACATGTGTGCAGTACTAGCTAACTAAGCAACATTTACTGTTGTTCCCACTTTGGCTGACTCAACCAAACCTGATTCAAAACGCCGCTTCGCCCAACGCATCATCGGTCGTTCCAGAAAATAAAACGACGCCGTACCGATCGCAAAGGTTACGGCCACCACAATCCCGGTCAACTGCCAAAACAAGACGCCATCACGCATGCCAAAGTACCGATAATCTGGTATCCAAACCTTATTGATCACTTCCATGATGCCGAAGTGCCACAAATACACACCGAACGAAACGCTTGCGATATAACGGAACAGGCGATTATCCAAGGCGGCGCCTATCCAGCGACTATGGGCGCCACAGATCAGCGCAAGTCCGGTCAGGCCAGCAAAATAGGGAAAGTGATACGGCTGTTGCTGCCAACCCAGTGCAAATTCTCCGGTTCGCTGCGTCATGGTCCAGATCAGCAGGCCCGTGCCCGATACCAACGCCAATACGGCAAACAAATCAAACAGGCCGAGCTGGCGCGCACGCCCACGCCATGCGGCGCTTTGAATCATGGTGATAATGCCGGCGGTACAGGACCCAAGCCAGAACTGCGCGAAAAAGCCGATGGGGTTGTAGTTAGGCAGCCAATATTTGGCACCGCCTTGCAAGCCGAATTCCCAACCTTTGCCAGCATCAGGCGTATGAAAAAAATAATGGACTGCAGCATTGGCGGCAAAAATCAAGCCAAATATCGACAAGCAATATACGCTAGCGAATGCTGCACCGCGCGGCAAGCGCAAGCGAAACAACGGTAGCAAACAAAATGGAAGCAATATATAACTAATCACTTCCAAGCTGATCGACCAAAGCGGGCCGTTTAGCATATTGGGGAAGAAGGTCGACCAATGCAATCCAGTGGTAAAGGTAAGCGAGGTTGCCAGCCGCAACCATTGGTCGGGATTGTCGGCCGGCTGGGTCAAGATCACGCTTTGCAGCAAGAAAAATACAACCGTCACCAGATAAAATCCCGGCACGATGCGCGCAGCACGACGCACGGCATACACGCCCAATCGGGGCGCACTTGCGCCGGCAAAATGCGCTTCCCAAAATGGCTTAGCTAACAACATGCCGGACAAGACAAAAAACACGCTGACGCCGACATTGAAGGACATACCGATAAATTGTGCCAGTTGCCATCCTTCCGAATTAGCAAAAGGAAACATCCTTTGCGACAGGTGGTGAACCAGTACCAGCAAACAGGCAATCGCCCGCATTCCGTCGGCGCCCTGAATTTTTTGCATGCGTATGCTCCTTTTTAATTTTTGTATAAAAATCTGCCGAGATTGTCCGCCCTGCGATTTCACGGGTAAGTCAATCGCATTGCGTATCCATTTTGTTTTTAAGTCAGAGGAAAAAATCTCAAGGACAGAATATTCGGATTAATGTGTACACCAGTTTACAATGGCTTCAGGCAAATACATATATTGCACTGTTGGGCATTCCGGTTTTTATTAACGAGTCATCAAATTTTAGTCATTTACATGCCCAAGACCAAGACCGTATCGTTACCTTCCGTCCGCCCCTATCATCATGGCGACTTACGCAATGCGCTGGTTCAGGCAGGGGTAGGTTTATTAGCAGAAGCGGGTGTACACGCTCTTAGCCTGCGCGAAGTAGCGCGCCGTGCTGGCGTCAGCGCAACCGCACCGTATCGGCATTTTGAGAGCAAGGATAGCTTGCTCGCGGCGATTGCAGAAGAAGGTTTTATCACCTTGATCCAGATGGAAAACAAGGCCATGGCGCAATTCCCCGGGGATCCGCTACTACAGATCCGCGCCAAATCGACCGCCTATATCAATTTTTGCCTGAGCCATCCCGAACATATGCGCATCATGTTCGGCGGGATTCTGGCCAAGCCGGACACACCTGAATCACTGCGCCAAAAAGCCGGTGAAGCCTTTTCCACCCTCAAGGGATTGATCAGTGCCTGTCAGCAAAACGGCCACTTCCGCAAACGTGATATCGACCAACAAGCACTGACATGGTGGGCTACCGGGCATGGTTTGGCCATGATTATGTTAAACAATTGTTTGCCACAGTCCGACGCGCCCAAGGATTGCGATGGGTTGATGCAATGGGTGGTCGAACCAATGCTGGAAGGATTCATGGTCTAACACCGGTTTGATCAGCGTGCACCGCCAATCGCCCAGCAATACCAAGGCTCGCGCCAGCGATCTTTATACTGGTTGACTTAAAAGAGCGTCAAACTCATGCGCGACGCTGCTCCAAAATTTACCGACCAAACCGGCGCATCACGCCAATCTGAAACAGATCGCGATCGTTTTTTTCCTCGAATGTGACGACCCGGCTAAATTGAGCAAAAGCACGCCATGAAGCACCAAACTGACGCTCGGCCTTGAAGGAAATTAAGCCAATAAATTTAGCGTCGCCGGCATCGCGTCGATTGTCCGCAAAATACGGCCCGATCCCGGCGCTGGCGCTCCATTTGGCAGACAAGGGCTGCACATACCAGGCCTGGGCAGCAATCCCGCGTCGATCCACTTGCACCCCATCATCACCTTCTTCTATTACAGAGAGCGATGCTGCCCATTGACCACGCTCTTGCACGGCGTCGAACGAATAGCCCAACTGTGGCTCAGAATAACTATGATTGGTCTGCGCCGCTATTGCGGTCAGCCCGGCCCACACCGGCCTTGCGGCACGGTCATCCACGTGCTTTGCTGCCACGCCGGGAAACTCCCGGCCTATACCGATCATCAAACTATTAGAGGCATGAGCGCCCTGAACTGCAATACGATTGAAACCTAAGCGGAGTTGCGTGCCGGGCATAAAGTCCCCCAGTTCAAACCTGAGCGCCAGCGACAACAAGCCGCCCCAACGTTGTTGGTTATATTCAATCCCATCGACGCGGGTGGTATCCATGTTCAAATAAGGGCCAATTCCCAACTCGGCAGACACATGCTGGTGCAACATTTTTTCGATCACGATCTGCGTGCTAAATCCATCGCGGTGATGATTATGCGGATGGCCTTCATTGACATACACGAAATCAAGACGCGCTGCTCCACCACCGGAAAACAGCGCCGGGACGGTACGGTCCACGCCATCGAGTCGCGTCCCGAAACGCACTTCAAAAGCATGCCAATCCAAGGAGGTATCTCCCACCAAGCCATCACCTTCGGCTACCCCATTACCAAATATAACTGAGGCATAAGCCTTGCTGTCCGACGCATCGATGACATCTTGTGCACGCACATCAATGCAGCACAACAATGCAGTGGTGAAGATAAACGTGAAGCGTAGAAAAAGTGTTTTCATTCGATAAGTTTGTTACGCCGAAGTCTTAAAACCAAAGACGATGCTGCGATTGTAATTTCCTTACCAAGATAACTTTTGCGAAAAACGGCAACTGCCTCCGGTAACATCGCGGCGACTTGATCTGACGCAAATAAGCCGCAATACAACGAAGCCCTGCTCTATGATTTGTCCATACCTATCAGATTTCAGGAAAGCAACCGGGCAATTTCTTTCACCCCAACCAGAAGACCGAATCCATGATTACTGTCCACCACCTCAATAACTCCCGTTCACAACGCGTCTTGTGGCTGCTGGAAGAACTCGGGATCGACTACGAAATCAAACCCTACCAACGCGACCGCCGCACCATGCTCGCGCCGGATTCACTGCGTGACGTTCACCCGCTCGGTAAATCGCCCGTCATCACCGACGGCCCGCTCACCATCGCAGAATCCGGCGCCATCATCGAATACCTGGTCGAGCGTTACGGCGACGGCCGCCTGATTCCACCCATCGGCACGTCGGAGCGGTTGCGCTACACCTACTGGCTGCATTACGCCGAGGGTTCCGCCATGCCGCCACTGCTACTCAAGCTGGTATTCGACCGCGTCGAAAAAGGCCCCATGCCCTTCTTCATCAAGCCAATCGCCCGCGCCATCGCAGGCGCCGCCAAAAAATCTTTCATCAATCCGCAGATTGCCTTGCACCTGGACTATCTGGAAAACGAGATTAAAAAGACCGGATGGTTCGCCGGTAATGAATTCAGTGCTGCCGATATCCAGATGAGCTTCCCGCTGGAAGCAGCAGCGATGCGGGGTGGACTGGATTCAAGCCGGCCGGCATTGATGGAGTTTTTACAGCGGATACATGCGAGGCCGGCGTATCAGCGGGCGTTGGAACGGGGTGGGAAATATGAGTTGCTGGGGTAAGCCAAGCTCCCATTAAAACTCATTTTTTAGGACTGCAATATGTTACGAACGATTGGATTTTTTGCTTGACCGCGATGCTGGGCATGCTGTTCGCCACGACGACCACTTGTGGTCTGGCTCTGGTCGATGGCACAGCACATGTTGTGAACTTACACAATACTGGGCTTTTGGGGGACTACCTTTTGGGGGACTACCTGCCGTATTAACGGCGGTGAAATTACGGTCGCCCGTCTTGATTGCATCCCTCAACGCTAAATAGCTTGGTACTAGCGCCGTTGCAGGGCTGGCGTTTTGGTGGCTTTATGTCAAGAAGCTGCATCCGAATACACCAGAATGAAACCACCCCACATTACGAATCAGATTATAAAAACCGTCGCAACGCAGATCAAGTATATACTTCGATATATATTTAATACAGGAGCAAGATCATGATCGAAACACGCATCGCCAAACTCTTCAAAAACGGTGCCAGCCAAGCCGTGCGCCTACCCATCGAATTCCGCTTTGAAGGAAGCGAGGTCTACGTCACCCGCGACGATGCTACCGGTGACGTGGTGCTGTCAAACCGGCCCGGCGCCAAAACGTGGAATGAGTTTTTTGCCTTATTGCATGCGACTGAAGTGCCCGCCGACTTTATGGCGGATCGTCCGATGAATACGCTGCCGCAAGACAGCGGCATATTCGACGACGAGCTTGAAACACACAGCGAAGCAGGAACACCCTGATGTTGCACATGCTCGATACCGATACTGCCAGCTACCTCATCAAAGGCAAGTCGCCAGTCATTGAGGCTAAATTGTCTGCAATAGTGCCATCGATGATTTGCATTTCCGTGATGACCCGGGCAGAACTGTTGTACGGCTTGAAGCGCTTGCCGTCCGAGCATCGCCTACAGCTCGCAGTACGCCAGTTCATCAAGATCGTCCGCGTGCTAGCGTGGGATGCCGAAGCAGCCGACTGGTACGCCGAAATTCGTCATCAACTGGTCAGCACAGGACAACCCATCGGCGAACTGGACATGATGATTGCAGCTCATTCACTATCGGCTGGCGCGGTACTGGTCACCAATAATATCCGGCATTACGAACGCATCGCAGCGCCCTTGATTTTAGAAAACTGGGTATAAAACTTACGCCGCTTATCAGTCTCAACCGGCGCCGCTCCCGCAACACACGCTCATTCAATCAAGTCTTGACAAGCTCTTTCCATAAAAGATACCATTCAGTCTCTTTTGGGAAAATCCGATGCAAACCAAGGGCGAACGTACCCGCGCGCAGATCATAGAACGCACTGCTGCACTGATGAATCGTCAGGGCTTTTTATCGACCTCGATTGCGGCGGTGATCGAGACTACTGGCATCCAGAAAGGTGGTTTGTACCGCCACTTCGACAGTCGCGAGACACTGGCGTATGCGGCGATGGATTTTGCAGTGGGGCAAATCCGTGAACGATTTTTGCAGGCGCTGCAAGGCAAGGCCAATGCCTGCGACCAATTGCTGGCCTTGCTGGCAGCCTATGGCGACGATGATATCGACGTGCCGATGGCCGGTGGTTGCCCGATCATGAATAGCGCTATCGAAGCCGACCATGCCGAGCCGGGATTGCGGCAGCGGGCGCAGGTGGCAATGGCGGGTTGGCACAGCTTGCTGGTCGGCATCGTGCAAAGCGGCCAGCAACGCAAGGAGATTGCAGCGGATGTCGATGGAGCCGCATTTGCCACCGTCTTCATCGCGGCGATCGAGGGTGGGGTGATGCTAACCCAGCTCTACGCCGACGCCCAATATCTACGTGCCGCGCGGCGTCATCTGGAACAGCATATCGCGCAACATCTGCGTCCGCAGGACGCAACCAAGCTAGCGTCGACTTAATCCATTCACCCCGATTCACCCACCCCACAGGAGCCGCATCATGATCTATCGCATGGTTGTCGAACGCATTTTACGTAATGCCTTTGCCGCGCTGAACCGGGGCGATTACGCGCCGGTGCTGGGCTCTTTCGGCACGCCGGTGGAGCATGTATTTTTCGGCGACCACGCACTGGCCGGATCGCGCCGCAGCATGGCGACCATCGGGCCGTGGTATGTGCGGCTGAAAAACCTGCTGCCGGATGTGCGCTTCGATATCGACTCGGTGGCCGTCAGCGGCTGGCCGTGGAACACCGTGGCGCTGGTCGAATGGCGCGACCATTTCACCCTGCGCGATGGCACGCCGCGCAGCAATCAGGGCGTGCATGCACTACGCCTGAAATGGGGCAAGGTGGTGTCGCTGCGCATTTACTGCGACACGCAGGTGCTGGCTGCGGCCTTACAGGATTTGCGCGATCAGGGCGTGGCAGAAGCGGGAATGGCCCCGATATCGGGGTAAATATAGGGGGTATATGCCGAAATATACCCTCAGCCGCAGGTATTCATTGGGCAAAAAATAATACACACCACAGTATATTTTTGTCTTTTGGAGCCTTCAAAGCGCAGGCTTTTTATAAAACTTCATACGAATGCCTGCGCCGATTGAAGTTGAGTTGCGTTACCTAGATTGCCGTCCACGTCGTGTATTCACAGTAGGCCACTTCAGCCTTGCAGAAAAACGCCCACGTGGTGTTTGAATCTGTGTAATACCAGATTGAGAATCCCGCCGCTTGCTTCTTGCCGACAGTCGCGGCCCAGCCATCAAACGGCGCACGTTGCTCCCCAACCGCCAGTCTATTTTTGAAAGCTGTCCACTCAGCAGCATTAAATGAGAACCGACCTGCCGATGTGTCGAGGTCCAAATTGTTCAAGGTGTCAATCTGGAAAGTCGACGGAGGAAGTATCTCAGGTAGCCATCCGCGCTCGAATAGTTTGTCCGCACGCGCTGCCGCGAGCGTCGGATATCGGTTCGTAACCACATCGCTGGGACCGACCACAACAAGCAGCACGCCAGCCGTGGCAATCAGCGCGATCATTGCTAAAGAAACCAGGATGACTGATTTGACATTCATAGCGCTAATAGTTCGGTTTCAGAGGCTTGCGATTAGCTCGATTGGTGTTATTTCGCACAGTACTTGTTCACCCATCAGATGACTCGTTTGGTCAGCCATCCAAACAGAGCCGACACCAGTTCCGGGTGAGCGACCATGGCGACACAAGCTAATCCCATGAACGAACTCAACAGTCATGTGATCCAAATTGTTGAGAAGTTTTTACTTCTTCTGTATATCAATGGAATAGTTCAAACATGACTTATTTAAACGCCAAAATAGGCTAAAAATAGGGAGTATGCGCAAATATTTACCTCAATCCGCAGGCATTCATTGGGCTAAAAATAATACACGGCACAGTATATTAAAGGCGTCGTACACCTTTCAGACCGGCAAAGGCAACATCTGCCCTACCTAACTGGCCTGACGTTTAGTAGGCGCACTCAAGTGCCGCCTTACGTCGTATCCCGACCCGACTTGCGGCGCCGTTTTTCTTCATACAGGTATTGGTCGGCGCGATTGAGGATCAGCTCCAGCGGGGTTTTGTCGTCTTCGGTCAAGACAAAATAACCGATGCTGCAGGCGATCTTGTAGGGTTTGTCGCTTTCGGCATTGAAGGTATTAAAACGCTCGTAGACCCGGCGTTTGATGCTGAGCAAATCGTCGGGTGTGCATTCAGGGCTGAGAATGACGAACTCGTCGCCGCCCAGCCGGCAAATAATATCGCTGGTGCGGAAAACCTGGGCCAGTAGCTGGCTGGCTTTGCGGATCGAAAAATCGCCTTCGATATGGCCGAAATTATCGTTGATGATTTTCAAGCCATCCAGATCGGCAAAAATGATCATCATCGGGAAGCCATTGCCCGCTTCGATTTGCTGCACTGCCAGATTGAAGAAGCCGCGCCGGTTGTACTGGCCGGTCAGTTCATCACGCACCGCCAGATGTTCCAGGCGTTCGTTCTGGCCTTCGGCAATCGCCAGATCCATCTTGAGCAAATCGCGCGCTTGCGCCAGCTCGGCCACCAGCACGCTGTTGATAATATTGGTGGAAATTTCATCCCGGATCAATTCGAGCCGGGTGGCCGGCATCACGGTCAGGTCGAGAATAATATAGCCGTAATGTTCGGCATATTGGAACAAGGGAAACAGTCCCATGACCTGATGATCTACCTTGCTGAACAATTGGTCCGGTACCAGGTTGCGGGTGGCAAAAGGCTGATCGATATCTTCTGCGTGGCGCACATAATCGGTCATGGCGAAAATCAGGCGCGAAGTCTCGGGCAGCTTGATATTGGCTAAGGTGCTGAAGATGAACGGTGCGTCGTACAGCGCGATATAGCAGGACGGAATGCCGAACTCGTGCAGCACTTCTTCGATCAGGTTCATCAAGGTATCGTGATCGAGGTTAGACATGCGCTTCTTGAGGAAGCCAAGCTGGCGCGTCATGAAATCGTTGTAATCCTCGGTCACCGTTTCGCGCAGATTAAAAATGCTGTGGACGTTGAAGAGGACGATCTGGCCGTTTTGCAAATATTCACCGTAGCGCTGCCGCTTGTCCGGCGTGACGCCAGGCAACGCATCGAGGTGGCGATACATGGCCAGCAACAGGGCTTGCAATTGCGAGATATCGCCCGATTGGGCCAGGCATTCTTGCGCCATCCGGCTGAGGCGGTCTTCAAACTGGTCGTTGCCAAGGTGAAGGGCTTGCTCCAGCTGCTGCAGGTAACGACGGAATTGACGGGTTTGTTCCGGCAATAAAGCGACTAGGGCAATGATGGCGTCGTGTACTTGCAGCGGCTCGCTATCTGCCTGCAATGGCGTCAATTGGATCTTGGCCCCACAGCCGCAGGACTGGCGCAGCACCAGCCGGGTTGGCAGGGTCGTGACATGGGGCACTTGTTCGCCACGCGCGATTGCCAGCAAGACGTCGATCGCCACCGCCATCTGATGGCGCAGCGATTGATTGATGGTGGTGAGGGACGGCCCTTCTTTTGACAGGTAGAGCAAGTCATCAAACCCGGTCAGCGCAAAATCATGCGGAATCCTAAACCCGCGCTCGATTGCCACGGCCATGGCTACCTGCGCCATTTTGTCGCTGGCGGCAACCAATACGTCGAAGGGTCGCTTTCGGTCCAGCAATTTCGCCATCGCGATACGGCCGTCAAACTGGTTGAAATCGCCATTGACCACTAACAATGGATCGAATTCGAAACCGGCTTCGGCCAGGCATTCCTTATACACAGAAAAACGCTCGGCACCGTCCAGATTGCCGTCGCTGCCTTTCATGAAAGCGAGGCGCTTGTAGCCATGCACATGAATCAAATGATGCATCAGGTCACGAAAGCCGGTGCGATTATCGATGTTGATCGATGGGCAACCGGGCATCGTGAAATTGAGGTTGATCGTTGGGCGCGGACGGTAGCGATTAATGAAGGCGATGCCTTCGTCAAGGCTCATTTCCGTTTGAAAAAAAGCGGTGGCGCTGACAATAGCATCGATCTGGGGGCAATTGCCGAGATCGTATGTGACATTGAATTGGCGCCGGAACAGGTCGCTGGCATTGACGTTATGGCCGGCGATGTAGAGCAGCTTCAATCCTTCCGCTTGCGCCTTGATCCGCAATCCATCCAGCAGTTCGCGCTCAAAATAACCGTCCAGGTTATTGATCAATACGCCGATGTGCAATGGTTTAGTCGGTGTTGCCAATCTACATTCTCCGCACTCGTGCTTAAGTACTCTTTCATTACTGCGAACCGGCGCTTCAAGTTCAATAACGGAAAGAAATAGTTAACGTCGAACGAGTATAGCTAAAAAGTGGTGGCGATCTGCTCCCGAAAACCGAATGCCGTTTTTTTGTGTCTGGCGCGATACAAGAATTGCCCAATGCATTTTTACTTTTGTTATATGCCGGATAACGCGCGATGTAGCGAAACCAGGTCTATAGCCATAAATGCGGTATAGCGACAAACCCGGCTGGCACAACACTATTTATGCAAGAACTGCAAAGCCATCACTTTCTCGCCTACGCAGCGCCCTTGCGCCAAGCCATCTTCAATCGCCGCGCGGAAATGGATGCCGCCGTACATGCGAGAAATTGCTGCTTCATCGGATGCTGCCTTAAAATTTTTGAAGGTACGCGGCCCCCATCCCCGATCATTGTGAAATCGATCGACAAACACGGTGTCTTCGCCAAACAATCGTCCCAATACCAGGGCGGCAGCGCCGCTTTGGACTGAATGGCCGGAAGGATATTCAGGGAATGGCGGTGTTTCCAACATGTCAGGGACCCAGTTGCTATCTAGCGCCAGTTGGACATAGGTGACGGGTCGAATAAGGTTGTAACGGTACTTGGCTTGCCATGTAGCGACAAAAGCGTCTGACATGGATAGTGTCATGCGGGCGCTGGCTTCGGCTGCAAAAGCAAGGTCATGCTTGCCGCCACGCAGCAGGTCAGTCAAGACAAATGCCCAATGCCCCGACGGCGTCGGCGTCTTGCCCGGATCATCAGACCAATACAAGGCAATCTGGCGTTGCTGTTCGGGGGTTTGTTTGGCGACCTGAAAGACTTCGGATGCTTGCTTGAAAAATTCGGAATCCGGCGCTTCACTATATGGGGGTGGCCCTGGAAGCGGGCAAGCCGCAGCATCGCCAGGAACAAAGCGGCGGTTATTGCCCCAATTAGGCAACAGCGGGCGGGCGAATTGCGGCGGTGTCTGAACCCATGCGCCTGGGCCGCTTTCGCCTACATAAGTATTGTCGATACGGGTGCGCAAAGCGCCACTAGGGTCGTGACCACCATCGGTACGGGCCCAGGTCATGAGCGCCATCGCCATCAATTTGCCATAGGTTTCAGAGCGGATGATGACTTCGGCACTGCGGTCGTCAGGACTGAAATCTTCCGGATACAACAGCGGCATATCGCGCTCCAGCTTGTCCATCCGGTTTTTCCAGTCGGGCGGCGCGTTAGGTAAAAGCATGCGCGACAGTGCCGCCAGAGTGGCGTTGGCAACAGTGGGCCAATGCAGGGTTTCGTTGGGTTGTACCGGGGGCAAGGATTCCAGTTCATTTAATTGCCCAGCCAAAGTACGGTGCTTGGGCATGCCATTGACCACCGCCTCGTACAAGCCAAGGCCGAGATACGCCAGCGTACGCGATGCTGCCGGCGGCGATTGGCCAGGGGTTTGCTGGATCGCGAGAATATCGAGTTTGAGCCAAGCGGTCGCAACCGCGTTACTGTAGCTGGCGGCGGGTTTGCTGGCAGCGCTGACGTGCAGCGGTGCCAGCGCCAGTGCGGCCAGGCATGCCGGCAAAAGCGGTTTGCTAACCCGCAAGAATGACAAAGAAAGCGCAAGAGAAAGTTTTGAAACGGCGTCGCGCACCGTTGCGCCTTGCCTTGGTTTTGAAGTCATTTCGTCCCTCTCATGAGCTGTGGATTTGGTACCTCTATTTTTCATGGTCGTCGTGCTCATGGCTGCGCCGCCGTCCAGCGCTTAATCCCTTGCTGCCGGTCTACTTGCAAAAACTGGTCTGCCTCAACTTTGACCCACGGCCCTGCTTGCTTGCCAGGCCAGATCACACGCAACTTGGCAGATTTGGCCTTGCCAATACCGACATGCATCCAGCCGAGATGGCCACTGGCGTGGCCACCGCCGATGGTATGTTCCTGACGCAGGACGCGACCGTCCACGTCGACTTCAAGCCAGGCCCCGATCGCATCGCGATTGCCACCCTCTTGCTGCAAGCGTACCTGCAGCCAATGGCCCAGCGGCGCCGGCGCTGCAGCAGTGCCGGCGCCGACATTGCGCCACAGTTGTGCCTTGTCCCAGCGGTTGATGACGACCATGTCGAGCAAGCCATCGCCATTCAGGTCGGTCAACATGCCGCCGCGACCGCGCCGGCCGCTGATGACGTTGGCCGCTTCAGCCGACTCGGTAAAGCGACCGTTGGCTGCGCCCAGCAGCAAGTTATTCGGATCGACCGCGGCAAATTCGGCCATGCTGGCGACATTGCCCTTGACAATGAAAAGGTCGTTGTAGCTATCGTTATTGACGTCGGCAAATTGCGCATGCCAAGCTGTCGACGGATGGACGTCGCCACCGGAAAACGGCCGGTGCGCGGTGACGCCGCGATCATAGGCGCCATCTTTATAGCTCGGTTTGCCAGGCCCGCCTTCCAGCATTTGCAGCTTGTTGTCGGCCATGCTGGTCAAGAAATAGGACGGATAACCGCTGCCGTCGATATCGGCGCTGGCAATCCCCATGCCCCAGATTTGCAGGGGCTTCCAACCTTCGTCGGCAGTATAAGCATGCGCCGCCTTGCCGGCTTCGACCCGCCACAATTGTTCTTGCCCGCCCTTGTAATATTCGCGGTCATTGCTGATGCGCAAGGCGGGGTTGCCGCTGCGATCCCAATCAGAGAACAACATCGACAAGGTACAAAAAGAGGGCTTGAGCGGCTCGGCCACGGCAAAACCACCGCCGTCTTTAGGCCGGATCAATTGGTTTTCGGTACAAGAGCCCCATGGGAAATCGGTACGACGGCGGTCGATATAATTGCCCACCGCCAGCGTCGGCCAGTTGTCACCCTGCAACCAGGTAGCGCTGAAGGAAGTACTCCAGGCATTGCCGCCGGCAAAACTCCATTTCTCGTTCGCGCGCTCGAATTTGCACTGGCCAAGGCCACGCATGGCGATATTTTCACCCACCCGCAACAACACCAGATCAGTAATGCCGTCGCCATCGATGTCGATCGGGTATAGCCCTGTTACGCCGGTAAATTCCAGCCCGACCCGCTCTTCCTGTAATTTGATGGCGGCACCTTTGGCACTGCGATTGTGGAAAAAACGCGACTTATTGACACCGCCAGCGGTCACCACTTCGGGCAAGCCATCGCCATCGCAATCGAACACGCCAGTGCCACCGCCAACCATGTATTCCCACTCGCCGTCATAGCGGCTTTGCAGACCGGAGGATTCGGTTTCGTCCACGAATTTGGCCAGCGGTGGCGGAACCGCACTGGCACCATTGGCGGCGCTTGCAAGACATAGCAGCAGGAACGGGAATAAAGTCGGAAGCGGTGCTGTAAAAGCAGCAAGTGTGGGAGAGCGGAACGACATGGCGTGAGGCTTCCTTATCAATGAGGCGGAGCGATGAAGTATAAACGCGAAAGACAAAAATATTGCCTGTTTTCAAGGCAAATTTTTCGCGCAATACTTCTGGCGATAAGGAAACAATGGGAGTATAAGGCTATTTCAACAGTCTCCCGCAGGTATATTGCGGCGCAAAAATAATACTCCCATCAGTATATTTTGTATTAAAAAACTACCAAAACCCGATTCTAAATGGTGATCGGCTGGTTCGGTAATTGGTTTGGCCGTTCGCCATTGGCTGGGAAATGGCCGCGCAGCAAGGCATTGATTTCGCTTAAAGCGCCCAAGGCAGCGTCGTTGAATTTGCCCTGCGCAAAACCTTGGCTCATGTCGCGGCATATTTGCTGCCAGTCTGATGGCGCCACCAGGCGGTTGATGCCGCGGTCGGCAATGATCTCGACTTTATGGTCGGCCAGATTGAGATAGACCAAGACACCGCAATTTTCTTCGGTATCCCATACCCCGTAATAACGGAATAAATCGATGGCGCGCTGGCGTGAAGAAACGCCCTGCCATACCAGCGGCAACGACAACGACGATTCCACGATCCAACGCACTTCGGCCCGATGCTGTTGTTCACCAGCCTCGATGGTGGCCTCAATCGCCTTTAGGCTAGCTGGTGGAAACGCCTGCTTACCGCTGGCGGTCGTAGTGCTGAGATGCTTCCAGCAACGCTTGAGTTTATTTAATAATGTCATCACCAATCCCCCGACGCGCCGCCGCCATCGAAACCACCGCCACCACCGGAAAAGCCGCCGCCAAAACTTCCACCGCTGCCGCCGCCAAATCCGCCGCGTCCCGAGCCAATTGAATTGCCCAGACCCGCCCCCAAGATCACGCCGGCAGTGCGGCCCCAGCCGCTACGGCTCAGGGCGTTGCCACGACCTCTGCCAGAACGCATGCGCGCGATAGCGATCAGAGCAAAAAAGAATAGGAACGGCAAGCTAGTGATTAATGAAAAATCATCTTCCTCGGCCTTGGGCGCGACTTTCGGCGCGGGGAAATGCTCTTGATCGAGTAAAGCCGTCAGCGCCGCCACACCGGCCGCCAAACCGCCATAAAAATCGTTCTGGCGAAAATGCGGCGCGATCACGTCTTGCAAAATCCGCTTCGATTGCGCATCGGTAACAGTGCCTTGCACGCCGCGTCCGGCTTCGATCCGCAGGCGGCGCAAGTCTTTAGGGTTGTCTTTGGCAACGATCAGCAAGACGCCGTCGTCAACCCCTTTGCGCCCGATTTTCCACGCATCGGCAACCCGGATGCTGTATTGCTCAATCACTTCCGGCGCGGTGCTGCCGACTAAAAGAATGCCGATCTGGCTGCCGGACCGCTTTTCGTAATCCGCCAGCACATTCTCCAGTGCGCTGCGCTGGCTCGGCTGGAGCATGCCAACCGTGTCGGTCACATGCGCCGTGAGCGGCGGAATCGGCGCAAAGCCGGACGCGCTGGCCTGTGCCCAAGCGCCCGACATCGCCAGCAATAGACTCAAGCCGTACAGCCAGCAGGCAAACCGGAATCGGGCGAGGTTCTTCATAACCGACTATTTATCGCCGAAATTGACAGTGGGAGCGGTCGAAATCGCCTTTTCATTCTCGACCGTAAACGAGGCTTTAGGCTTGTAGCCAAACATCATCGCTGTCAAGTTGCTGGGGAAACTGCGCGCCAGCACGTTGTAGTCTTGCACCGCGACGATATAGCGTTGGCGTGCCACGGTGATGCGGTTTTCCGTACCTTCGAGCTGTGATTGCAGGTCGCGGAAACTGGTGTCGGCTTTCAAATTGGGATACTGCTCAGACACAGCCATCAGACGCGATAAAGCCGACGACAAAGTGCCCTGCACTTCTTGAAATTTTTTCACCATCTCTGGATTGTTCAACACTTCCGGCGTGATCTGGAAACTGGTCGCGGCAGCACGTGCCTTGATCACCGCTTCCAATGTATCCTTTTCATGCGAGGCATAGCCTTTGACGGTATTGACCAGATTCGGGATCAGGTCGGCGCGGCGTTGATATTGGTTGACGACTTCGCCCCAAGCGGCCTTGGTACTTTCGTCTTTAGACTGAAAATCGTTATAGCCGCAGGCGCTCAGCGTCGAGGCAATCGCCAGCATGGCCAAACCTTTGGTACACCATTTAAGTAGCTTATTCATCGTGGTCATTTCCTTAAAAATAGTACGTTGAGTTAAATTGGGGCTGGCTTGCCATCGCCTCCGGTGAGCGATAGGTGGGCGCTTATGGCGCAACTTCAATAGCACTTGCTGCAACAGCCAGCGCCTGAACCTCCATATGTTGGCACCATAGCATGACAATCGCTTCTACAGCCTGCGCCGGGCGCTTGAAAAACGTCGCGGCTTGATATTTGTTGTCCAGCAATGTGTGCAACACGGCTTAAAATGTCGATATTGAAACAGCCAAGGCGCCATCATGACTTTCATCAAAAAACTCTCTGCCGCGTGGAGCGCCAACGATTCTCTCCTGTGCGTCGGCCTTGACCCAGACTTGGCCAAATTCCCAGAACAATTCCAAGACCAGCCTGATGCCATCTATGCCTTTTGCAAAGCCATCATCGACGCCAGCGCCGACCTGGCTTGCGCCTTCAAGCCGCAAATCGCCTATTTTGCAGCATTGGGCGCAGAAGACCAGCTCGAAGCCATTTGCGCCTATCTGCGCGAAACTTACCCGCATCTGCCTATCATCCTCGACGCCAAGCGCGGCGATATCGGCGCCACCGCAGAACAATATGCGCGCGAAGCGTTCGAGCGCTACGGCGCCGACGCGGTGACGGTCAATCCGTATATGGGTTACGACTCGGTCGCGCCCTATTTGGAATGGAAAGACCGTGGTGTCATCGTGCTGTGCCGCACCTCCAATCCTGGCGGCTCGGATTTGCAATTTCTCGATATCAATGGCAAGCCGCTCTACCAATATGTGGCCAATCTGGTCGCTGAAAAATGGAATGGCAACGGCCAATGCGCGCTGGTAGTCGGCGCCACTTTCCCCAATGAACTGGCGCAAGTGCGTGCCTTGGTCGGCGACATGCCGCTGCTGGTGCCCGGCATCGGCGCCCAGGGTGGCGATATCGAATCGACCGTCATCGCTGGCCAAACCGCCGATGGCACCGGCATGATGATCAATTCTTCACGCGCGATTTTGTATGCCAAACCGAACGACAAGCTCGATGAAGACTTCGTCATGGCAGCGCGGCGGGTGGCGCGCGAAACACGGGATGCGATTAACCGCTATCGCGAGTGAAAAAGGTTGGAGAAATCGATGAGCCACAATCCATGGTGGCTCATCGGTCGAGCTAGTGCTTTAAGCTGTTATTTAAACCTGTTCCAAAAACCGCAATAACCCTTGCAGCGAATGCACCACGGTCTGTTCGCGCACCGCTTGCCGGTCGCCGGTAAATACCAGACGCTCGGTATGTACCGCATTCTTGATAGCCCAACCAAAACAAACGGTGCCAACCGGCTTGCCCGGCACCGCGCCGGTTGGCCCGGCAATGCCGGTAGTCGACAGCGCGACATGGGCATTACTATTGGCGAGTGCGCCTTCGGCCATGGCGGCGGCGACTTCTTCGCTGACAGTCCCTTGCTGCGCGATCAGGGCGGCAGATACATCGAGCAGCTCAGTTTTTGATGCATTGGAATAGGCGATAAAGCCGCAGTCGTACCAACCGGTCGAACCCGCTATTTCGGTAATAGCTTGCGCCACGCCGCCGCCGGTGCAAGATTCTGCAGTGGCCAGCAATAATCCCTTGGCTTGCAGTGCGCGGCCAACTTGCGTTGCCAGATCGCTGATGGTGTTTGTCATGTGATTTCTCCTATGCGCGGTGAACGACGCGGTGAACGATTTACCCTGCATCCGCCAGCCATGTCAGCCAGACCAGGCGGCAAAATACAAGTCTTGTGCGGCACTACTCTACCATTCTGCCAGCCGGAATTGACAAGGATTTTCGCTAAAAAACTTGCCACAGCGCAAACACCAACAAGGTATAAAACGCCGCCACAATATCGTCCCACATGACGCCAAAACCGCCTTTGATATGACGGTCAAAATAGCGGATCGGCGGCGGCTTGACCATGTCGAAGAACCGGAACCAGACAAAAGCCCAGCATTGCGTCGCAAAACCGGCCGGCATCACGAATAACAAGACCAGCCAGAATGCAATAATTTCATCCCATACCATGCTGCCGTGATCGGCAACGCCGAGATCGCGACCGGTTTTTTCACAGACCCAGATACCGATGAAAAACCCGACAACGATGATGATGCCCCAGTTCAAGGGCGAAAAAACCGTCGGCCAGCGCGCTGTCAACACCGCATACGACAGCCACGCAAACAGGGTGCCGGAAGTGCCGGGCATGATCGGCGACAGGCCGCTGCCGAAACCCTGTGCAATCACGTGCGTGTAATGCGCCAGCATGAAGCGGCTATTGGGATGGCTGACGATGGCGCTCTGGCCGGTTTCTAGTGTTTTCATGGGGTGGCAAAGTGATCGAAGGCGCTTAGTGATAGTTGCAGCGCGGCACCCGCCGCATCGTGCAAACGCAAACCGGGTGCCGCCTCGATGCGGCCAATGCGGGTTACCGGGGTCGCTGCGGCTTCAGCGGCGGCCAGCACCGCCGCCCGTTGGCTGGCGGCTGCGGTAAAACAAAGTTCATAATCATCGCCGCCCGCCAGTGCGAAACGACGTTGCGTTTCCACCGCTTGCTGCAACAACATCGCGCCCAGCGGCAGATCGTCTACCACCAGCATCGCACCCAGCTTGGAGCGTTGCAGGATATGGCCCAAGTCGCCCACCAAACCATCGGACACATCAATCGCCGCATGCGCGATGCCACGCAACTGCAGGCCTAATGCCACCCGAGGCGTCGGCATATGCATGCGCAGCCCGGCGGCTTCTTGTACCGCAGGGTCGAGCACGATTTCACCGCGATAACCGGCCAACGCCAGCCGTGCTTCGCCCAGCGTACCGGAAACCCAGATATCGTCGCCCACCTGCGCCGCATCGCGCCGCAAAGCTTGCGCTGGCGGTACTTCGCCAAACACGCTGATGCAAATATTGAGTGGCCCTTTGGTTGTATCGCCGCCGATCAATTCGCATTGATGCTTATCGGCCAGCGCGTACATGCCATCGGCAAAAGCCGATAGCCAACTTGAGTCGGCTTGTGGCAGTGAAAAAGCCAGAGTGAAAGCGACCGGTTTTGCCGCCATTGCAGCCAGATCGGACAAATTGACGGCCAAGCATTTATGCCCCAATTGACGCGGAACGGCGTTGGGGAAAAAGTGCCGTCCTTCGACCAGCATATCGGTCGAAATCGCCATTTGCATGCCCGCTGCCGGCATCAACAAAGCGCAATCGTCGCCGCCCGCCAAGCTTGCGCTCCGGGTTGGGCGCATGAAATATCGGGCGATCAGGTCGAATTCAGAAATCATGCGGCCGATTGTACCGAATGCGTCACCCTGATCGCCAGATTTTCGCGCATTGGGTGCCAAAAAACAGCTCGGACATCTAAAATATACTCCATGCAGTATTTATTTTTGACCAATAAAAACGTGCGGTATCGGCATTGTTTTACCTTATACCCCCATATTTATGCATTAATAAGGAATATAACAACTAGCATTTACCCATTCACGGCACAGCGAAAACGGTCCCCAGCGCGGCCAATAAACTTGTCCTTACCGCTGCATCTTGCGGCGCAACGCCAAACCCGTGCATCACGCCGTCGGCATCAAGAAAGCGGCTGATGGTGCGCGTGCCATCCCGTTGCTCATGCCACGCGCCCTTGGCTTGCATGACTAACGCTGGCGGCGCCAGTGCCAGCGGGTAACTAGGTGTCTTGACCAGTACCGCTGCGGCTTTCAGGCCCAAGGGAGTGGGCTGGCCATTCAATGTCTGAGCAATTGCACGCGCTGCCGACATGATCGGCGCGATATAGGGCATCGGTGTGCTGCTACCATCGCTGGCCGTATATTCCGCGCAATCACCCAGCGCATAAACGTCGCGAGCGCTGGTTCGGCCGTGCAAATCGATCACGATGCCGCGCCGCGTCAGCAGCTTCGAGGCGGTTGCCAGGCCCAGATCCGGTCGCAAACCAACTGCTGACAAAACGATATCGACCTCGATACGGTTGCCATCGGCCAGCGTGAGCTGAAATCCGGTTGCCGACTGTTCAATCCTTTTGGCCGTCGTACCCAGATGAAACCGCACACCGCGCCCGAGCAAAGCAGCATGCAAGCCGCGCGATAGGGCAGGTGCTGCCAGCGCCGCCAAGGGTAAAAGATTGGGGTCGATCAATGTCACCTGATGCCCGGCACCCGCCAGGTCGTCGGCAAATTCGCAACCGATCAGTCCGGCACCGAGAATTGCCACCCGGCCGGCGCCAGCCAGGATCGAGGAATGAGCACGCAGTCTGGCGTAATCACTCAAATGATTAACCGACAATACTTGCTGCGCCGCATCGCCTTCCAGTGCCAGCCGGATCGGCGTCGCGCCGACCGCCAGTACGAGTTGATCATAGGCAAAATCGCCGGCGCTCGACTGCACTAGCTTGGCTTCGGTATCGATGCCGCCCACCGTGGTGTTGGCAAGAATCTGCGCCTGCAATTGTGTCGCCATTTGCGCGGCACTTTGATTGACCAGTTGCGCCGCCTGCTTATTCTGCGCGAAGGCGTTCGACAGCATGGGCTTGGAATAAAACCCGCCATCGTCGGCACTGATAATCATCAGCGGGCGGGTTTTGTCGAGTTTGCGCAATTCTCGCGCCACGGTGTAACCAGCCAGGCCGGCACCGATAATGATGATGGGATTCATTCCTGACCCAATCACTTAAATTTGCACCATTTCAAAATCTGCCTTGGATACGCCGCAATCGGGGCATGACCAATCGGCAGGAATGTCATCCCATTTGGTGCCGGCGGCGATGCCGTCATCGGGCATGCCGAGGCTTTCGTCATAGATGAAACCGCAAACGATGCATTGGTAAGTGTTCATATTTTCCCTTGGTGAAATTTACAGATAAAGTTAGCCAACAAGTTTGGTCTATCAGGCAATTTATTTGCCCCAAAACGCGAAATTCTGCTGCGTATATGCAATCGGCTCAAGCGGTTTGCGTCGCGGCCAATGCTTCCAACGCGGCGCAGTAATGATTGGCATGGCGCTCTTCGACTTTGGCCAGCGCAGCAAAACGCTTGGCAGCCACTTCCAAAGTGCGTTTGAAATTTGCAGCGTGTTCTTTCGATTCCGCAATCTGTTCGTCGAATTCTGCCACGGCGGCTTGATTGCCCTCTTCTACCGCAAGATGACGAAATTTTGGATACATTTCAGTGTATTCATAAGTCTCGCCTTCGATGGCGATTTCAAGCGAGCGGGCTGGCGTCAGCGCTGATTTTGGATACAAGAGATCAAGATGTCCGAAGGCGTGCATGACTTCTTGATCGGCAGTGTCCTCGAAGATTTTTGCCACATCATCGGCCCCGGCGGCACGTGCCAGTTTTGCGAAATAACGATATTTGATATGTGCCATCGATTCACCGGCAAACGCGGCTTCGAGGTTTTGAATGGTGACGGATGGTACGGCGGAATTATTGCTAGCCATGATGCACTCCTTGTGTGGTTGGGACTATTGAGTGAGTAATTCAATCAACATGGGGTGAATCATAAATGCTGGCCATTGATTAATAAAATTGATTGTTTATATTGATTCGATAGCAAATAACTTTCAATAACGATATGCGCAGACCTTTACATCAACCCTAAGTGATACAAAAAAGTGCATTGCAGCGCAATAAATACGCCTGAAATTGTTGAAAGTCCTCTGATAAAATCGATTGCTTCTGCCAAACAGTGCCTCCGTGCACTGCGCATCCCACCGGAAGGCCGCATCGCATGAATTCCCCATTGGATACAAAAGAAGAACTTCGCAAGCAACTACGTCAGGCTGCACTCGAATATCACGAATTTCCGATTCCTGGAAAAATCGGTATCTCCCCCACCAAACAATTAACGAACCAGCGCGACTTGGCGTTGGCATATTCGCCCGGCGTGGCGGCGCCATGCGAAGAGATTGTGGCCGATCCGGCCAACGTCTTTAAATACACTTCACGCGGCAATTTGGTCGCAGTCATCACCAACGGCACAGCTGTACTAGGCTTGGGCAATATCGGGCCGCTTGCATCCAAACCGGTGATGGAAGGCAAAGCAGTATTGTTTAAGAAATTTGCCGGCGTCGATGTCTTTGATATCGAGATCAACGAATCCGATCCCGATAAATTGTGCGACATCATTGCATCATTAGAACCGACTTTCGGCGGCATCAACTTGGAAGATATCAAAGCCCCGGAATGCTTTTACATCGAGCGCAAATTACGCAGCCGGATGAAAATCCCGGTTTTCCACGATGACCAGCATGGCACCGCGATCATTGTCGGCGCCGCCATTTTGAACGGCATCAAGGTGGTGGGCAAAAACATTAAGGAATGCAAACTCGTTGTTTCCGGCGCCGGCGCTGCGGCTCTGGCATGTCTGGATTTGATCGTCGACCTCGGATTTCCGATCGAGAATATTTTTGTCACCGATCTCGCGGGTGTTGTCTATACCGGCCGTGTCGCATTGATGGATCCAGACAAAGAACGCTTTGCCCAAGATATAAGTGCGCGCACTTTGGCCGAAGTGATGCCGGGTGCAGATATTTTTCTCGGACTATCTGCTGGCGGCGTCTTGAAGCAAGAGATGGTCAAAGGCATGGCCATCAATCCACTGGTACTGGCACTGGCCAATCCCACACCCGAAATCTTGCCGGAGGAAGTACGCGCCGTGCGTCCCGACGCCATTATTGCGACCGGCCGCTCGGATTACCCAAATCAGGTCAACAATGTGCTGTGCTTTCCGTACATTTTCCGTGGCGCACTCGACTGTGGCGCCACCACAATTACCCGCGCGATGGAAATCGCTACCGTCCGTGCCATTGCGGAACTGGCCGAAGCCGAGCAATCGGACATCGTGGCGACCACTTATGGTATTAGCAATCTCTCGTTCGGCCCGGAATACTTGATCCCGATGCCTTTCGATCCGCGCCTGATGATGAAAATTGCGCCCGCTGTGGCGCAGGCGGCTTTTGACTCCGGCGTGGCTGCACGTCCGATTACGGACATGCCCGCTTACGTCGAAAAATTGCAGCAATTCGTGTATCGCAGCGGTACATTCATGAAGCCGCTATTCCAGCTTGCTAAAAAAACCGCCGATGGACGCAAGCGCATCGTGTATGCCGAAGGCGAGGAAGAAAAAGTTTTACGCGCAGTGCAAGTGGTGGTCGATGAAAATTTAGCCAAGCCCATTCTCGTGGGACGACCCGCGGTATTGGCGCAACGTATCGAACGCTTTGGCCTGCGCCTAAAACCCGATATCGATTTCGAAGTCATCAATCCCGAATATGACGTGCGTTATCGCGATTTTTGGCAGACTTATCTGGCGATGACTAACCGTAAAGGCATCACCGAACAATATGCCAAGCTGGAAATGCGGCGTCGCTACACGCTGATCGGCGCCATGATGATCCATAAAGGCGACGCCGATGGCATGATTTGCGGCACTTTCGGCACCACTGATCTGCATTTGCACTATATCGATCAAGTTCTGGGAAAACGTCCCGGCGCTAATGTATATGCCGCAATGAATGGCTTGATCTTGCCAGAGCGGCAATTAGTATTAGTCGATACTCACGTCAACGAGAACCCGACTGCTGAACAATTGGCTGAAATCACGATTATGGCGGCCGAGGAAATGAAGCGCTTCGGCTTGAAACCACGTGCGGCATTGCTATCGCACTCTAATTTCGGCTCCAGCAATAGTGAATCCGCACAAAAAATGCGTGCCGCGCTGGCGATTATTCAAAAAAATGCACCGACGCTGGAAGTGGATGGAGAAATGCACGGCGATACCGCGCTCGACTCAGCCCTACGCAAGACCATGATGCCGCATTCGAGCTTGAAAGGCGACGCCAACCTGCTAGTCATGCCCAATATCGAGTCAGCCAATATTGCCTACAATTTGCTGAAGATCGCCTCTGGTAACGGCATCGCAGTGGGACCCATTCTGCTGGGCTGCGCCAAAGCCGTGCATATATTGACGCCTTCGGCCACAGTACGCCGGATCGTCAATATGACCGCGCTTTGTGTAGTGGATGCCGTGTCCCAAAGATAGAAAAGGGAAGCACACGGCCTCCCTTTTCTATAACTCAACGATAAAGCAAATCAGCTTCGTTACCCCACCATGGAATAACGAAGCGTAAAGTTAGCTCTAAAAATCTTTCAGAATTTCCTTACGTTTGAGCTGATACTCGTCATCGGCAATCAGATCCTGATCCCGCATCCGCTTCAACGTCTTTAAACGCTCTTCTTGTGCACGGAAATAATTTTCATCGCGCCCCAATGGACCTGGCTGCGGCAAGACCCCTATTGGTGCGGCAGCCGGTGCCGCTTGTAAGGTTTGAAGGCCTGGTACGTGCTGCGGCAATAATTCAGCAGCACCGCTGAAATTAGATAACAAACCGCCCCTTTGCAGCAAATTTGCTGGAATGATGACCCAATCACTACGATTCTGTGTCAAACCTTCCGCACTGACCGCGACAGTCGACGCTTTTGAACGGGAACCAAAGTTGAAACTGCGAACCCTGCTCTCGGAGCGATAACGCCCGACAAATTCCACGTGCGCTTCACCAAAAATAATGTTGAGTCCATTTTGATCGACAAACGCACGGCCACTGTTTCCCACCGCAGATGCAAATAAACCAGACAAACCGGAGTCACTCTTAGTCACCACCATGAACGTAACATCATCGTTGGCCTTAGCAGTAGTCAATGCGGTGGTCAGTCCCTTTGCTAAGCTAATAGCGCCCAGCTCTCCCAGCAGCGACTCAGTCGATCCCGTTCGCGTCTTATATTTAAGAAGCGAAAACGCACGCGTCAATAAATCAACCGGTACTGATATTGGATGCAGATTAACACCCGGCGTCGTATCGGTTGCAAAGTACATTTGGTCGAACTCGCCACTACGCCAGACAGCGCTATACCGCTTACAGTCGGCGCAAGCCGAGTACTCATCCAAATAGTTTGGTTGAGCGGCCAAAGCTGAGCCGGAAAAAAATCCGATTGACAGCACCAACGCGGTAAATCGCTTTACAACACCCAAGCCATAACCAATTTCATCACTTCTATACATAAGTACCCCTATCTAAAAAATGAACGGGAAATGCCCGTCCATCGTGGCATAGCCTCAACGCACAATTCAACGAAAACTGACCAATAGACTCAAAAACAACCGGCATTCTACCGCGAAGGCCCCAACTCTCACGAACACCTTTAATAAACATTAGAGCAGGTTAAAAGTTCCACCAGGACAACACAAATCTCTTGTGTAAGCGATAAAAATCGAGGTCGAATGTCATTCGACAAAAAACAACACTTTCCCCATGAACCAAGACAATTATCCGGCTCAGCATGGAAAAATGGAAATATTTATGTAAGAATTACTCATCGTTGTAAAACCACAAAATCTAATGGCGATTTACTCGATTTGCAGAGACAAAAACTTTGCCAACTCGAAATTTTGGGACCGAAAAATTAATTAATACCCATTTAGTTTTTGGCTAGGCGATCCACCGAATCAAAAGCAATAACAAGTAACTCGCTACTAAAGTATTAGTTAAACGATTGAAAGCACGTGCAGAAGAAAAGTTCGCATGTGGTGCAACACCCCCCGCGCAAGCGGATTTTACCCCCCACCGCGCAAGCGGATTTTTTATGAAAAACTCGGAGACATCACAATGACACTGAAGTTAACAAAATGCGTAGCTGCGCTCGCACTGGCCGGACTGGTCGCACCAGCATTCGCTCAAGAAAGTAATTTGGAATTCCATGGCTACTTCCGTGGCGCAACAGGCGTAAATATGGAAGGCGGCGCGTTGGCTTGCTTCGGCGGCAGCAATGCTGGTAGCGTATATGGTAGCAATGGAACATCCAGCTGGCGTTTGGGTAAGGAATGTGACTATGTTATTGAGCCAAACTTCATCTACACAGTAGCTAAGAACAAAGATTTCGGCGTATGGAAAGTTCAATTCATGCCGTCAATCTACCGCGCATTTGATATCCCTAGTTGGAATCGTGACGCTGTCAATGCAGATGGCACGCCAACTACAACGGCTCTGATAGCACGTTACGGCCAAGTCTTTATCCGCGGCGAAAACATCCCAGCTTTAGGTAACGGTACTGTTTGGGGCGGTCGCCGCTTCTATGACCGCGTCCAACTCGGTATCAATGATGAATTTTTGGAAAACCATGACGGCGAAGGCGCTGGCTTGGAAGATATCGATGTCGGCGTTGGTAAGATCAGCTACGCATTCTTGACAC
>JAZKIX010000047.1:0-7266 GCA_040384645.1 Pseudomonadota bacterium | reverse complement strand
ACAACATCTGTGCTTGATTTTACTGGAGAGAAATTTTCATGGATACGCAGTGCTGCTTATTTACAACCCTATTTACAACCGTCTTTAAAACTGTGTTTTGCGCCAGACGCTGGCAAGCCACGGTTGTTGTTCTAAAGGCAAGCCGGCCGGGCGGTAATAATGTTCCAGTTCAGCAAATCCTGCTATGCCCATGATATTGCGCCACTGCGCCAAATCGTGATAGGCGCCATAACGTCCGCGGTTCCAGCCTTCTTGATTGGCGCCGCGTGGGTTGGAGCAAAACAGCACGCCGTCGGTTTTTAAGCTGGCATGCAATTGCCGCAATATGCGTGGCAATTCCTGACCCGGAATATGAAATAAGGAAGCGTTGGCGAAGATGCCATCAAACTGTTCTGGCGGTAAAGCGAGGGCCAGGAAGTTTTGTTGCCATACCTCGCAGCCGCTATCGTCGCGCGCCATTTGCGCCAATTCGCGCGAGCCATCGAGTCCGATGACCAAGTGTCCGAGCTTGCTGAACGTCTTGAGGTCGCGCCCCGGCCCGCAGCCAAAATCGAGAATCGAAAACGGCGCCGTTGCCACAATGTGACGCAGCAGCGCATCCATATTCTGACGCACGTCATGGTCGCGCGTGCCCTCGCGGAAATCGATTGCGTGCTGATCGTAGTGCGCCAGCGTGATGGCGGCGATTTGCGCCAGTTCCGGGGCTTTAAGTGTCATGGCGAGTGGGGGCGGGATTAAAAAGTTGGGCGATCATAGCGTAATCTTGGTTATGCAAGCTGGATTGCGCGGCTACGCTGGATGATCGAATCAACACCAAAATTGCTTCGAATAACTATAAACAGTGGGGGTATATGCCGTTTTATGCCGTTATCCGCAGGTATTTAGTGCGCAAAAAATAATACTACAGCCAGTATGTGATTGGCCAAATCAAGTGTTTCCGATGCTGCCGGTGCTCAGTCGTTAATCTTGCCGCGTAGCGCTTTGACTTGCCCGCGGCTGGTTTTGCCATCGAGCCGCTTGCGTTGCGAGCTACGGGTAGGTTTGCTGGGGCGGCGCAATTTGGCTTCGACGGCGATACTGTCGACCAGTTCATGCAGACGCCGGATCGCTTCCAGCTTGCTTTGCTCCTGGCTGCGGCCGTGCTGGGCCTTGATGACGATGATGCCGTCTTTGCTGATGCGCTGATCGCCGAGCGCCAGCAGGCGCATTTTCAAAATATCGGGTAAAGACGAGGCCGCGATATCGAAGCGCAAATGGATCGCAGTAGCGACTTTGTTGACGTTTTGCCCACCCGGCCCTTGGGCCTGGATGGCGCATAACTCGATTTCATGAAAGGGAATTAGGAGGGACATACCGGCGCCGACGAAAAGTTGTTCGCATCGTAGTCGAATCCGGCGGCCTGTTGCTAAATCAATGCATCAACAGGCCGCCTTTGCCACGATCTGCGTGGCGGCTAGCGCCGGTTTCGCCCTTCCTTGCCTTCTTCTTCCCGTTGGCGCACCTGCTCCTCAGCAGGCTGGACTTGACCGCGCAGCTCCCTGCGGCGTTGCGCGGCTTCAGCGGCTGGATTGGCTGATGGTTGGATGGCTGCAGGATTCGGTGCCGCGCCACGTTCTGGTTCGACCCGTTGCGGACGTTGTGGCGCTGCCATTGGAACCGCCTCGGGACGTGGCATTTGGCGCTGTACCGGTGGTGACGGTTGTTCCGCTACCGGTTGCCGTATCGACGCGGGTGGCGGCAATGGGCGCACCGCTGGTGGCGCAACTGTAGCTGGCATTTCTGGCAAGGCTGGTTGCGCGGGTCTGCCTAACAGCCGTTGCCGCGCTTCGCTACGGGTTTCAGGGTTGCCTGTAGCGGGACGGGGCGCCGGTTCGAGCTGCGTCCTGGCAGGTGGCACTGCTGCCGGTTCAACCCGTGGCGCTGCGGCTGGCTCGGTTCTAGGCAGCGGCGGAGGCGGTTCTGCGGCGCGTGGTGACGGCCCGATATTGATGGTGCGTACCGGCGGCGCGGCCACGGGCGGCTCTACCTTTTGTACAGGGTTTTGCGCAGCGGGCGGTACTGGCGGTGTCGCGGCTTGTGGGCGCAGCCGTTCACCTAGCCGGTTTGGCCGTCCAATGGCTGGTTCGGTTTCTGGCTGGCCTGCCCGGATCGTTGGCGGCACCACCGGTTGCGCTGGCGTCAGGGGTTGGACCGGTGTCGCCGGTGCTGCTGGTGCCGCGATGCGCGTTTCTTGCCGATTCGCTGGATTGAGCCGGATCGGTTCATTCATCCTGACCGCGGGCGCTAGCCTGATCTGCGGTGTGGTGGCTTGGTTGGGTGTCGCCGGTTTGATTGCCGCCAGCGCAGCCGGGTCGAGCGGACGGCCATTATTTTGCGTCAACGCTGTTTGACGCGCCGCAAAGCGCGGCGGCAGCGGTGGCGGTACTGTCCGCACAACGATAGGACGCGCTTGCGCCTCGGCCGGTGGCCGCGTGCCGACCGCCGCAGCCCCCAGCAGACTGGTTCTGACTGGGGCGACGGCGGCATTCAAGACGATAGGCTGTTGCGTAATGTCGCTATGACGCAATCTGACTGCCGCACGGGTGATTTGCTGCGATTGCACAAAAGCATTGGTCGGCACCGCCACTACCGCACCCGGCACTTGCCGGTTGACATAGGTAACGTTGGTGACGTTAGTGACATTGATATTGTTGTAGACATTGGTTACCACCGTGCGGTTGATCGTGGTGTTACTGGTATTGATATTGGCAAAATAATCGCGGCTGACACGGTAGGCAGGGCGATAGACTTCGCGTGGTGCCAGCGGAAACCAAGCGACGCCGCCGACATTGCCGCTCGAAATAGACAGGCGGAAATTATTGCCGCCGACGAAGGCTACCAATGCCGGCGCGTACACCGGACGTGCAGCAATCGGTCCCGGCACCCAGCACCAGCGGCGGCCGAGATTGGCCCAGCGGCCGTAATGGGACACCGCAAACCCCCATGGCGCATTGTCGACCCAAGTCCAACCCCAAGGCTCCACCCAGCTCCAGTGGCCGTCATGATAGGGCGTCCAATCGGCGGCGACACGGGATGGAATCCAGACGTTGCCATAGCTTGCCACGGTAGTCCAACTGCCGTGTTCGTCCAGATCTTCATAGCCGATCATGTCGCGCGACACAAAGCGGGCCGAGCTGGAACGCGACATGCGCTGATCACGTGCTGCCGACCAGCGGTCGAAGTCATCGCTGCGCGGTAATGCAAAATTTTCAAAGTCACGTAGATCGGTGCCGCTAAATCGATACGATTGGCCGGCGTCGAGTGTATATCCTTCGCGCTGGCCGAACGCTTCGCCCTGACCGGCCCGCACGTCGATAATGGTGGTGTCGTCGTTCGGATCAACCTCGATCCGATAGTCGCCCGCCTTGCGTATCGAGAACGCCAGGTTGGGCGTATCGATTTCAATAAATTCATCAGCGCCCAGCCGTCGGACATGGACGATCACTACGCCCTGCGACACTTGCAATTGCGCTGTCTCGTCGTCCAGATTAAGCAAAGTCAGACTAGTATCGCCGCCCATGCGGATCGCAGCATTGCCGATCTGTAATTCATCCCGCCCCCCGGCATCGACCCATAAGCGGTCGCCGGTAATGAGGGGACGGTTCAATTTGGCCACTACCCAATCGTCATCCCCGGCGGGGGAAAAGCTGACGTCGCCGCTGGTATGCGCCAAGCGTGCGACCCGCGCCGGCGGATCGGCCAGCGCCGCCGCGCTGATGGTAAAGCTCGCAAGGCTTATTACAAGTGCTGCGATGCGACTGAGTTTGATTTTTTTTAGCATGATGAACCTCTCTGGCCTGACAATTGAATTACGACAATAACTTGAAGAATAGTGCGTGTGTGCGATCGAATATGTGCGCTTGCGAACAGATGCAACCATATCCGCACGTGCCGTCACGAAGACACGTCAGGGCTAACGCTTCACCATAGACGGCCGACGACAAACATGGGGCATGAAAGCGTAAGCAACTGTAAGAGCCTATCTGATCTAATTGGTCGATATTGTTCTGCCTGCGATAAATAATCGCTAGCAGACCGTCCGGCCGAAAAAAGTAGGGTAAGTACGGTGTGCACGATGCGCCGTACAAATGCGTTGGAAAAAACCAAAGCTTTTTACCGCTCTACTAACAAAAAATAGGGAGTATAGGCAATAAAATGTGCTATCCCGCAGGTTTTCTGCGGGATACATTTAATACTGGTCATAGTATATTTAGCCTCCAGTGGCCGCTTGGGCACTTGTATACTTCGGTAATGCAAGCCAATTCCACTCCAGTTACCAGCAGCCAAAGCGGCCCGCACCGTCAATTGCACGCTTTGGTCGCGCGTCATGCCACCAGCCAATTCCAGAAACCCATCGCTTCGTATAATCAGAGCGCCTTTCAATGCGGCATGGCGGCATGGCAGGCCGCCGGTCAGGCGCCAATGATTCTGGATGCCGGCTGCGGCGTCGGTGTATCGACCCTGCATCTGGCAAGGCAATTTCCCGACCATTTTGTGATCGGGGTCGATCAATCCGCCAACCGGCTTGAACGCAATAGTTTGTGGACGGGTGAGTTACCTGCCAATCATATTTTATTGCGCGCCGATCTGGTCGATTTCTGGCGGCTCCTGGCGCAGGCCAAAATCCGGCTGGCGCGTCATTACGTGCTCTATCCCAACCCATGGCCCAAGATCGGCCAACTGGCACGGCGCTGGCATGGCCATGCCGTTTTTCCGACGCTACTCAAACTGGGCGGTGTGCTGGAATGCCGCAGCAACTGGCGTATTTATGTCGAAGAATTTGCTGCCGGTTTGAGCCAGCTTCAGCCAGTTTCCTCGCAACTATTGCAAGTGGAGCAGTATCGAACCGATCATCCCATCACGCCGTTTGAACGTAAATATCTTGCCTCAGGACATGTTTTATGGCGCTGCCAAACGATGTTGGCGTGATACCCTGCGCAGATACCTTGATGGATGTTATTTCTAAAGAATTGTCATGTGCCAGTTACTGGGGATGAATTGCAATGTCCCGACCGATATCGTTTTTAGCTTTACCGGCTTTGCCACCCGCGGCGGCCTGACCGACGAACACAAGGACGGCTGGGGCATCGCGTTTTTCGAAGGCCCCGGCGTGCGTCATTTTGTCGATCACGAAGCTGCCATTACTTCGCCGATTGCCGAGCTGATCAAGCGCTATCCGATCAAATCGACCAACGTCATCGCCCACATCCGCAAAGCCACCCAAGGCAGCGTCACGCTGGAAAATTGCCATCCCTTCGTGCGCGAGCTATGGGGACGCTACTGGGTCTTCGCCCACAACGGCGACTTGAAAGAGTTTGCGCCCTTGCTGGACGGCGCATTCCAGGCGGTCGGCAGCACCGATAGCGAACAGGCATTTTGCTACTTGCTGCAAGAACTGCGGCGCCGCTTCGGTGATCACGCGCCCGCCTTGCCGGCGCTGACCATCGCCTTGGAAGAACTGACTGCACAAATCGCCGCGCACGGTACCTTTAATATGATGCTTTCCAATGGCCGCGCCCTGTTCGCGCATTGCTCGACCAATCTGCACTATCTGATCCGGCAATATCCTTTCGCCCAAGCCAAATTGTCGGATGGCGATGTGGTGGTCGATTTCTCTGAAGTCACCACCCGCGACGACCGCGTCGCCCTTATTGTGACCCAACCACTGACCACCAATGAAACCTGGATCCAGTTCGGGGCCGGTGAATTGAAGGCCTTTGTCGATGGCGCGGTACAGGTAAAACTGTAGTACGCAGTTAGCCAAATCAATTAGCCAAATTTTAAAAATATTTTGAAAGAAGTCATGCTGAAACGAAACGCTCGCCGCATCATCGCCACGGTTGCCTGTCTCTTATCGCTAACCGGACTGGCCGCATGCGACCCTACTGACGAGCTTACCAGCTTGGTCCTGCCCGAAAGCGCAGGCGTTTTGAGCGCCGCCGCCGTGGCACCGGCTAAAAGCATTAAGCGTGGCCTTGCGTATGGGCATCATTCTGCCGCCGACATGAACGTTTTATCGCCCGGCATGAGCTGGTGGTACAACTGGTCACCCAAGCCGGAAACTGCTGTGGCAGCGATCTATAAATCGAAAAATGTCAGCTTCGTCCCGATGTCCTGGAACGGTGCCACCACCGCCGACCAGTTGGCCGCTGCCATTCCCGACGGTGCGCAATATTTGCTGGGGCCGAACGAACCCAACTTCAAATCGCAAGCCAATATGACGCCAGTACAGACTGCCGCCTTTTGGCCGGTGCTGGAAAATGTCGCCCATCGCAAGAATTTGAAAATCGGCGCACCCGCACTTAATTTTTGCGGCGATTGCGTGGTTGTCAATGGCCAGCCGATTGCCAGCGACCCGATCGTCTATATGGATGCCTTCATGGCAGCTTGCCAAGGTTGCCAGATCGACTTTATTCCGGTCCATTGGTATTCGTGCTGGGTCGGCGCGCTGGAATGGTATGTCGGCAAATTCAAGAAATATAACAAGCCGATCTGGGTTACCGAATTTGCCTGTGGCGACTACAACGGCAATCCCATTACGCTGCAAGTACAAAAGGATTACATGAGCGCCGCCATCGATTACCTGGAACACGAGCCAGCGGTGGCACGCTATTCCTGGTTCTCTGGCCGCAATAATGAAATCCCCTTCATCAATCTGCTCGGTGCCGACGGGCAACTCACGGCGTTGGGACAGCTCTACGTGACGCTGCCTTTCGCGGCTGCGCCGAAGCGCGTGCCGTTTAATCCTTGGCAATTGTTATTGCAATAGATTATTAGAAAGGGAAGGCTGAATTTGCCACGATTCAGCCTTCCCCCACTTTGTTTATTCAATTATCTTTTAGTCCTGCTGTTCCATCAGCACGGTCGCGTTAAGCGCCAGCCAGTTTCAATACGCCATCCGCGGCTATTGGGCCATCGAAAATCCGTTTCACCACGTGCGCGATGTCGTTTTGCGGGAGGACGCCTGTCGGGTAATAGGTGAAATCGGCCGCGTCCAAGCCAAGCTAGGCAACGAAAAATTCGTCGCTGGCGCAAGAGAATGAACGGCTGGCGACATTCTCTGCAACGTTAGAGAAGGTAAAAGAGCAACTGGCGAAGTTGCCGGTGTAAGTAAAGACGCTGACAGCAACGCAAAAAGCCTCGCAGACCAATATCTGCGAGGCTTTTTTCGCTTACATACGTTAATTGGGAGGCTGTCCGCTTGCGCAGCTTCGCTTCTACAAATGC
>JAZKIX010000046.1:0-8482 GCA_040384645.1 Pseudomonadota bacterium | reverse complement strand
CAACATCAAATCCAACTGCGACAAGGCCGCGCCCGCAGTCAGGCACGGTCCGTCGCGCACCAGGATGCGCGTTTCGTCGAGTATCACCGCTGGATAACGCGCGCGAAATGCCTGGGCCAACCACCATGCGGTTGTCGCCTTGCGCCCGTTGAGCAAACCGGCTTGCGCCAGCAGATACGCCGAACTGCATGATGCCGCAATCTTAGCCTTGCCAGCTCCCGCGGCAGCCAGCCAGCGCATCGCTTGCATGGTATCGCTGCGCGCAAAACATCTGCTGAGTTCCTGATCCGAATGGTAACCAAGGCCTGGAACAATAATCCAGTCTGATACAGCTCCTTTGACTGTCTTGATTTGGAGGTCAGCCTTCATTCGCAATCCGGCACCGGTAGTAATGACACTCTTGGCGGCAATGGTCCTGACCTTCACTTGCGGCGCACCGCGGCGCGCCGCAACAATGGCCTGAGCTGCATGCAAAGTATCGAGCGTAATCGACAAGCTGCTGTCAAATACGCCATCTAACACCAGAACCGTGATTATTTTCATTTGTCCATTTTGACATAAAAAATGTCAAATATGATTCTTCACTGGCTCGCTCAAAAACGCCAAACTGCCGATGTCGACTTTGGAAAGGAAGCCTGACATAGGCGATATCGTGAGATTGCTTTGTCTGGAATTGCAGTAAGTGCATTGAGCAACGAGCAATTAGCCAGCCAAGCAGCAGGCGGGATTCGATCTAATCGACTTCATACGCCTGCACTGCCCTTCCGCAAATTGATGTTCAACACCCGAGGAAACCATGCCAATTCAACGCCTAAAACTCTACCACTACCCGGCCAGCCGAAGCACACGTACCAAATGGATGTTGCATGAGGTCGTTGGCGATGCCTTTGAGGTCGAGAAAATAGACCTTTACGGCGCCGTTCAGTATGGCGCCGAATTCCTGCGTCTCAATCCCAACCATTGTGTACCAGTGCTTGAGATCACTTGGGACAACGGTACAGTGCAGCACATGCTCGAAAGCGCTGCCATGGTCGCTTTTCTGGCAGACGCATTCCCCAATGCTGATTTAACGCCTGCCCCCGAGGCATCGCCGGAGCGCGCCGATTACCTGCAAATGCTTCACTTCGGCTCGACGTGGATGGACATGATGCTGTGGCAAATTCGTGCCCACGAGCATATTTTGCCGGAGTCAGAACGCGACCCGCGAACGGTGGCGAGATATCGCAAGAAGTTCCGCGAAGAAATCCAACCCCAGCTTGCTGCGCGGCTAGAGCAAGCGCCGTTCGTATGTGGAGAGAAATTTACCGCAGCCGATTGCATCGTGGGACATGCTGTTTTCTGGGCGCGCGGCTATGGCTTATGCCGCGACGCGATATTCCAGCGATACATGTCACTCATCTCGAAGCGGCCAGCGTTTGGCGCAGCCTTCTCAGACGCGCGCGAGTTAATACTCGACGCAACTGGACAGCCCCTCTCGGCGCGCTTTACAGGATGACCATCGTAAACAAATCATAATTTGGCAGTGCCAAGCGAGTTCATTCGAGATCAGAGGCAGCCGTTTCGAACGTAATTTTCGGAACTGAGTACTCCCGCAGAATTTAATGTGAAGCGCAGGCGTCACTGCGCTGTCCGAGGCTGCAGAAGCACACAGCAAGTTTTTCTGGTGTACGAGTATTGCTTGTTGCCGCCTTATGGCAATGCTGACGACTGCGCCAAGCCTTCCGCTTTCGCGATATTAGCCGCGATGGAGCGTGCCATTTCCGATTTTTGCGGCAGCAGGGTAAGAATTTTTTTCCATTGCTTGGTTGCCTGCACATATTCCTTGCGCTCGAATGCGGCGCTGCCTGACAGGGCTAGGGCTTGAATGTGTTGAGGGTCAATCTCCAGCGCGCGATTGATGATCTTTTCCGGCTCGCCTGACAGGCTTTGATTCAAGCTCATGGCTAAGGTCACGGCATAATCGGTTAGCAAGTCTGGATTCTCGGTCGTCAGCTTGAACAAATGCTGGTAAGCATCCACCGCCAGATCGAAGCGCTGCATAGTTTCATAGGAGCGCGCCAGCATACGCCAGCCATCGGCGTCATCGGGATTCGATTTCAATCGTTCTGCCAGCCGGTTCACCATGCCGGCAATTTGCGCTGGTGTCACCGCTGGAACATTTTGCTCTTTGGCGATGGCAGGCGGTGCTGGTGCCAAACCTTTGCTGGTGCCGAGCAATGCGTACAGGGAGCCGGCCAGTAGCGGAAATGCCAGCGCCAACACCCAAGCGGTCCGGCTCTGGCGTGATGCGTTTGCAAGCGCATGTGGCGCAGGCTGGACTTCATCGGCCACCCTAACCTCCAGTTCGCGCCGTGCCGCTTGGTAAGCAGATTGGTTGATGACGCCTGCTTGCAAATCGGCGTCCAGCTCGTGCAATTGATCACGCAGCAGTGCCAGATTCAACGAGTCGCATTGCTGTGTTTTTTCTGTGACAGTCGCCGCTTCTTGACGTAGCAGGCTTGGCAAAATAAAAAACAGGGCAAGTGCCGCCATCGCGGTGGCGGTCAATGCAAAAATAATCATGGCGTGTCACTTAAGAAATATTTATCGGAATGTTGCACATCAACGTGGGCTAGTAAAGCCGCCGCCTGAGCCAATGCCGCTGGCGTATGCGCTTCCGTCGGCGTAGCTTGCTGCCGCAGCTTTACAAACAAGCCAATCAGGCCCAATAGCAGTAACAGGAATGGTCCGAACCATAAAACCCAAGTAGTGTTTTTTACCGGCGGCCGATATAAAACAAAATCGCCATAGCGTTGCACCATGAAATCGATCACTTCACTATCGGCTGCGCCTTGCGCCAATTTTTCGCGCACTTGATTTTTTAAATCCAGCGCCAGCGGTGCTTGAGAATCGGCGATGGTCTGGTTTTGGCACACCAGGCAACGCAGCTCTTGCGCCAGATTGTTGACATGCTTTTCAAACGCTGCGTTCGGCTCTAGCGCTGCTATCGCACTGGAAAAGCCACTACAAGCGAGAAGTACCAAAGCCGTGAAAAAATGGCGAAATGACGCGGGCAGCAATGAGCAATAGCGCTTAGACACGGTTCAGCTCCTGTATCAATGGCAGGATTTTTTCTTGCAATACATCGGCCGTGACCGGACCAACATGCTTCATGCGGATCACGCCCTGTTTATCGATCACAAAGGTTTCTGGCACGCCATACACGCCATAGTCGATCCCGATCCTGCCGTTGGCATCAAAGGCCGATAGTTGATAGGGATTGCCATACTGGTTCAACCAGCGTTGGCCATCGTCACGCGCATCTGAATAATTCAAGCCGACAATCGGCGCCACCGCTTGCTTGGAAAAGGTCAGCAGCGCCGGCAACTCTTCACGGCATGGCGCGCACCACGAGGCCCAGACATTGAGCAGCCAGACTTTGCCTTGCATGTCTTGCGGACTGAAGTTTTTTTGACCGTCTTCCAATTGCGTTAAGGAAAATGCCGGTGCTGGCTTGCCGATTAATGGCGATAGGATTTCTTGCGGTTTCAGGCGCAGGCCTATCCCCAAAAAAATAATCAGTATCGAAAATGCGCCGAGCGGAATCAGGAAACGTTTCATGTTGGATTCAGTAAATGGGATGCAGCACAGGATTATTTGCCTGACCACTTGGCTGCACCGCTGACCGTCTGCGCGTACCCATGCGATAACGCCGATCCGATGCGGCCAGAAATCCGCCGAAGGCAATAATCAGGCAACCGGCCCAAATCCAGCTCACGAATGGCTTGTGCTGCACGCGGATTCCCCAAGCGCCATCCTTGGTCGCTTCGCCCAGCGAGACGTATAAATCACGGGTGAAGCCGCGATCGATCGCTGCCTCGGTCATCGGCATTTTTTGCACAGTATAAAAGCGCTTTTCCGGCTGCATGGTGGCGACAAAAGTGTTGCCGCGCCTGACTTCAAACGTGCCGCGCGCCGCGATGTAATTGGGCCCGTCGATCTTGGTCAAGGCAGAGAAAGTGAAGCGATAGGCGCCGGCGTTGATACTGTCGCCTACCCGCATGCTGACGTCATTCCCACTCTCCATCCCCTTTACCAAGGTCACGCCTACCAAAAATATGCCGATGCCTGCATGGGCGACTATCATGCCCCAATAGCTGGGTGGTTGGCTGCGAATGCGTCGCCACAGCGATGTGCCAAGCGGTGCATGCTGGAGGCGTTGCACCAAATGCGAAGTCGTTGCCAACAAGATCCAGAGCGATAGAGTTAAGCCCAACACCACCATCGGCGAAGTCTTCAAAATCAGCGCTGCGACGCCCGCGAAAAGTAGTGCCCCAAGCGCCAGCCAGCGCAGGCGCAGTAAAACGTCTTTCACTGAGGCGCTTTTCCACGACACGAAAGGCCCGGCCGCCATCAATAGCATTAAGGGCAGCATCAGCGGCACAAAGACTGCTTCAAAATACGGCGCACCGACAGAAATTTTCCCCAAGTTCAAAGCATCGAGGAAGAGTGGATACAGGGTTCCCAGCAGCACCGTGGCGGCGGCGACCAGCAGCAATACATTATTCACCAACAGCATCGACTCCCGCGAAAACAGGCCGAACTTGCCGCCCAGCCCCACCTTCGGTGCGCGCCAGGCAAACAAGGTCAACGACCCGCCGATAACCAGCGCCAGGAAGATCAAGATGAACAACCCGCGGCGCGGGTCGGTGGCAAACGCATGCACTGATGTCAGCACGCCGGAGCGGACCAGGAATGTCCCTAGCAAGGACAGCGAAAACGCAATGATTGCCAACAACACCGTCCAGTTTTTAAAGCCGCCGCGCTTTTCCGTCACGGCTAGCGAATGGATCAGCGCCGTGCCGACCAACCACGGCATGAAGGAAGCGTTTTCCACAGCGTCCCAAAACCACCAGCCGCCCCAGCCCAGTTCGTAATAAGCCCAAAAGCTGCCGAGAAAGATCCCTAGCGTCAAAAACATCCACGCCACCAGCGTCCACGGCCGCGACCAACGAGCCCAAGCTGCATCGAGCTGACCGCTCATCAGGGCCGCAATCGCAAAGGCAAAAGCGACTGAAAATCCGACATACCCCATATACAACAGAGGTGGATGCACGATCATGCCGAAATCCTGCAACAGCGGATTGAGGTCGCGGCCGTCGACCAGCGCCGGCAACGTGCGATCAAACGGGTTGGAGGTAAATAGTATAAAGCACAGGAATCCAACGCTGATCAAGCCCATCACACCCAGCACGCGCGCCGCCGTGTCATCCGGCAATTGACGGCTGAATAGCGCAACCCCGAAAGTCCATAGCGATAGGATCAAAATCCACAATAGTAGCGATCCCTCGTGACCGCCCCAGGCGGCGGCAATGCGGAAATACACCGGCAGCATCGAGTTGGAATTGGCCGCCACATACGACACGGAAAAATCGTTGTTGACGAACGAGATGATTAGCGCCGCAAAAGCCAGACTAATGAATACAAATTGTCCTGCCGCTGCCGGCCGCGCGAGCGCGATCCAGCGCAGATTATTTTGAAACGTCCCCGCAATCGGAAAAGCGCCTTGCACGATTGCCAGACCCAAGGCCAGCATCAGTGCCAAATTACCCAGTTCTGGAATCACTTCTGCTCCTTTGACTGCGCAGCCGCTGGCGGCACAGTTCCGGCAGTTTGCTGTTTCAATTGCTGACCTGTTTTGAGGGCATACGCTGCTTCGGGCGGCATATAGTTTTCATCGTGCTTGGCCAACACTTCTTCTGCCACGAACAGATTGTCTGCATTCAATTTCCCTTGCGCCACCACGCCCTTGCCCTCTTTGAACAGATCAGGCAATAGTCCACGATAAGTAACGCGCACGCGCTGCGCCAGATCGGTCACGATAAAACTAACCGTGAGGCCGTCGGCCTGGCGTTGCAAGCTGCCGTTCTCGACCATGCCGCCGACCCGGAAGCTGCGGTTGTGCGGTGCCTCGCCCGAGATAATTTGGGTCGGGGTGAAGAAGAACACCAGATTTTTTTGGAAGGCCGATAACACCAGCCAGGCGCCCACACTTAACACGGCCAAGCCAGCCAGTACCAACACCATCCGTTTATGTCGCGTCTTCATCCCTCGGCCTTGCCGGAGAGGCTGCGCACTTTGTTTTCAATGGCAATGTCGCTTAACAGATTTTTCCGGCGGCTGAGCAATTCAAATAATTCAATGCCGATCAAGCCAAACACAAACAGCACCGAACCCCACACATAGAGGGCGTAACCGCCCATCGCAAAAAAGTCGTTCCAGCTTTGCCAGATCATGATTTCACCTTGCTCAATTTCACTTCGCCTATTTCGGCTACCCAGTCGCTATGACGTTCTCGCTCCAGCACAATGCAACGCAGCCGCATCAAGCCTGCCGCAATTGAATAGGCCCACAAACCGAGCGCCATAATCAGCATGCCCAGCAGCATGGTCGCAGCCATGCTTGGTGCGCTGCGGAAGTTGATCGACAAACCCTGATGCAAGGTATTCCACCATTGCACCGAAAAATAGATCACCGGCACATTGACCACGCCCACTAGCGCCAGCACGGCGCCCGCCCTATCGGCGCGGCGCGGATCGTCAATCGACGCTTGCAGCGCCATGAATCCGATGTATAAAAAAAGCAAGATCAATTCCGAAGTCAAGCGCGCATCCCAAACCCACCACGCACCCCAAGTTGGGCGACCCCACAAGGCGCCAGTCCATAGCGCCAAGAAGGTAAATATGGCGCCAGTCGGTGCCAAGGCACGCGCCATCATCGACGACAGACGCGTATTCAAAATCAAGCCCAGCGCGGCCCAAAATGCCAGCGCCAGATAGATCAACATTGACAGCCATGCAGCGGGCACGTGGACAAAAATGATGCGGTAGGCATCGCCCTGCTGGTGGTCGGTTGGCGCGATCAAAAATCCAATAATCATCCCGACGATCAACAAGATGATTGCGGTCGCGCCGAACCACGGAATCAGCTTTCCGGCCACCGGATAAAAGGCTTGCGGCGACGCATATTTAAGCCAGTTGATTCTATGAATCAAACCAGGTCGCGCAATGATGGGATGTGTATTCGTGATCGCCACGGCGTCAACCTTTCTACAAAAAACGATTCTAAAAAAAAGCCCGCTGGCCTCACGGTGCGGGCTCAAACCAATCCTGAGATAGGAATAGGAGGAGACGCGATCAATATAACGTTAGAAGCGAAAAATGTAATCGAATCAAATTGCATATCAATATGCGGCGGAGAATTTCAGTGCAGGTCTGTGCGCTTTTGTGTGTGCTTATTTGTGCGACTATTCATGCGCAATCCGCAGTGCCAGCGCAATCGCCCAGGGCGCCAATGCCGCAGCCGCCGCCAGCACGCCACCCAGAAAATATAGATGCGCGCTACTGCCCAAGCCGCTGGCCTGTGCGCCCATCGCACCAGCACCAAAAATCAAGACCGGCACATACAAAGGCAGGACAAGCAAAGACACCAGCACGCCACCGCCGCGCGCACCCAAAGTCAGCGCGGCACCAATCGCGCCGAACAAGGTGAGGATCGGCGTGCCGATCAACAAGCTCAAAAACAGCACTGCAATCGCATCCCACTGCAAATCAAATTGCAGCGCCAGCAGCGGCGCCAGCAATACCAGAGGCAAACCGGCCACCAGCCAATGCGCTATCACCTTGCCGATCACGATCACCGCCAAAGGCTCCGGCAATAACAGTAATTGTTCCAACGTGCCATCGGCTTCATCCAGTGCAAATAGGCGTCCCAACGACAACATCGATGCCAGCAAGGCCGCCACCCACAGAATGCCGGGCGCCATGGTGCGCAACAAAGTGCGCTCCGGCCCGACGCCAAGTGGAAACAGCGTCGTGACGATGATGAAAAAGAACAGCGTGATCAAGACATCAGAGCGGCGCCGGAACGCCAGCAACAAATCGCGCCGGATTACATACAGCAAGATTTTTAGCATGATGCAGTCGCGCTTAGAGGCTGGCTTAACGCTGGACTTAAGTTTGGACTGGAGTTTGAATTTGACATTGGACTTAAGGCAGGATTCAAATCGAGCCGGTGCAGGCGCTGCGCTTTGAGCGTCAATTCCTGATGCGTCGTATAAACTACGACGCCGCCTTGCGCCAGATGCAGGTTCAAGATGTCGCCCAAGCTATTGATCGAGCGCTGATCCAGCGCCGTGAAAGGTTCGTCCAGCAATAACAGCTTTGGCCGTGGTTGCACGCACAGCCGCGCCAAGGCCACGCGCTTGCGCTGCCCTTGCGATAGCGAACGCGCCGGCAGATGCGCGATGTTCAGCAAACCCACTTGCTCCAACGCCTGATACGCCTCATCCCGAGAGCAACTCTTGCCCGACAAGCGCGTGCTGACGGCGACGTTTTCCCAGGCGGCGAGATCGTCTTTGACGCCAGCCGCATGGCCGCAATACAGCAGCTCGCGATAGAAATCCTCGCGCAGGTTTTGAATGCTGCGACCATGCCACCGCACT
>JAZKIX010000045.1:0-4485 GCA_040384645.1 Pseudomonadota bacterium | reverse complement strand
ACCACCACGGATGCCTTGACGCCGGTCCCGACGACGGGGCTGGAAAGCGGCGTGACCGCCATTGCAGCAGGTTATTACCATAGCTGCGCGCTGACCACGGCGGGCGGGGTGCAGTGCTGGGGCAATAACAATTTCGGCCAGCTCGGCAACAACGCCAACACGTCAGCCTGGACGCCGGTCGCGGTGACGGGGCTGGCCAGCGGCGTGGCCGCCATTGCTGCAGGTGACTACCACAGCTGCGCGCTGACCACGGCAGGTGGAGTGCAATGCTGGGGCAATAACGGCAACGGCCAGCTCGGCAACGGCACTACCACGGATGCCTTGACGCCGGTGGCGGTGACGGGGCTGGAAAGCGGTGTGACCGCCATTGCCACGGGTGACTACCACAGCTGCGCGCTGACCACGGCGGGCGGGGTGCGGTGCTGGGGCAATAACGTCTCCGGCCAGCTCGGCACCGGTACCACCACGTCAGCCTTGACGGCGGTTGCGGTGACGGGGCTGGCCAGCGGCGTGGCCGCCATTGCCACGGGTGACTACCACAGCTGCGCGCTGACCACGGCGGGCGGGGTGCAGTGCTGGGGCGATAACGGCAACGGCCAGCTCGGCAACGGCACCACCACGCAAGCCTTGACGCCGGTTGCGGTGACGGGGCTGGCCAGCGGCGTGACCGCCCTTGCCACGGGTGTTGCCTACACCTGCGCGCGGACCACGGCGGGCGGGATGCAGTGTTGGGGCAATAACGGCTCCGGCCAGCTCGGCAACGGCACCACCACCTGGGCGCGCCCTTTTGCTGCATCCGTCATCACGGCAATAAGCGTACCCGGTGCGCCGACCATCGGCGCAGCTACCTCCGGCAATGCCCCGGTAACTGTCACCTTTACCGCACCGGCAGGCAATGGCGGCAGCGCCATCACCGGCTACACCGTCAAGTCGAACCCGGCCGGCGGCACCGACAGCAATGCTGGCTCGTTGAGCACCAGTCATATCATCACTGGCCTGGTCAACGGCACGGCGTATACCTTTACCGTGACCGCCATCAATGCCGCCGGCATTGGACCCGCCTCGGCAGCCTCGAACAGCGTGACGTCTTTCACCTATAGCCTGAACTACAGCGGCAATGGCGCGACCGGCGGCAGCGTGCCCGTCAATGGCGTCACCTATTTCGCAGGCAATACCGTCACGGTGTTAGGTATCGGCACTTTGGTTAAAACAGGCTATACCTTTGCCGGTTGGAATACGGTTGCCAATGGCAGCGGGATCAGCCGGGCAGCGGCCTCGACTTTTGCCATGGGCTCAGCCAACGTGACGCTCTATGCCCAGTGGAGCTTAAATCCGACCGTACCTAGCGCGCCTGCCAATGTGGTCGCTACTGCCGGCGCCGGCAAAGTGAGCGTTTCATTTACCGCCCCGGCCAATAGCGCCACCAGTGCCATTACCGGCTACACCGTGACCTGCTCTGCCAGCGGCAAGCCTACTCGCACGGCTACCGGCGCCAGTTCACCGATTGTGGTGAGTTTATTGCAAGGGGGGGTTAGTTACAGCTGCAGTGTGGTTGCCAACAATAGCGGTGGCAGCGGTGCAGCGGCGAACGCGCTGCCTGTAAAGCTCACTAGCACCCTGGTGCCACTGCTGCAATTGCTGTTGTTATAGGCGCCAAAGCTGACGCGGGAGCCCGTCAGCTTTGGCCGGATACCTTGGCCATAAACCCGCCGGACCTGTTCAATAGTGACGCTGTCGTGCAGATGCGGCGCACGACGCTCGTCTGTAATCTTGTTTTCCAAAGCAGCTGTGCCTGCCGCATCCGGTGCGCCTTGGTGCAGCACGCCCACCATGTGAGTAATGCATCGCGACCGGAAATCGACCCACGCCAGGCAGTTCGCTGACATGGGCCGGTTCAACCTTACGCGTCGATCTTATGCGTCCAGGGAGGAAGCCCCTACTTAGCCAAGTAATCGACTAGATTTTGTCACCAAAGACTAATCTAAATATCAATATTTCCCGCCCGTAACGCATTACTTTCAATAAACGCCCTACGCGGTTCGACATCATCACCCATCAGCGTGGTAAAAATCTGATCCGCCGCAATCGCATCTTCAATCTGCACTTTCAGCAAACGGCGCACGGTGGGGTCCATGGTGGTTTCCCATAACTGCATGGGATTCATTTCGCCCAGACCTTTGTAGCGCTGTTTGGATACGCCGCGTTCGGCTTCGTCGCGCAGCCAGCCCATCGCCTGGTGGAAATCGACGATGCGCGATTCTTTGACGCGTTCGTCTTCGCCGCGACGGATGAAAGCGATGTCGCCGATCTGATCGCCGACACGATGGCTTTTCGCTGAACACGCATGGCGGTCGACCCGGCCTTGCCAGCGCTGTTGGCCGACCCGCAGTGGCAACCGTATGTGGTGTTTCCGGGAGAATTTGTGGGGCCAGAACGGGTACTCACACAATTGCTGCCAGCACATCGCAATGAAAATGCGCAACAGCTCGGCGTCTTACAAAGTGGGCAAAACAAACGCCCGCTCTTCATTTTGCTTGATGCAACTTGGCAAGAGGCACGGCGCATTTTTAAGCAGAACCCTTACCTGATGCACATTCCCGTACACAGTTTCACGCCCGAGCAACTGTCGCGCTATCGTCTGCGCGACTCCGGCTGTGGCGATCATTTGTGTACGGCAGAAGTCGCTGCCTTGTGCCTGCAACTGGCGGACGACGTCCTGGCTGCGCAGACGTTGACTGCGTATCTGGACCTATTTTCAGATCACTATATGCGGGCTAAATTGCAGCAAAAGGTGGATTGGGAAAGTGAGTTGCATCTGCGATTGCGGGAGTTGGGTTCGCTTGCGTGAACTAGCGAGAAGCGCCGACTACATGCGCGGGTTTTATCGCAGAGATTGATGAAATCAGTGAGTAGCGATCCGGAGATTTTGGACATTTCTCGTCAGCTTGATGCGAGGAACCCCGCATCTACGCACAACTATTCTCCTGAGAGGGACGTGCGACTTTGGATCTAAAAAATGTTGGAATGTTTGACCTAACCTCAATACGTGTACATGTGTGACCTCAATACGTGTTTACATTTGCGCACATACCGCGAATCGCGCTACAAGGTATGTACCATAACAAACTGCGACAGTTCTAGAAATTAATATGACCGATCTTAAAATTCCCAAAATTTCGAATGCTGAATTCCTCGTCAATTTTGAGATGGCCCTTCAATGGATGCAGTCGCTCGGCATCGACATTTCGAAAGGCAGGCTAGCAGAATACAAAAATGCAGCGCGGAGTTGGGTCGCGTTGTTAAATCGTGAGCAGGAACAATTGGCCGACTCAGACATGCATGCAAATGTCACATCAATGGCATTCGAGGTTCCTGCCTTCGTTGATATCTATGCAGCGTTCAAAGAAGAAAAACCAGCAAATCTGTCTGGCTTAATAGCAAAGCTGAGAAAGGCAGTTGCCGGGCCAAGTCAACTAGCAAGCGAGACAAGCACATCGACTGGCCCACGAAATTTTCTGTTTGAAGCTGTTACAGCTGCAAAAGTGCACAACCCATCAATGAACGTGACAGCAATACTAAATGCGCCTTCCGACACGGGTTTTAAGATGTTGGGTAAAAACTTTTGGATCGAATGCAAACGACTAAGTGCTGAAGGTCAGGTATTGCCAAACATCAGCAAAGCATGCAAACAACTTCAGCGCACGCTCGAAATGCACCCACAAACCGGACAGCGCGGAATCATCGCCTTAGATATTTCCAAGCTCGTTACGCCCCCGCCACCAAAATATATTTTGGAGGTTGCGGTCGAATCAGAAATTGGACCTTACACCAACCATATAGTCGATAACTACATCAGAGACCATGCATACGTATGGCAACAGAAATTTCTTAATCAAGATTCAAGAATAATTGGAGCATTGTTGCGCCTTTCATGTATTGCAACTACAAAAGACAGAAGAGCGTACATTTACGTCCAACAATGGGGAATAAATCCACGCAATAATGCGACTTTAGATGATCAACGTTTAATGAAAGAGATGGTTAATAAACTAAACCCACAACGCGAACTTAGACTCGCAAAGAGCCTATATTAAGTCTAGGTCCGGTTGGAACCAAAGCAACACCTGTTTGTGACCGAAAAAGTATTTTTGGGTAACTTGGCACAGTTTTTACTTCTGTTGCACTCCACAAAATCAAATATCAATATTTCCCGCCCGTAACGCATTACTTTCAATAAACGCCCTACGCGGTTCGACATCATCACCCATCAGCGTGGTAAAAATCTGATCCGCCGCAATCGCATCTTCAATCTGCACTTTCAGCAAACGGCGCACGGTGGGGTCCATGGTGGTTTCCCATAACTGCATGGGATTCATTTCGCCCAGACCTTTGTAGCGCTGTTTGGATACGCCGCGTTCGGCTTCGTCGCGCAGCCAGCCCATCGCCTGGTGGAAATCGACGATGCGCGATTCTTTGACGCGTTCG
>JAZKIX010000044.1:86176-101893 GCA_040384645.1 Pseudomonadota bacterium | reverse complement strand
TGGCGAATACCGACAGCGTAGTCGATGGCGAAATCAACGATGAGGCGCGCATCGAATATGTCCGCCTTCACTTTGAGGCGCTGTCAAAAGCAATCGAACAGGGTGTTGACGTTCGGGGTTATTTCTATTGGAGCCTGATGGATAACTATGAATGGAATTCGGGATACTCGAAGCGTTTTGGCATCGTCTACGTAGACTACGCGACGCAAAAGAGAACTGTTAAAAAAAGTGGCTACTGGTATCGCGACTTTATCGCAAACCAATCCGCCCGTTAATTACATCAGGAGAAATATATGGCAAATCTATCATTGCGTGGCATACAAAAATCGTACACAGCAGACACGCAAATCATCAAAGGCTTGGATCTTGAAGTGGCAGATGGCGAATTTATCGTGTTCGTCGGTCCATCAGGTTGCGGCAAGTCGACACTATTGCGGATGATCGCAGGCTTGGAAGACATTACTTCAGGCGAGCTGCGCATCGGGGGCGAGTTGGTCAATGACGTCCCTCCTGCAAATCGCGGTGTGGCGATGGTATTTCAAAGTTATGCTTTGTACCCACATATGACAGTGGCTCAAAATATGGGCTTTGCCTTGAAATTGGCAGGCACCTCAAGCGACAAAATTCGTACAGCGGTAGGTGATGTCGCAGAAATTTTGCAGATTACCCATTTGCTCGACCGTAAGCCGAAGGCCCTGTCTGGCGGTGAACGTCAACGCGTTGCCATCGGTCGTGCGATTGTGCGTAAGCCAAAAGTATTTTTGTTCGATGAACCGCTCTCAAATCTGGATGCATCATTGCGGGTACAGATGCGTATCGAACTGTCCAAGTTGCACGAAGAGCTGGGCACGACCATGATCTACGTTACCCATGATCAAGTCGAAGCGATGACGTTAGGAGAACGCATCGCCGTTTTCAACAAAGGTCATATGGAGCAGGTCGGCGCACCTTTGGAACTGTATCGTAATCCTGACAACCAGTTCGTTGCTGGCTTCCTCGGTTCGCCTAAAATGAATTTCGTTCCATGTAACGCGACCAGGTCCGGTTCGGATGGGTTGACCTTGGAAGTGTCCGGGGGCAATGCCCTTCACTTGCCAAGTTCGCTCAATACGATTACGGCAAACGAAGAAATTATGCTTGGCATCCGGCCGGAAGACATCCAATTCGTTTCGCCCGACCAAGGTTTCAAGGTGCGAGTCGATCTGCTTGAGCATTTGGGCGATTCAGAAATTGTCTACGGCACGTTGGTTGGCACAAAAAGCACGGTTGCCATTAAACGTCATGGCCATGACGCGTCATTGAAAGCGGGCAGTATCGTTGGTATCCGACCGAATACGAACAATGCAATGTTGTTTGGCAAGAACGGTCAGACCATTCGCGGTCATTGATTTTCCATCCGGTCAGTTCGTTCAAGGACTGACCAAAATTGACTTCTTCAATTGCAGCAAGATTTATCGATTTTGCCTCAGGGATGGCTCCGGTTCGCCTTATTTATGCGGGCCGGATCACCGAAACTAGTGTTTCAATCGTTTTTTCTGTAACGATGTCCGGCTAATTTCTTATTTGTGAGTGGTGTCCTCACAAACGTGAAATTAGTAAATCTAAAATGCATAAAAATGTGGCAGAAGTGTGTAATCATCACTCATGCATTAAGTTGATTGGCAGTAGAAATTGTCAAAGAATGCAAACTATCCACATAAGTATGAGTAACGCCATCTACGTCATTGCACGACGAAACGAATCACGGTATTCTGAATAAAATATTTCCACCAAGGAATAAGAAGTAGGCTTTAGTTCGATTTATTTTAAGTCAGGATAAAAAGCGCAAAAGTACGAAAACGGAGGAAATATGCGAATTAGTGATTTGAAAATCGGGATTCGGCTTGGCGTCACTTTTGGTTTGGTGACGCTAATAACGGCGATTCTCGGCTTCAGTTCTCTCCGGGCTCTGACTGACGTGGCGGCAAAATGGCGCACGTTTTCCGATGTGTCGGTTAAGAAAAAAGATTTTTCTGTTCAGGGCAGTATTAAATTCAATGATGTCCTTGCCGACTTTCGTGGCAATTTGATGCAGGGCGGTGGTTTTGACGCCAAGTTGACTACTGATATTGAAGGCCTAAATGCGGCCATAAACGCTTACAGCAAAATTGGCAGTTTGAACGCAAAAGAAAAGCTGTTGATTGAAGAAATTCAAAAAAGCGGCAGTATATATAACGATGCAAACACCCAATTCAAAGACTTACGGAGCCAAGGATTATCAAATGGAGAGCTTGAAAAAATCCTGAGCGCTGATAAGAATGTGGGAGGCCTCGATAAAAAAATCAACAAGGCCTTCGAGGGATTGCAACAAGCATCGCTGGAAGAGATGGTCGCCACCGGCAAAGCGATCGACCGCCTGGTGAACGGAGGTGTTTCTCTCATACTTGGCGCAGCGTCGTTTGCAATATTATTTTCCGTATTCAGTGCGTGGCTGGTAACCCGTTCCATCACTGTGCCGATGAAAAATGCAGTTATTGTGGCGCAGGCAGTCGCTGCCGGCAATCTCACTAGTCAGATCGAACACACGACGAAAGATGAAACCGGTCAATTGCTTGCTGCTTTAAAGTTGATGAATGAAAGTCTCGTCAATATGGTCGGCAAGGTGCGAACCAGTACCGATGCCGTGGCCACCGCATCGGCACAGATTGCGTCTGGCAATCTGGATTTGTCCGGTCGGACTGAAGCGCAAGCCAGCTCATTGGAAGAAACTGCCGCTTCCATGGAGGAATTGACCAGTACCGTAAAACAAAATGCGGAAAACGCTATCGAGGCGAACAAACTTTCGGTTTCTGCCTCAGAAGTCGCGGTAAAAGGTGGTGCTGTGGTGGCCCAGGTAGTAACAACAATGGCTTCGATCAATGATTCTGCCAAAAAAATTGTCGACATTATCGACGTGATTGACAGCATTGCATTTCAAACCAATATCTTGGCATTGAACGCCGCGGTGGAAGCCGCAAGGGCTGGTGAACAAGGTCGCGGTTTTGCCGTGGTCGCAGCGGAAGTAAGGAATTTGGCCCAGCGTTCTGCCGGTGCTGCGAAAGACATCAAGATCTTGATTGGCGATTCGGTCAATAAGGTGAATGCGGGTAGCCGCTTAGTCGAGCAGGCAGGTGCCACCATGGACGAAATCGTCATCAGTATTCGCCATGTCACAGACATCATGACCGAGATCACTGGCGCCAGCCAGGAGCAGACCTTGGGGATAGAGCAAATAAATGAAGCTGTTAGCCAAATGGATACCATGTCTCAACACAATGCGGCCTTGGTTGAAGAAGTCAGTGCCGCTGCAGTGTCGTTGAAAGGCGAGGCCAGTAAGCTTGCAGAAATTGTTGGTTTATTTACCGTTGAAAAACCAGATTTAGAGGAAGAACGCGCGGCTTGAAGTACAAGAAAATAGGCTAGATTAAGCCTGGTTTCAAGGCGCTTTGGTGGTTTTAATGGCGACCATTGCGGTATCTACATCGCAAGTTGATCGCATTTTTGCCGGTGTTACAGCTCGATTAATACAAACTGATATGAAAATTATTTTGAATTTGAAAGAGGCAGGTAGTCTTGGCTTGGCAGTAATCTAACATCGAAGATATCGGTGACGACATATTTAAAATAGAGGGGACGCTTGTGAAAAAAATTGCGAAAGTTTTAATCGGTACTTCCTTGCTCGGCATCAGTCTGGCAGTACATGCCGCCACGACTTTGACCGTAGCTTCATTTCCAGATTTTGATAAAGCCGTGACGGCGGCGATTCCTGAATGGAAAAAACTTTACCCCGACGTCGATATTAAAATCGTGTCGGAGAAAATTGGTGAGCATCACACCACGATGAAAAACGCCTTAGTCTCGGGTAATGGTTTACCCGACGTGATGGGTATTGAATTTGGTTTTATCGGTGGTTTTGCTGAGTTGAATGGCTTGGAGGATTTATCCCGATCGCCTTACAACGCCCGTTTTTATCAGCATAATTTTGTTTCCTTCACCTTCCCGCAAGCGACTAGCCATACTGGCGAGTTAGTTGCAATGCCGGCCGACATCGGTCCTGGAACCTTGTTTTATCGAAAAGATATTCTCGACAAGGCCGGGGTTTCTGAATCCGCGCTGACCAAATCATGGGAATCCTACATTCAGGCCGGTAAAACTATCAAGGCTAAAACAGGCATCTTGCTGTTGCCGCATGCCAACGAAATTATGTCGATTTATATCCGAAGCGGTTTGAAAGACGGTGACGGACTGTACTTCGATAAGGATAAGAATGTGCTGGTAGAAGGCCCGCGTTTTGTGAGAGCGTTTGAACTGGCCAAGACTGTACGCGACGCCGGTTTGGATCAAAAGATACCAGCATGGTCACCGGAATGGACCGAAGGCTTTAAGCAAGGTTCTTTTGCCAGCATCATGACCGGCGCGTGGCTGGGGCAGCATATGTCAAGCTGGCTGGCGCCGGATTCCAAAGGATTGTGGCGCGCCGCAGATTTGCCGGGCGGGGCTTTTGGTTCCTGGGGCGGTTCTTTCTACGGCATTCCAAAAATGTCAAAACACAAGTCTCTGGCATGGAAGTTCATTAAATTCATGACCTTACGTAAGCGTTCGCAAATCAATTCCTTCGTGGCAGTCAATGCGTTCCCTGCTTTGTTGGAAGCCCAAAGCGATCCGTTTTTCCAACAGCCGATTGAATATCTTGGCGGCCAAAAAGCGCGTCCTTTATGGCGTAATGCAGCTTTGCATACGCAGTCGATTGCCGTCGATAAATACGATCCGATAGCAACCACGATTGTGACCGACGAGCTGGCTAAAGTATTGGACGAAGGAAAAAGCATCAAAGCGGCCTTGGCCGATGCCAAAAATGAAATAGAACGCCGCGCCAAACGCGACGGTAAAAAATAAGCGGTAGCCGATTCAGCTCACTCGACGAATGAGTGAGCTGATTTTTGTTTGATATTAAGTTTTTTCGCCTCAGTTGCTCCACAGTTTTAGGTAAATTTTGCCTAAAGACGCATTGTCTACATGCCTGTCAAACACCACGGCGTCAAAAAAATCGTATTCCCTCAATACAAGTATTTACCAGTTATTGCTCGGCGAAAAGTCGAAATGGCATTTTTCGAGCTTTCGATGGTCTAAATATACTCCCGGTTGTATTTTAAAACGCGCAATAAAAACGCGCGGGAGAGGTATTGTTTTTATCTATACCCCCCAATTTATGATGGACTAAAAGAGTCATCGATCAAGCTGTCAAAGCTAATCGCAGCTTCCTTACGACCTTCATTTGGGCGGCCGGACAGGTGCAGCAAGCATATTGTCAATCGCCCCCGCAAGTGCTATCGCAGATCGTCAAACAGGATTACGATAGACTCGTATGTGTGTAAAACTTTGCGAAAGTGAGGCTGCCATGGTAGTCGTACGCGCAATCAAAGAGACCGATCTGGATGCCTTGATGGTGCTGGCCGGACAGGTCGGGTCGGGGATGACTAGCTTGAAACCCGATTGCAAGATGTTGTCGGCCCGCATCGAGCGTGCTTGCGCTTCGTTTGCGGAATCGATTCCGCCATTACAGCGCGATTATCTGTTCGTGATGGAAGTGCCGCAATCTGGCCGCGTGGTCGGCGTATGCGCCATCAAGTCTGCGGTCGGACTGGAAGACCCGTTTTACAACTACCGGATCGGCACCATGGTGCATTCCAGCCGCGAATTGCAGATTTTTACGCGGATGGAAACGCTGACCCTGTGCAATGACCTGACTGGCAACAGCGAATTATGTTCGCTGATTTTGCATCCCGATTTTCGCGGCGGTTACTACGGCAAGTTGCTTTCGAAAAGCCGCTTTTTATTCATCGCACAATTCCCGCATTTATTCGCCGAGCGCATCATCGCCGAGATGCGTGGTTATCAAAGCGACGATGGCCATTCGCCGTTTTACGATAATCTGGCACGCCATTTTTTTAAGATGGATTTCAGCCACGCCGACGATTTGACCAGCCTCGGCAAAAAATCCTTTATCGCCGAGCTGATGCCGACCCAGCCCATGTATATCGCCTATCTGCCGCCGGTAGCGCAGGCCGTGATCGGCAAGGTTCACGTCAACACCGCACCGGCACGCCGTTTGCTGGAACAGGAAGGTATGCATTTTGAGGGATATGTCGATATTTTCGACGCTGGCCCGGTACTGCAAGCGCGGGTCAGTGCCTTGCGTGCCGTGCGCGAGAGCGTATTGGCGACGGTCGAAACCGGGCCGGCTCAACAGGTGGTTGACCGCGCGCCGATGCACCTGGTCTCGAATACTGATTTGCACAATTTTCGGGTGCTTGTGACATCTTCTCCACCGCAACGCCAATCCAGTGGCGTCGCCATCCACTTATCCGGGCAAGAGCAACAATTGTTGAAATGTGAACCGCAGCTCGCGGTACGCACTATGCCTTTAAGTTCGATTGCAAAGGATGCCAGCCATGTTTAGCCATTATCTCAATGGCCAATGGATCAAAGGCAGCGGCGCCGCATGGCACACCGTCGATCCGTCGAACGGTATGCAACTTTGGTCCGGCACCGCGCCCAGCGAAGTAGAGGTCGAACTGGCTTGCCAAGCCGCCCGCGACAGTTTTCCGATCTGGGCCGCTACCGCGCTGGAACAACGCATCGACCTATGCCTGCGCTTTCGCGATTTATTGAAGGAAGATGCCGAAGCACTGGCACACCTGATCGCACTAGAAGTCGGCAAGCCTCTGTGGGAAGCGCGTAGCGAAGTCACTTCCATGATCAATAAAGTCGATATTTCAGTCCAGGCATATCACGCGCGAACCGGTCACGTCAGCACCAAGGTGGCCGATGGCGAGTCGGTATTGCGACATCGGCCCCATGGCGTGTTTGCGGTTTTCGGCCCCTATAATTTCCCCGGACATTTACCCAACGGCCACATCGTGCCAGCCCTGATTGCCGGCAATAGCATCGTCTTCAAGCCGAGTGAATATGCACCGCAGACTGCGATTAAAACGGTCGCCTTGTGGCAGCGCGCTGGCGTGCCGGCAGGCGTACTCAACCTGCTCAATGGCGGACGCGATACCGGGATTGCGTTGGCACGCAATCCGCAGCTTGACGGCATTTTATTTACTGGCAGCTACCAGACCGGGGTGCAGTTGCATCGCCAGTTTGCCGGCCGGCCGGACAAGATGCTGGCGTTGGAAATGGGCGGCAATAATGCGCTGGTGGCATGGCATATCGGCGCCGCCGAACTCGATGCAGCGGTGCATCATGCGCTGCTGTCTGCCTTTGCTAGCGCCGGCCAGCGCTGTACCTGCGCACGCCGCCTGATCGTCGACGATACAGCCGCCGGCCAGCGATTTATTGCACGCCTGGTCGAGGTTGCAGCGCAATTGCGCATTGGCCGTTTCGACCAGTCGCCAGCGCCTTTCATGGGGCCGCTAGTGTCGCTGCAGGCAGCTGAAAAACTGCTGGCGGCTTACGACGGCTTATTGGACCACGGTGGTACGGCATTATTGAAAATGCGGCATTTGCATGAAGGCAGCGGTTTTGTATCAGCCGGCATTATCGATGTCACCGCTGCCGCCGGAATTCCGGATGAAGAATGGTTCGGGCCGCTATTGCAAGTGATCAGGATACCGACTTTCGAAGCGGCTATCGCCTGTGCCAACGCCACCAAGTTTGGGTTGGCCGCCGCCTTGTTGAGCCACGATGCCGCGCTGTGGCAGCAGTTTTCGCAGTCAGTGCGGGCCGGGGTTGTCAACTGGAATCGGCCCACCACCGGCGCGGCCAGTAGCGCGCCCTTTGGTGGTGTCGGGCAATCGGGCAACCATCGTCCCAGCGCCTATTACGCTGCCGATTATTGCGCCTATCCGGTGGCGTCGATACAGAACCAGGCCTTGGAGATGCCTGCACAATTGTCACCGGGACTCATGTTGTAAATTGATTCAGCCCAAGGCAGGAGCACCATGCAAACTGCACGTGAATTTAATTTTGATGGTTTGGTCGGGCCGTCCCATAACTACGCCGGCCTGTCGTTTGGCAATGTCGCCTCGTCGGGCAATGCCGGCACGCTGGCCAATCCGCGTCAGGCGGCTTTGCAAGGCCTGGCAAAGATGCGCGCTCTGGCAGCGCGTGGTTTTGCGCAAGCGCTGTTGCCGCCGCATCCGCGTCCGGACTTCAAGCTATTGCACGATATCGGCTTTAGCGGTTCCGATGCTGCCGTGCTGGCGCGTGCCGCCAGGGACGCGCCAACCATGTTGGCTGCGGCCTATTCGGCGGCGCCGATGTGGTGCGCCAATGCTGCTACCGTCAGCCCCGGATTTGATTGCGCAGATGGGCGCTGCCACTTTACGGTAGCCAATCTGAATAATAAATTACATCGTGCCAACGAGCATGTGCAAAGCGTGCGCAGCTTGCGTGCCATCTTCGCCGACACCCGGCATTTCGCGGTACATGACGCCTTGCCATCGAGTCCCGCCCTGGGCGATGAAGGCGCGGCCAACCATAGCCGGCTTGCGGCTACTTACAGTGCAAACGGGGTCGAATTGTTTGTCTACGGTCGGCGTGCCATGGATGATGCCGCGCCGGGCCCGGCACGTTTTCCGGCACGGCAGACACTGGAAGCCAGTCAAGCCATCACACGATTGCATGGCTTACAGCCAGAGCGCACGCTATTTATCCAGCAAAACCCCGGCGTGATCGATCAGGGTGTGTTTCATAACGACGTGATTGCGGTCGGTAACGGTAACGTCTTGCTATATCACGAGCAAGCCTTTTTAAATGAAAAAAAAGCGCTGGCCGATATCGGCAGCGCGATGGAAAAACTGGGCGCGACCCTCATTCCGCTGCGTGTCACCAGCGCAGAAATATCCGTGGCCGACGCCGTACAGAGCTATATATTCAATAGCCAGCTCTTGACCAAACCGGACGGCAAGATGCTCTTGCTGGTACCGCAGGAATGCCAAAACAACCAAGCAGTTGCGCGCTATTTGCAAGACTTGAGCAGCAGCAGCGGCGGCCCGGTTGACGAATTGATGCAATTCGACTTGCATCAAAGCATGCGCAATGGCGGCGGCCCAGCTTGCCTGCGTTTGCGCGTGGTATTGACGGCAGAGCAAGCGCAGGCAATGCATCCGGGAATTATCTTTACAGAGGCTTTATACCAGCGCTTGGTGGCCTGGGTTGAGCGTCACTATCGCGACCGCTTGGCACTGCAAGATTTGGCTGATCCAGCCTTGGCGCTAGAGATTGCTACCGCTTTGGAAAGTTTGAGCGAAATTTTAGGCTTGCCGGGTTTGTATCAATTGCACTGACAATTTAGCTTGAAGAAACCGGAGTCCAATATGAGCGAAGACAGTTCTCCCGCCAGCGACATGCGCCGCCAAACACTGGACTTGATCGTCAGCGCATCCGGTGCGACCGAACCGGCGGCAAGCGAGCAAACGCTGGCGGTCATCAAGGCTTGGCTGGCGGCGCTGGACGATGACGATTTTGCCGGCTGCAATGCAGAAATGCTCGCGTCGTCCTTGTGGCCGAGTTTTTCGCAACTGGCCTGGCGCCCCGCGCATGCTTGCCAGATTGCGGCAGTGCCGTATGCCGACGGTCGCGGCGGCAATGCCACGGCCTTGCTGATCGTGAATGCCGATATGCCGTTTTTGGTTGATTCCGTCATCATGGCGCTGGCACGGCAGCGCCACGTTTCGCGTGCGGTATTGAATGCGGTATTGGCACTGCAGCGGTCACCCGGCGGCATGGTGGAGCGGGTTGGTATTAACGCTAATACTGTTGAAAATACCGACCATCAATTGCCGCGCGAATCGTTTGTCTTGTGCCTGCTGACAGCCGAATTACATCCACAAGAATTGGCAGTTCTAAGCACGCAATTGCAACAAGTCGCGGCCGATGCCGCCGTAGTGCATCGCGATGCATTGGCCTTGGCGCAGCAGCTATATCAGGTTGCAAACGCTGTGGCAGCGCGCGATGCCGAAGGCAAAGAGCTGGCTGAATTCTTGCGTTGGGCTGGCGCGGGTGGCTTTGAGTTGTTCGGTTATGCCTATTATCGCGTGGTTTCCGGTCAGCGCGAATTGGCTAGAGATCTGCAGAGCCGGATCGGCATCTTGCAAGACACCGATCATCCGCTCTACGGCACCAGTCTGGCCGGCATCCCGGGCGATCTGGAGACGCTGGCGGCGCGTGCCGACGACCTGTCGGTGGTCAAAGCCGACGTCAGCAGCAGCTTGCATCGCGATCAGCTACTTGATTTCATCGGCGTGCGAGAACGGGATGAACACGGTGCGATACTGGGTGAGCATTGCTTTGTTGGCTTGTTTAGTGCCGCCGCGGAGGCCACAGCATTGGTCGATTTACCCTTTGTACGCGGCCGGATTGCCAGCGTATTGCAATTGGCACAAGTACGCCCCGATGGCTTTCGCGCTGAAAAATTCCGCGAGATTTTGCAATCGCTGCCGCGTACCGAAGTATGGGAAGCGGAACCGGCCTGGCTGGCGCAAGTCTGCGGCGCAGTGGTGTCTTTATACAAAACACCGCGCAGCAAAGTGTTTGCACGGCGCGACGTGTATCGGCGCCACCTCAACGTCTTGCTCTATCTGCCGAGGGAACGTTATAGCGCCAGCGTGGCCGATGCCTTGGCACAAGCGCTACAGACCAGTTCCGGCGCCAGCGAGGTGCGCTCGCATGCGCTGGTTGCCAACGGGCCGCTGGCGCGCCTGTACCTGATCGCCAAGGCAGCGCGCTATCCGCTCGATCTGGCGTCCGATATCGCAGCGCCTTTGCTGCAAGTGCTGGACGGTTGGCACGATGCTTTCGAGCAGTTGGTCGATGCCATGCCCAATCAAGGCCCGGCCCGGCAATTGCGCCATGATTTGCAGAGGCTGGCAGCCAGCTTGCCGCCCGATTATGTGGCCGCTACCTCGGCCCCGGTGGCATTCCGTGACTTGCTTTGTTTGCTGCGTATTCAAGGCCAGCAGCGCATCAAAGTACGCGTCGAGAGCGGCAGCGACGGCCAGGCAACCCTGCGATTATGCTGCGCCGATAGCGTACCGTCGCTGGCGCGCTTATTGCCGCCGTTAGATCATGCCGGCGTTGCAATCCACCGCGAGCGCACCAATGCCATTGTCGTGAGTGAAGGGACTCGTTCTTTCGTCACCTGCCTGAGCCTCGACGCTGGCAGCGCCGCGCGGCTGGCACAGCCGCCCATTGCGGCTTTGGCGGAAGAATTATTCGAGCAACTATTTAACGATGAAGCCGAAGATGGCCGCTTGAATGGGCTCGTGTTGGAAGCGGCCTTGCACGTCCGCGAAGTGCAGCTATTGCGCGCCTATCTCGGCTACTGGCGTCAGGCCGGCAGCCGGTTTTCAGTCCGTTATGTTGCAGACTGCTTGCGCAAAAAGCCGCAGCCGGTACGAATGCTGATCGATGCATTTTTGTTGCGTTTCAACCCACGCCTGAGCGCCATCCAAAACGCGGCCGGCAGCGTGGCGCTGCAAGATTTCAAAGTCCACCTGATCGATATTGAGCATGCCGATACCGAAGAAATCCTGCGCAACGTAGCCGACCTGATGCTGGCCACAGTGCGTACCTCGTATTTCCAGCCGGATGACAAACACTGCGCAGCCAATAGTCAAGCCATCGTCTTTAAATTCGATAGCAGTGCTTTGGCCTGGTTGCCGGAGCCACGCCCGTATCGCGAGATTTTTGTCTTTGCGCGCCGTTTCGAAGGCGTGCATTTACGCGGCGGGCCGGTCGCACGCGGCGGCTTGCGCTGGTCGGACCGGATGGAAGATTACCGCACCGAAGTGTTGGGCCTGATGAAGGCGCAAATGGTCAAGAACGCCGTGATCGTGCCGGTCGGCGCCAAGGGCGGTTTTGTCTGCAAGATGTTGCCCAAAGGCGCCAGCCGAGAAGTCATTGCCGCCGAGGGCGAAGCAGTTTACCGACTATTCATCGCTGCCTTGCTCGCGATCAGCGATAACCGCGTCGATGGCGCCATCGATGTGCCGGCCGAGATGGTGCTATACGATCAGCCCGATCCCTATCTGGTGGTGGCAGCCGACAAGGGCACCGCTACTTTTTCCGACATTGCCAATAGCATCGCCTTGCAGCGCGGCTTTTGGCTGGGCGACGCTTTTGCCTCCGGCGGCAGCCAAGGTTACGACCATAAAAAACTCGGCATTACGGCACGTGGCGCTTGGGAAGCAATCAAGCGCCATTGTTATGAAATCGACCTTGCCATCGGTATCCAAACAGGCAACCAGGCCATCACCGTCGCCGGTATTGGCGATATGTCGGGCGACGTGTTTGGCAATGGCATGATCGTCGGCAGTCAGCTGCAATTGCTGGCCGCTTTCGATCACCGCCATATCTTTATCGATCCGAGGCCCGATCCCAGCGCCGCGCTGGTGGAGCGGGTACGCCTGTTCGGTCTGCCGCGCTCGTCGTGGGATGACTACGACCAGCAACTTATTTCGTCTGGCGGTGGGGTCTGGCCGCGTAGCGCACGCACGATTGCGCTATCGCCACAAGCGCGGCAGGCGCTCGGCATCGAGGCCGAGAGTATGACGCCAGATCAATTGATCCGGCGTATCCTGCAAGCGCCGGTCGATTTGCTCTACAACGGCGGCGTCGGCACTTATATCAAGGCATCCTCGGAAACCCATGAACAAGTAAAGGACCGCGCCAACGACGCGCTGCGGGTCGATGCCAAAACCTTGCGTTGCCGGATCGTGGCCGAAGGCGGCAATCTCGGCGTGACGCAGGCCGGGCGGATTGAGTTTGCCTTGCAAGGCGGCCGGATATTCAGTGATGCTATCGACAATTCCGCCGGCGTCGATTGCTCGGATCATGAAGTCAATGCCAAAATCTGGCTCGATACCGAAGTCAGGGCCGGTATGCTGGACGAGGCCGGACGCAATCGCATCCTGGTCGACATGACGCCCGAAATTGTCGCCTTGGTACTACGCGACAATGCGTTGCAAACCCATCTGTTGGCACGTGAAGTGCAGGCCCAATCCGATCCCGAGTTTCGTGCCGCTTATGCCGCCCTGATCACCAATCTGGAAGCCGAAGGCATTGTCTCGCGCGAGCAAGAACAGTTGCCGACGCCGGCGCAATTTCGTGAACGCGCCAGTCTCGGCCAAGGTTTGGTCGCGCCCGAACTGGCGGTCGTGATCGCCCATGCCAAGAACCGCTTCAAGCGCGTGCTGGCGGCGCAAGACTTGCTGGCACAACCGTGGGCACGTTCCTTGCTGACGCCGTATTTCCCCGCCGCGCTGGCCGCCGGCCGTGACGTATTGGCGCATCCTTTGGCGCAGCCGATTCTTGCAACCGTGCTAGCCAACGAAGCTGTCAATCGTTGCGGCCCTTGCCTGATCGCGGCGCTGGCGCAGAGCCACCAATGCAGCGAAACCGATGTGCTCAACGCCTGGGCCCACGCCTGCTGGGTGCTGCAACTGGCGCCCATCTTGCAAGTGCTGGATGCCCACGCCCTGTCGATGCCGCGCACCCTTGCCCTAGAGGTCGATACCCGCTGCCGGGCTTTGCAAGGCAGCCTGATCGATGCGGTGCTGGCCGCGCCGGCAGCGCTGGCCGATAGTGCGCAATCGGCAGCGCTGGCTTCTCTGTTTAGCCGCGCCGAGACGCTGAGCCAGCTATTTCCTGCATCGCAAGAGCCGGCATTTTTGTCGTCCTTTTTATCTGTTTCCTTGCCGGTTCCGTGCCTGCAAGCGATCAAGGCGCTCGATGCCATCGAAACCTTGGCCGGCTTCGTATTTACCTCGCTGGCGGTGGCACGCCCGGTAAATATGGATCTATTGCAATTGCTCGCACTCGGCATGCAATTACATCGTCAAGCCGGCATCGATGTGCTGGAACAAGGGTTAAAGCTGCCCGCGCGCGATTCGGCGCAAGCCGCCTTGCGTGATTTTGCGCGGCAAACGCTGGGACGGGCGCAGCAGGATTTGTTGCACCGATTTATGCAAACGATGATCGGACAGGATTTGTCGTCACAAGATCAATCGCTAGCATTGACCAGGATGCTGAATGAATCCGGCTTGCCGCAGGCCAAGTCAAATAGCGCGGTGGATAATCTGGAGCAAGCTTTGCTACAAGTCTGGTTGTTTACGGAGGCCGTGAATGATGCGGCACAAGGCTTGGCAAAAATATTGCCGGGAATGGTGTCATGAATTTGCCGGATTTGCCGGATTTGCCGAATTTGCCAATTCCTGCTTCGACAGTCGAAAGCAACGTAGCCCTGCAAGCCTTGGCGCAGGGTGATTTCAGTTTTTACGCCGAGCGCTTCCTTGCTGCGGGCTTGGCGGTGCAACAGCCCGCCACCGGCATGATGCAAATTCACCCAAGCGCGAAAAGTACGCCAGCGAATCTTACAAAACGCGTCTTGATTTCAGTCGGCGTCCACGGCGATGAAACCGGTCCGATTGAAATGCTCCAGCAATTACTCAACCAGTTGCTAGAGCAGTTAGCCCACACGCCGACCTTGTTGGCAGCCGACTTGCTGCTGATCGTTGGCAATCCGGCCGCTATTGTGCAAGGCCGGCGTTATGTGGACGCCGACTTGAACCGCATGTTCAGCCAAGAGCGCGGTGATCTGGGACAGGCGCAAGAGGCGGGCAGGGCGGATCAGATCATGCAAGCTGCCCAGGATTTTTTCGCCGAGTGTGCCATCTCCGGCGGCCAAGCGTGGCATCTCGATCTGCATAGCACTATCCGGCCGTCCCACATCGCCACCTTTGCCATAGTGCCGACGACCATTGAACAAGCTGCGTTCGATGCACTCTGCAGCTGGCTAGGTCAGGCCGCAGTGGATGCCATCATTCTCAACCCGACCAATGCCGCGACCTTTAGCAGCTTTACCGCCAGCCATTGCGGCGCCAGTAGCGCGACGGTCGAACTGGGACAGATTGGCCAAAACAACTTAAACCAGCTGGCGCCGATGCGTAGGGCCTTGATGCGTCTGCTCTGCAGCGATCCAGGCGGCTCGGGAGTTCGATTTAATCAACCCCAGCGTTTTAGAGTGACGCAACAAATCATGAAGTTAAGCGATGCCTTCGCCATGAAGTGCAATGCCGACATCTGGAATTTCACGCCACTGTCACGTGGCACCCTGATCGCACAAGATGGCGCCCATCTCTATGCGGTGCGGGAAGCGGTGGAATATATCCTGTTCCCCAATCCAAACGTCGTGATCGGGCAGCGCGCAGGCTTGATGGTGGTCTCGGTTATTGCAGGAAATATGGGGGTATAGGTAAAAATACCCATTAATCCGCACGTCTTTGTTGGGCCTTTAAATATACATGCCGGAGTATATTTTTGTTATTAAGGCTCACTTTTAGCTACTTATCGCTCGGCGCTCGGCACTCACAGATCAAGAACGCTCTGGCCAGTTGTCTCTTCGAAGTGGGCGAATGATTTGCAGCTTGCTTTATGAATTAACGGTCAAGAGTAGAAGGGGCTTTTTCCGACATTCCGTCCAGCCGCGCCACCATTTCGAACATGGCTTTTTGCGCACGGTAAATTGCGGCGCGTACTTTCACCACTTCTTGCGCCTCAACGCGACCATCGGCCAGCGTTTTATTCACCTCGGCACCGACATCGCCATTGGTCGACCAGATTTGGGTAATGAGTTCCAGCACGGCCATATCCGATGGTGTGATGCTTGTATCAATCAGGATGCATAAATGG
>JAZKIX010000044.1:84061-86166 GCA_040384645.1 Pseudomonadota bacterium | reverse complement strand
GCCGCCATCGCATGCAAGATCCGATAGTCGCTGGTGAGTTCCATGATGCGGTCGGCGTCGTCGAGCATGGGTTTGTTTGCGCTGGCATTTGGGTTAGCCTTATTGCGCAAGATGGCGGCAGACATTCCCATCCGCAGCGCGAGCGCTTCACAACCGCCCTCGGCGCCATGCACTGTCTGATGAAAAGCGTCTGCCAGGTTCATACGAAAGCCCCGATAAAAAATGATGTGCAAAACAAGAAAAAACACGACACTTGCAACTGCGCAACACGGTGGCAGACTGGAAGTTAAATTCACGGCCAAATAGCGTACCGTTCGCAGTCGAAGTTTAATGGATCAGCAGGAGCCGCAGGGCCCGGTTCCTGATTTTTCAACCGAATCGGCGCGTATGTGGACCGGTACTGCCGACAATCGCAACCTGCCGCAATTGCGTTACACGATAGACCTTCAACCAACCTTAGTCAGAAAGCGCTTTCATATGAATCGTCTCGTACTCTTGTTTTTGCTGGCGCTGTTCCAACAAAGCGCATTTTCTGCCGTATATAAATGCGACCAGGCCGGTGGAAAAACCGAGTATCAAGCCACCCCATGCGCCAACGGCCGTGAGATCGCCATCAAGAATACGCAGGGCGCTGCGGCGAATGTCGCCTCCAGCGCAGCCCCGGCCCAAACGCATGCCACGCCTAAAAAGTGCGTGGGTAAAGAGCTGACACTCCGCTTTACCGACATGTCAGTCAAGGCCACGCTGCAAGTGCTAGCTGACTTTTCGGGAAATAAACTGCTGGCCGATTCGTCAGTTACCGGATCAGGTGCATTCAACTACGAGTGCGTGCCATGGGACACGGTGCTGCAAGACATCGCCGCGCAGCATAGTCTTGCCGTCAAGGTCGAGCATGGAAATATTCACGCGCGCCGGCGGTAAATTGACATAGATAAAAAGCCGCAGCGCCGTCAGCGGGACTGTTGCGCAATAGATGCCACAGTAGCCGTTTTGTCCGGATTCAAATGGATGTTGATTCCATACTTTCCATATTTCAAATAGGGTTTCGCAGTGATTAAAGAGCTTTATGACCGCTTGTCCTATGCCTTGATAGGGTGTGTACTGGGCGCCATTTTGGCGGTAATCCTTTGGTTTTTATATGACAAAGGATTTTCAATTCGCGTCCGTGGACCGCAATTGCATATGGATCTGCAAAGCTGGATCAAATACTGCGGCGGTGGCTTTGCAATTCTTGGGTTTTTGTTTAAGGATAACGTTGGCACGTTGCTGGGATTTTCCGGGGCGGAAGTCTACCGGCACGAAGCGTATCGCGTGCCCGTTGGCGAAGTGCTGTTCGGTCTGGCGATCATCGCCGTTGCGGCCGGGCTCTGGTATTACTTCCGTTAGCTATCTAGCTGGCATATTAGAAGCAGTGTTGTCATTCCTACTGGCCAAAAAACGGCAGTATGTTAGAAAACACCCATTCTCCCCCGCGGTTTTATTGGGCCTTAAAAAATACACCGGTGTGTATTTTTTAAGGCCGGTGGCGTCGTCAGGTGTGCTTCGTCATCACCTATGCCTTTAGTATTGCCAAAAAATCCGTTGCAATTCCTTGGTGTCGCTGGTTTTCGTCAGCGCCACCGCGGCTAATATTTTTGCTTTTTGCGGGTTCAGGTCATGTGCCACCACCCAGTCGTATTTGTCGTCCGGCTGTTCGCTATTGCGTATCACGAAACCATCGACCACGCGCGATGAACGGATGACCAGGGTGCCGTTGCTGCGGATCTCTTTTAAGGTGTCGACCATGTAATTGGCGACCGAGCCATTGCCAGTACCGGCGTGGATAATGGCTTTGGCGCCTTCGGCTGCGGCCTTGGCGATGGCCGGCGACATATTGCCGTAGCCATAGACGATCTGGACCTCGGGCAAGGTGTCGATATCGTCGATGTCGAATTCAGAATCCTTGGTATGAAGCTTGGACAAGCTGCGGAACCAGTAATTTTTGCCTTCGACCACCATTCCAAGTGAGCCCCATTGGCTGGAGAAAGCATTGGTCTTGATATTGATGCGCTTGACTACGTCGCGGCCGGAATCATGACGGAGACCCAAGCCGCCGTGCTGCGCTC
>JAZKIX010000044.1:14185-84051 GCA_040384645.1 Pseudomonadota bacterium | reverse complement strand
TTCCGATCTGTCGCGGCCGGAATCGATGGTGTCGTTCATCACCACCAATACGCCTTTACCAGCGGCGTCCTTGCTGCCGGCTACTACCACCGCGTTAAACAGATTGAGCATGCCATCGGCCGACATCGCGGTGCCGGGACGCATCGACGCCACAAAGACGATAGGTTTGCTGGTATGCACTACCAGATTCAAGAAAAACGCGGTCTCTTCCACGGTATCGGTGCCGTGCGTGATCACGATGCCATCGACATCGTCTTGCTTGGCCAGGGCCGAGACACGTTTGGCCAGTTGTACCAGTTTTTCATTGGTAAAACTTTCTGAGGCGATTTGGAATACCTGCTCGCCACGCACTTCGGCAACGTCTTTTAATTCAGGCACGCCAGCGATCAATTTATCGACCGGCACCTTGGCCGCCACATAGGTTGCACTATTAAGGGCGCTGGCCCCAGCGCCAGCAATCGTGCCGCCGGTGGCCAGCACCACCACCTTGGGTTTACTTGGCGTGTCGTCGGCCTGTGCCGCTTGAAAGCTCAAGGCGGCCAGTAAAACGACGAGTGTGACGCTCCAATGTGCTAACTGTCTGGTTTTGCTCATATGCATTGTTCGCTCCCTGGATTGATGTGTGATGTGCTGCCGCTACTACAGAATATTGCCGATATTGCCATACATTCTATCGAAAATGCTTTCGGCGGAAATTAGCAGCAATTTTTTAAATGTGGCTCAAGTACGAGTTGAATGACAGTTTCAAGTACTGGGAAGGAGGCAATATTTTGCCGCCAGCCTCTTGCCAGGCAGCCACTTGTCTGGCTTACAATCCACTACCGTTTTATCCAATATGGCTTTGTAGTACGGCCTCGCGTTACCGCAAGTTTGATAAAGGACAGTGATGAATAACACAGTTGAAAACGCGCTTGAAAATACGGCCGAAGTCTTGATTGGCAGGGCGGAACAACGACTTTTGCACGCAATCCTGCAATCCGATGTCGCCGTGTTGGACGAGCTGTTGGCCGACGACCTTATTTTCACCAATCACCTCGGCCACGTGATGAGCAAGCAAGACGATCTGGGCGCGCACCGCTCCGGCGTGCTCAAGGTCAATCAATTGGTAGCCTCGGAACAGCGCATCCAGTGGCACGGCGAGGTCGCCATCGTGTCGGTGCGGATGGCATTGTCGGGCACCTTCGCCGGCAATCCTTCCGATGTTGATTTACGATTCACCCGCATTTGGTCGGCCGCGTCCAATGGCGCGTGGCAAGTGATCGCCGCGCATAGTTGTGGCGTTGTTTAGATAAATTCTTTATTTCTCAACTCGCTATTTGGATGAATAATGAGGGGTATATGGATAAACCATGCCATCTCCGCACGGATTCATTGCTGCTTTAAAAATACACGGGGTAGTATTTTTTAGTTAAGTATCGCTTGTTTAAGCTGTTCAACCAGCTCCGGCGCGCGGTACCGGTGCCAAGGTTTGCCAATACGCGCAGCTTTAAGCTACAAACAAATCATAAACCGGCGACCAGATCGTCCAACCTAGGATAGGAAATTCATGGATATCAAAACCAAAATCGTCGTCAAGCAGCCGCCGGTCTTATTTGAAAAAACCCAGGCCATCATCGAGAAATTGGAACAGGTGATCAATGGCACCTTAATTTCTTACTGGAACAATCCACGCGGCACGGTATGCAATAACGATGTGCTGGCGTTTCATGAATTATTGGAAAAAATCGGCAAGCAAGAGCGCATTTTCTTGTTCATCAAATCCGACGGCGGCAGCGGCAAGGCGTCACTGCGGATCGTCAACCTGCTGCGCCAATATTGCGATGAGTTAATCGCGCTGGTGCCGCTCGATTGCGCCTCGGCTGCCACCATGATGGCAATTGGCGCCAATGAAATCCAGATGGGCCCGATGGCGTATTTGTCGGCAGTCGATACTTCCTTGACCCACGATCTGTCGCCTATTGATCGCGATAACGACCGGGTCAGCGTCAGCCTGGACGAACTCTCGCGTACCGTTAAGCTGTGGCAAAAGGAAAATACCGAAGAAGGCATCAATCCCTACCGCCACTTGTTCAAATATGTCCATCCGCTGGTGATCGGCGCGGTGGATCGGGCCGAATCGCTGTCCATCATGTTGTGCAAGGAAATCTTGTCGCACCATATTGACGACGAAAAAACCGCCTTAAACATCGCCACCGTGCTCAATTCGGAATATCCCTCACACGGCTATCCGATCTTGTTGAAAGAAGCGCAACGGATCGGCATGAAAGCGGTACCGATGGGCAAGGAAGCGCATTCCCTGCTACTGGAATTGAATCATTTGTATAGCGAGATGGGACAACGCGCCACCACCGATTTCGACGAAATCAATTCGCACGGTAATGAAATCCTCAATATCCTGGAAACCAATGGCGTACAGGTCTATTTCCAACAAGATAAAGATTGGTTTTATAGGGCCGAAGAACGGCGCTGGATCACCATGAATGAAAACAGTTCATGGCGCAAGAATGAGCAAGTCGATGGCGACATCGTGAAATCGATTTTCCATATTGCTTAACGTTATGGCATGTTATTGCCTGCTATCTCAATCTAGCGGTGGGGATGTCGATGATTTTCTATCCGCTTGTTCAGATCATCGGTGATCGACGTCTTGTCATGGACTGCAGCTCCAGCGCGCATTCTCGCGTTTGCCGTTTCGTATTTTTGGCAATACAGCGATTGGCGAGCTTACAAGCCGCCATGCGTGTATGCAAGGCTGGGTCAGTCAAATCAGCTCACTTATCCTGGACACTTAAATAGTTCACGTATAAGCGTCACTTGAGATCGCAAGAGTGTGCATGTTTCGATGAAAGAAAATTAAATGAATGCTTGTTCAGCCACAGTTCAGCGGATTTTTTTGACCACGTCGTCGGTTCTGGCGCTGTGGTGTTTACACTTTTCCGTTGGCGCTGAAAATCATTTGGAGGCCACGGCGGCATTGCCCGCGGCCTTGCCACATCCGTCATCGACCCGAATGTTGCCAGTGATTCAAAGCTTATTGCTTGAAGGGCCCGACCACACACCGCCGACCGTGCCTGCAAATTTGCTGGTGATCTATAGCTCTCAAAATAGCCTGATCCTGAAATGGAATGCCAGCACAGATAATGTTGGCGTATTGCGTTACGAGCTATCCCTTGATGGCAATCCGGTTGGTATTAGCAAAAGTAGCACTTTTACCTTCGTTGGATTACAAGCATCGACCAGTTATACCCTGAGCGTGAGCGCGGTTGACGCCGCGGGTAATCGTTCTGCGTTCAAGACGCTGACGGCCAGTACGAATGCGGTTTCGTCGGGGGTCTCGTTGTTCACCTTGGCGACCGAGGGATCGGTCATGAGCATCAGCGGTCAGAAATTCTCATCCAAATCAATGCCGGCACCGGCCTACTACAGTAATTTTGATGCGGACACGACCGGCCTGATTCCGCCGGGTCAAATGACGAACCTGAGCGCATGGGGCACCGTGCAGGCAAACAAGGCACACAGCGGATCGAAGTCGCTGGAATTTAATTATTCTGCGTCCCCAACCAGCACAAAAAGTGATTGGCAGCGTAATGCGATTGACTTAGGCTCGGCAGGTGCAGACAAGATTTATGTTTCGGCTTGGGTCTATCTGGATAAGGGAAGCTCGACTAGTACCAGTTGGCAGTGGAAAGGTTTTCCGACCATTACCTCTTCACCGCGTCTGTATTACGATTTATCTAATAGCTATCCCTCTGCACCGCCCGGATCGTATGCCTACAATATGACTGCGGCATTTTCTGCGTACTGGTATTTTGATAATGCGCGCTGGGCGAATGGCGCTGGTGGCGTTAATTATTACGACCATGACCTACAAGCCACTAAACGGGGTGTCCCTACCAGCGGCCTGCCTCAAGACGCAATGTTATGGGGACAATGGCAACGCATGGAGTTTTATGCACAACGATCTTCAGCACCCAATGTCGCAGATGGGATTTGGCGTGGGAAGCGCATCGGCAAGGACGCTTACAACTTCAATTTCATCAATGCGCTGACGCATCACGCGGGTAATTCGGCATGGCGTTATGTGGTGCTCAGCCACGCCATCGAATCGGTATACGATGGCTATCTGGACTTGGATCTCTTTATGGACGACGTTTACGTCGACACCACCCAGGCACGTTTGGAATTGTGTGATGCGGTGACATGGGCCGGGCGAAAACATTGCGAAATTCAGCGGGCCACGAGTTGGTCGGATTCGAAGATCGTCGCCTCCTTGAATAAAGGTTCTTTCAAAAGCAAGTCCATGGCTTACCTGTATGTTGTGGATAACAACGGCAGCGTCAATCCAGATGGCTATCCCTACCAATTGCCCTGATCGCCGGCAGTCGCTGGGTATCCCAATACTTGATCTCGCAATGGCTCAAGCTATACACAACCCTTGCCGTGGCACGCCCCGGATTTCTTTGCCCGCCATCGACGGCGGCCGATCAAATAAAATTGAATTTTCCCCTGCGATTGCCGTTACACCTGATATACGAGATCAGATGCACAATAGTTTTTTACGCTGTGCAACGACGCAACGTCGAGCAATATCTCAATGAGTCATCCGGTTTGCGGGTGGATACTGAGGCTAGTAGATCAACCATGTGAATTGATTGGATAAGATAAGTGGCTCACCTCGCGTACCAATTGGGCTGTAACGTTATCGGTACCCTACGGATTCAACTGGTTGATCTACTAGTGTTAAAAATAGCGAGTTCCGCTTGATTTCCCTTGGGAATATTTTTCGAGGAGTATCGGTTCAAAACATGGCTTTCTCTCAGGCAATTAAAGGCTTAAAAAAAATACATGCCGGAGTATATTGATTGTCAGCATTGCGTGGGAACAAATACGCTGCCAGATGATCTCTATCTTTGCACGATGCACGTATTTTCCCGCCCTGATTTGGCGCTGTTTGGTCAAACATGCAGTTGATGAAGGGCTTGAATTTTTTGCGGATCGAAAGCAAATGCCAATGCACGCATGAACGCAAATTTGAAGTTATTTTTGAAAAAATACAGCGCCAAATTTGAGATCGGCAGGCGTGTTTTTCAAGTGTTATTGATTGCCCAAGATGCTGTGTTGGAAAAATTTCATCCCGTGAAAATTACCTCACGACGATCTGAAAGTACGCGTATTATTGTTCACTAGCACGGGAGTTCTTCTTCATCCCTGTCGAACGACCGGTGGATTTAAATCAAAGGAGCAATATGAAAATCTTTGACAATTACACAGCACGGTACGAACGCACTAAGGAGGAGGAATTTTCCTTGCAAGAGTATCTGGACTTATGCAAGCGCGATCCTCTCGCCTACGCTTCAGCTGCAGAACGGATGTTGGCAGCCATCGGCGATCCCCAGTTAGTCGATACCCGTCACGACCCCCGGCTGTCCCGCATTTTCGCCAATAAGGTCATCAAGATTTATCCCGCCTTCCGCGAGTTTTATGGCACTGAAGATGCAATTGACCAAGTAGTGTCTTATTTCCGCCATGCCGCGCAAGGTTTGGAAGAACGCAAGCAAATTCTCTATCTCTTAGGTCCGGTCGGCGGCGGTAAATCGTCGATTGCCGAAAAGCTTAAAAGCTTGATGGAAAAAGTGCCGTTCTATTCCATCAAAGGTTCCCCTGTCAATGAATCGCCGCTCGGTCTTTTCACCGAAGAAGATGGCGTGATTCTAGAAGAGGATTACGGCATTCCACGGCGTTATCTGCGCTCTATCCCTAGCCCATGGGCAGTCAAGCGCCTGCAAGAATTCAATGGCGATATCAACCAGTTCCGCGTGGTGCGGCGCTATCCGTCGATCTTGAAACAAGTGGCTATTTCCAAGACGGAACCGGGTGATGAAAATAACCAGGATATTTCTTCGCTGGTCGGCAAGGTCGATATCCGCAAGCTGGAAGAATATTCGCAAGACGATCCCGATGCCTATAGTTATTCGGGCGGACTGTGCCTGTCGAATCAGGGCTTGATGGAATTCGTTGAAATGTTCAAGGCGCCGATCAAGGTCTTGCACCCATTATTGACTGCGACCCAAGAAGGCAACTTCAAAGGCACCGAAGGCTTTGGTGCGATTCCTTTCGATGGTGTGGTGCTGGCGCATTCAAATGAATCCGAATGGAAAGCGTTTAAAAATAACAAGAACAATGAAGCGTTCCTGGATCGTATTTATATCGTCAAGGTGCCGTATTGCCTACGCGTGACTGACGAGATAAAAATCTACGAAAAATTGCTGCGTAACTCATCCTTGTCGCAAGCGCCTTGCGCACCGGGAACCTTGAAGATGATGGCGCAGTTTGCGGTATTGTCACGCTTGAAAGAGCCGGAAAACTCCAGCTTGTTCAGCAAGATGCTGGTCTATGACGGCGAGAATCTCAAGGATACCGATCCCAAGGCCAAGTCGATGCACGAGTACAGTGATTATGCTGGCGTGGATGAGGGCATGAACGGTTTGTCGACCCGTTTTGCCTTCAAGATTTTGTCCAAGGTATTTAACTTCGACACCACAGAAGTAGCAGCCAATCCGGTGCATTTGCTCTACGTGTTGGAACAGCAAATCGAACGCGAACAATTCCCGCCGGAGACTGAACAAAAGTATCTGGCCTCCATCAAAGAGCATTTGGCGCAGCGGTATGTCGAATTCATCGGCAAGGAAATCCAGACGGCATACTTAGAAAGTTATTCCGAATACGGTCAAAATATTTTTGACCGTTACGTTACGTTTGCAGATTTCTGGATTCAGGATCAGGAATTCCGCGATCCCGACACGGGCGAAAGTTTTGATCGCAATTCGCTCAATAACGAATTGGAAAAAATCGAAAAGCCGGCTGGGATATCCAATCCGAAAGACTTTCGCAACGAAATCGTCAATTTCGTGCTGCGCGCCAGAGCGCAAAGCGGTGGTAAGAGCCCTGCCTGGACTGGTTATGAAAAGTTCAGGACGGTGATTGAAAAGAAAATGTTTTCCAATACCGAGGAATTGCTGCCTGTCATATCCTTCAATACCAAGGCTAGCGCGGACGATGCGACCAAACATGCTGATTTTGTCGACCGCATGGTAAAAAAAGGCTATACCGCCAAGCAAGTCCGGCTGTTGTGTGAGTGGTATCTTCGGGTTAGAAAATCGTCGTAGCAAAGCGGGAGATCTCATTGAGCTATCTGATTGACCGGCGTCTACAAGGCAAGAACAAATCTGCGATCAACCGCGAACGCTTTCTCAAGCGTTACAAAGGCCAGATCAAAGAGGCTGTTGCGCGCGCCGTGAAAGGCCGATCCATCACTGACATCGAGAGTGGAGAAAAAATATCGATTCCTGTCAAAGATGTCAGTGAGCCTAGTTTTGGCCACGCCCGTGGCGGTGAGTGGGAAACCGTCCATCCCGGCAATAAAGACTACCTGAAGGGCGACCAGATTGCGCGCCCCAAGCAGGGCGGTGGCTCTGGCAAAGGGCAGGCCAGCAATAGCGACCAGACGGCTGAAGATGACTTCATGTTCGATTTGACGCGCGAAGAATTCATGAATTATTTCTTCGAAGATCTCGAACTGCCCAATATGGTCAAAACCCAATTGACCGCCACCAAGGAATTTAAAAATCGTCGGGCCGGTTACAACACGTCCGGCACGCCGTCCAATATCCATGTCTTACGCTCGCTACGCGGTGCCTTGGGACGGCGCATTGCGGTGGGTGGGCCGAGCCAGAAACGCTTGCAACATATCGAGCACGAGTTGGCCCAACTTTTACTGGAACTGGAATTTCCCGATGCCGATCCGCGCGTGATCGAATTGAAGCGCGAAATCCATCACTTGCATACGCGGCTGCTGGCGATTCCTTTCATCGATCCTTTCGACCTGCGCTATACCAATCGCGTCAAGGTGCCCAAGCCATCGAGTCAGGCGGTGATGTTTTGCATCATGGATGTGTCGGGTTCGATGGATGAGCAAAAAAAAGATACTGCCAAGCGTTTCTTCATCCTCTTATACCTGTTCCTGACGCGCGCCTATGAAAGGATCGAGGTCGTCTTTATCCGTCATCACACTGCAGCCGACGAGGTAGATGAAAACGAGTTTTTCCATTCGCGCGAATCGGGTGGTACGGTGGTGTCGTCGGCGCTGCATTTGCTGACCAAGATCATGCATGAGCGATTTCCCGCCAGCGATTGGAATAGTTATGTCGCGCAGGCATCTGACGGTGACAACTGGACTACTGATTCGGTCACTTGCCGCCAATTGCTCATCAACGCCATCATGCCGACGGTGCAGTATTACGCCTACGTTGAAATCACCGATGGGCCGCCACAGAACTTGTGGGAGGAATACAGTCATATCCACGAGATCCATAGCCATTTTGCAATGGAAAGGATCGCCGCACCCACCGACATTTATCCTGTGTTTCGTGAACTATTTAAGAAGCAGGAAAAATAAATCTATGGTGACAGACTCAATACTTACTGACTCTATGGTGACCCTATGGTGAACAAATCGAGTCGCAGTCTGGATGCCGTTTCGCCCACGCCGATGCCCTTGCCGGCGCAATCGGAATGGACTTTTGAGTTGATCGAGCAGGCGCATGCCGAAATTCGGCGCGTGGCAGAGAATTTTGGTCTCGATACCTATCCCAACCAACTAGAGATCATCACTGCCGAGCAAATGATGGATGCCTACACCTCGGTAGGGATGCCCGTGTCTTACCATCATTGGTCGTTCGGCAAGCATTTTTTGACCACGGAAAAAAGTTACAAGCGCGGGCAAATGGGGCTGGCGTATGAAATTGTTATCAATTCCAATCCTTGCATCGCGTATCTGATGGAAGAAAATAGCCTGACCATGCAGGCACTGGTGATTGCGCATGCGGCGTATGGGCACAATTCTTTTTTCAAGGGTAATTATTTATTCCGCACCTGGACCGATGCCGAAGCCATTGTCGATTACATGGTGTTTGCCAAGAACTACATCGCCGAATGCGAGCAGCGTTACGGGGTAGAAGAAGTCGAATTATTACTCGACTCTTGCCATGCACTGCAAAACTATGGCGTCGATCGTTACAAACGGCCAGCCAAGTTGTCGTTGGCGCAAGAACAGTTACGCCAAAAAGACCGCGAAATCTATGTGCAATCGCAAGTCAACGATCTGTGGCGCACTGTACCGCGACGCGAGGTGGAAGAAGACGAAGATGAAAGCCACGGCCGTTTTCCGCCCGAGCCAGAAGAAAATCTGTTGTACTTTATTGAAAAATACGCACCCTTGCTAGCACCCTGGCAGCGTGAACTGGTGAGGATCGAGCGCAAGATTTCCCAATATTTCTATCCCCAACGCCAAACCCAGGTCATGAATGAAGGCTGGGCTACGTTCTGGCATTACACCATCATCAACCAGCTCTACGATGAAGGCATCGTGGGCGATGGTTTTATCATGGAGTTTTTGCAAAGCCACACCAATGTCGTCTATCAACCGCCGGTAACGAGCCAGCATTACAACGGCATCAATCCGTATGCATTGGGCTTTGCCATGATGCGCGATATCCGCCGTATTTGTGAAGATCCGACTGAAGAGGATGTGCACTGGTTTCCCGATATCGCCAATACCGATTGGAAAAAGACGCTGGATTTTGCCATGCGTAATTTCAAGGATGAAAGCTTCATCGCGCAATACCTGTCGCCCAAATTGATTCGCGAATTCCATTTTTTTGCGGTACTCGACAACGACAAGAATGACAAGCTCAATGTATCTGCCATCCATGATGAAAGTGGCTATCGCCACGTGCGGCACCGGATGGCTGAGCAATACAATATGGGCAACCGCGAACCGAATATCCAGGTCTGGTCGGTCAACACCCATGGTGACCGCGCATTGACTTTGCGCCACACCCAGTTTCAGCGCCGACCGCTGAATCCCCAAACCGACGAGGTGCTGAAGCATGTGGCGCGTCTGTGGGGCTTCGACGTGATTCTAGAAACCATTGGCCCCGACGGCATTATTCTCGATACGATGGAATGCAAGCGCGAGAAGCGCAATCGCTGATTGGGTGACTTATTGTCAACTGAGAAGCGGTGAATTTTTTACCGCCTTTACTTCCGTACATAGTGTGTGAACTGCCTTGGCAAGTAGCGAGCGTTTGGCATAGTTTTGTGCCGCTCGATTTCATCGGAAAAACTGTGGCTCGTCTTTCAACCATCAGTGGATCGTCAAGCGCGTCAATTTCGTGGTTGGATCGGAAGTGAAACATGTCGAAACGCGACATTGGGCGCTACCGCATCGGTTTCTATTATCGCTGGAGAAAGTAATTAATCGACCATCGGGCAGGGCGAGGTTTAGTATGAAATCCATTGTGAAATTTACGCCGTTGCGCTAACTAGATAAAAAAGCATCGCTAAAGACGAATATATACATATGGCAGTATATTCAAATGCGCAATTGATACGTGCGGATCAAGGGGTATTTTTCAATATACCCCCCTATTTTTCCTTAATTAGGCCGCTCAGAAACATCAATGGATAGCAGTCCCGGTTTTTTCAAAAGCAAAGCAATCGCCGGTGGAAACGCCAGCCAGAATCCCGATTTCGGCATCAGCACGATTCCCAATAGCGTCAGCAGCAAGATTGCAAGCCCTAAAACTCTGGCCGACGCCATTGATTGCGCCCGTTCCAATGCTGTAATTGCCAGCCCCAATATTGCTAACCCAGCACCAAATAAGACGAACCAGACAGCGGTTGCCACCAGCGGATCACGCCCCACGCTGTCGAATATGCCGCGCTGCAGCACGGCCAATAATGCGTCGCCGAAAAAAAGACCCGCTACCAGCGTGTGCAAGGTCGCCACGCCGACCAGCCAGCGCCCGATCCAAACCTTGTCTTGTCGCAGAATGTTTTCCATTTTTAGGCCTATTGAGATGAGATAAGGGAATGTCGGCTGGCATTCAAGAAACCGAGCGCCAGCAGAATTTCGACCAATACCGCTGACAGTATTCCGGGGCCGGCATGACCGGTGACGAATTCAAAGGTGCCAAGCGTGGCGAGCAATAACAATGTGCAGGCCATTCCCTTTTCCATCGCGCTGCGTGCCAAGGAAGGTTCTGTGTTTCTGGCGATTACCAACATAAGGCCGATTCCGATAAATATGGCCGCAGCTCGTCGGCCGACCAATCCGGTGGGATACGAAAAATCGACCTGCCACAGTGTAAAAATAAGTTGGGGCTGAACAAACAAGATCGTTGCGATGGCAAACGCCACGATGGAGGTGGCGATGGCGACTGTCTTAAATTGAAAATTCATGGGTCAGTCCTATAGTTGTGAGAAAAGAGATCTAAAAAATCCAGCGATTTTTGGTACAGACCACCGCATCCATCTTCTTCAACATATGCATCAAACCCATATACGCACGATCGAAGTAGGGCAGTTCTTCCAAAATATTGGCCAGATGCCGTGCCAGCATTTTGTTGTCGGCGGGATTGAGCATCGGGTAGGGCGATTTGTTGGCGAAGTCGAAATATTCACTGCGAAATGGTTCCATTTGCCACTCTTGCAGCGGGATGACGGCTGGCATCAGCTCTTCGGTGAAATCTTCAAGGCTCATATCGGCCGCGATCAATTGCAGATCGATATAGGCCTGATGCACTGCATCACAGGCGCCGCCAGCAGGGCGATGCAAAATGGCTTGGACTGCAGCGGTCCAGCGCGTGACGAACGAAGGCGAAAGCTGCTTGGTGCAGCCGAAATCGAGCAAACCCAAGCGTCCATCCGGCAGGAACAGGAAATTGCCCGGATGTGGGTCGGCATGCAGGCGACCCAGCTCAAACGCGCTATGCAAGAACCAATCGAACAACAATTGGCCGTAATGATTACGGGCGGCCTGATCGGGTTCGGTCGCCAGCCATTGATCCAGGTGCAGGCCGTCCAACTGCTGCATGGTTAGCACGCGACGGGTCGAATGACTTTCCACAGGGAGCGGAATCACCACGCCGGGCAAGGTCGCATTGCCATGAAACCAATGCAGTTGCGCCGCCTCATGCAGGTAATCGACTTCTTCCGCCAGCTTGTGTTCGATATCGTTCATAACCCGTTCGATGATCGACTTGCGCGGCATCAGGTCCGACGTCAGGCTCAAGGTTTGCAAAATGCCGCGCAGCAGACGCATATCGCTGGCAATTGACCCGGCGATGCCCGGATATTGCACCTTGACCGCGACCGCCATCGTTGCGCCTTGATCATCGATCAGGCTGGCGTGATGCACCTGCCCCAGACTGGCCGCAGCAAACGAATGCGGCTCAAAATGACTGAACAATTGTTCCGGCGTCTGGCCGAATTCTTGCCGGAAAACCTTGTGCACCAAAGCGCGGTTGAGCGGCGTCACTTGATAGAAACCTTTAGCCAGTTCCTTTCGTACGCCATCGGGCAAAACACCCACCTCCATGCTCAACAATTGCGACACTTTGAGCGCCGTGCCTTTGAGTTGATTAAGGGCGCGAAACAGGATGCGGCCGATATCAGCTTCGTGCTGCTCTTGCGCCGCCGCTTTTTTATCGCTATCGGTCGTCAGTTGCCGGGCGCGGTGACCCAGGTGCGAGACACCGGCTTGCGCCACGGCGAGGCCGGTAATGGCGCCGCGTGCCAGTTTGCCGGTACGCAGATTTCGTTCGAATGCCATGGCGTTAATCTTTCTTGCTAGTCAGTCCATCGATGCCGCGCCGCACCAGTTTGAGCGTGTCGAGCAAGCCCGATCCGTGTTGCATCATGCGCGACATCTGGCTACGGAACATGAAGCTGGCCAGTTCTGACAGCTTGTTGAGGACACCGCTTTTCAGTGCCAGCACCAGCACGCCCAAGGTCAGGTCGACCAGTTGCGTGGTATCGGAAAACTCGTCTGATTCGTCCTTGAGCCAATAGGCCACGACCGCGAACAGGTAATCGGCAAACAGGCCGCCAATGATCGACTTAAAATCGCAAGGCGCAATTTCATCGGCTTGCTCTGCCGCTTCGATGAAGGCGATCACCTGTTCTTTCAGGGATTGCTGGCCGGGGATGTTGTCGCGCATCAGCATCAGCGGCAGTTTGCCGATGACTTGCCGCGTGATTTCGACAAACTCGCGGTCGGCCAATAACAGCTCTAGTACCGCATCTACCAGACGTTGCAACTTTTCTTGCAAGGAAAATTCTTCAAAACCGGTAGTCTGCGCGGTCTGTGTCAGTGCGTCGGCCAGAGTCAATTCAAAGTAGCCAAGCAGTAGTTTCTCCTTGGTAGGAAAGTATTTGTAGATGGTTGCATCGCCAATCCCAGCCGCGCGCGCAATCTGTTTCATGGTGGTGGCGTCGTAACCGTGTTGGCCGATCAGATCTACTGCGGTACGGATGACCAAACGGCGATTTTGCTCTTGCTGGGATTTGGAAATTTTCATAATGGATATTCACTACTCATAAAAGGTGGTTGCATGTGTATTAATGTAGTTTAAGTATATTAAAACTGCAAGAATTATTCGTGCAATCGAAAGTAAATTTTGTTTAGATGACTTTGCGGCAGTGCACTTTCCAAATGCACAAGGCAATCGGAGGCCATTGAAGCCTAAATTAAGCTCGGCAGAGGCATTTTGAAAGTATTTAATACTGGGTGCAGTATTATTTTTCACCCAATAAAAATATGCGGGTTAGTGGGTGAATTAGCATATACCCCCAATATTTTTCCATGCAGGCACATCGGCTGTTATTTAATTAGTAGGGTGGGCGGGGTCGCCGAGGCCCTGCGCACCGTAGTTGACCTGACCGAAGTTGCGTTCCACTGCTGTGACAGGCGCGCCGTTCCCGGCGGTATGTGCGTTACCGCACCGAACTTGGTGGGCTACAGGCGCACCATGCCTGGGGCTTTGCTGGTGCAAGCTAGTCTTGCATGGCTTGGCGTAACTTATATTGGAGGAGATGATGCGATGGCAACTGTGACTTATTACTTATTGCGTAAAAAAGGCGGGGCGGTTGGCGATGGCCCCTATCTCGGTTTCGACGCACAGGGACAGGCCGCTTTTTTGCCTGATTACCTGCAAGGCAAACGCTTCCTTTCGCTGGAGGAAGCGGAGAATGAATGCGGCGAATGGTCCAGCACTCTGGGGGAATGTGAAATCGAGATCCGCAATCTCGATGCCACGCCGGCTAAACTCAATTAAAGCCTGAACAAGAGTCAGGCTTGCGTGCCGTACAGCCTGTGTCAGGCCGTTGTGTGTTGTTTCACCCAGGTGACATATTGATCCATCCAGGTTTGCAAAAATTTCTTGCTACCTTCGCCGATGTCGCCGGCTTGGTCAAACAAGCCTTCTTTTGCATGGACGAAGGCTTCGGGCTGGCCCAGGGTCGGGACGTCCAGGTAGGCCAGGATATTGCGTAAATGTTGCTGCGCCATGGCAGTGCCGGCGGCGCCCACCGATACCCCCAATACGCCAGCCGGCTTGCCAGCCCAGGCGCTTTGTCCATACGGGCGAGAGCCGTGGTCGAGGGCATTTTTCAAGACGCCGGGGATGGAGCGGTTATATTCCGGCGTGATAAACAACAAGCCTTGCGCCGCCCGGACCTCGCTTTTCAGACGCGTGGCCGATGCTGGCGGATTGGCGTCGTCGTCTTGGTTGTAAAGCGGTAAATCGGCCAGCAACAGTTGCTGGAAGCTGAACTCCGGCGGCGCCAGCTTGGCGATGGCATAGCCCAGCTTGCGGTTGAATGAATCCTTGCGAAGACTGCCGACCACGACGGCGATGTGATATTGACTCATGTCGATCCCCTGCAAAAGTTGATGGAAACGGTTATGTCTAGACCGCTATGCATCTTGCCACAGTAGCAAAAACAGATTAAATTTTCCTTCCGATTACGTCTCTTACAGCGTCTTGCGTTCGATCAGCTCGATTTTGTAGCCATCGGGATCTTGCACAAAAGCGATCACGCTGGTGCCACCTTTGACGGGGCCTGGCTCGCGGGTAACGCTGCCGCCTTGTGCCTTGACTGCTTCGCACGCCTGGTAAATATCTTCCGCAGAAATTGCGATATGGCCGTAGGCGGTACCCATCTCGTATGTTTCGACGCCGTAGTTGTAGGTCAGTTCCAGCTCGGCATGCTCGGGATTGCTGCCATAGCCTACAAAGGCAAGGGTGTACTTGTACTCAGGGTTGTCGCTGATGTTCAGCAAATTCATGCCCAATACTTTGGTATAAAAATCGATGGAACGCTGCAAGTTGCCGACGCGCAGCATGGTGTGAAGAATACGCATGAAATGTCTCCGATTTGAAAGGGCAGATTGTAGTTTGAATCCGTCGCCGTTGCCTTCGCGCCGATCAGGCATGCGGCACATTCAAGGATTAAAAAAGCCAGCCGGTAAGGGCTGGCTTTTGCTTTGATTTATTGGTGAAAGTGTATGAATCAAGGTTTTGAATCAAGGTTTGCGGAAAGTCCTCACTTCGCCAGGGTACATATCGAACTGCAATTTTTGCGCAGTGTAAGTGGTGCCGGGCAATAGCAAGTCTTGCAAGCTGCTGCTGGCGCCGAAATCGATTACGACTGCCGTCTTGCTCGTCATAGTTGGGTTGACCACGGCGTAATAGGTGCCGGACCCCGAGTTGATTTGCTTGACCACCACAGCAGCATTGCTGGTCATGCCGCTGGCCACCACAGCAGGCAATGCCGGCAAGGACAGCAAGGCTTGATTGAAGCGTTTGACATACGCCGGAAAGCCGCGGCTCATGCTGCTCGATTCCAGATACGCGATATTGATCGGATTGCCATTGGCCAGTGCGGTTGCTTCTGCCAGCACGGTGAACGGGCCCGAGCGTTCCACCGCCACCGACATATAACCAAGCTTGCCGTCGAATGGTTCGTCATCTGTCAGACCGTACCGTGGTGCTGTAGCGCGGGTGGCAGGATCGGCGCATTTAGCACCTGCATAGGCTTCGTCGAACGACTTTCCATTGTCTTCATTGAGCGGGAAATGATGCGTCAGCGATTGGCCCGCGGTATTGCTGTATGAGGCCAGCAAGGCGCTATCGCTCACCGTGTACAGCGGATTGCCGAAGTCATACGTCATCGCAATGCCGTCATCATTTTGATAACGCGCCGGGTCGGCCGGCGGGCTGGAATGCGTGGCTTCTTCTTGGTCTGCATTGTATTCATTGCTTTGGATCGGCCAGGTTTTTTCCAGACCATTTTTGTGCATGCGCTGGCTAATGGCGTCGGCGTTGGTTCTGGCTGACCATTTATAACGGTACCAAAAATGCGGATCATTGGTGTTATTCAAGCCGCTGCGATAAGTGCTCCACCAAGCTGTGTCGTCGGTGACCAGTTGCAGTCCGCTGGTGCTGACATTGGTTTCAAATGCATCGGGCACTGGCTCCCCTGGATAGGTCGAAAACAACAGTTGGATATTGTTATCGACGGTGCCCGTGCTGCGTGCGTAATCGCGAATTTTTTGCAAGAAGGCGCGGCGTTTGCCATACCACCAGTCGTAATAGCTTTGACGTGACGAAGTATCGTTGCGCAGTTGGGTCAAGCTGCGCTGAGCATTCGGATTGTCAGTGTTATAGCGTGCCAATGTCTTGGGTGAAAAGCTCATCGGCAACTTGCTTTGTCGCATGCGCAGCCACACACCGCCAAACTTGGCGCCGCCGGCTTTGTACTGCACCACCAGTTTGTCGATCACTTTTTTCAAATCGGCCTCGGTATCGGGATCGGTCAAATCGGCCGATTTATCTTCCGTCCAATACACACCGGTATAGCTATTGGCGCTGGAGCAGTCGTAGGTATTTTTGCCATTGGCGTCTTTTACCGGATTGCCGTTGACATCAAGAATTTGATTGCAGCCCGGGCCGTACACGCCTTTGAACAGCTTGTCGGTGCGGCGCTGGAATCCCATGCTCTTGTAGGTGCCGGCATTTTTATCGCAGGGGTAGCCTGGCATGCAGTTGTAACCCAGGGTGCCGCCGTATTCGAGATAAGGCATCAATTCCAGCCCACGGGTCGTCGCAGCGGCCACGATCTCGCCCCAGATATTGGTCAGCGGCGGATTGGCGTTGAGCGCCCATTGCGTATCGCCGCTATCGAAACCCTGGTTCCAGCCCCACTCGAACATGTCTTTGCCCACAGTATTGAAACCCAGTGCGCGGCCCATATCCATCTTGAAGCCGAACCAGTCAATTGCGGCCGTCGTAGCGCGCTTGCTAGCACTGGCATTGGATACTGCTTCGTCGGCCATTTCTTCACGCCAGAACAAGTGGCGGCGCGGCAAGCTGCCTGGGTAGGTAATAGCGGCCGGCAAGGCAGCCGGGTTGGTGACTTTATAGAGGCGGATTTTGCCGACAGCGGCGCCTTGCGAGCGCGGGTCATTCATTTGCCGCGACTGGAAAATCGACACATCGAAGCCATCGGCCGGCAACAGATCGCGTAGCGAGCAGATCGAATTGCGTTCTGCCTTGGGCGAAAAACGCTCGTGCAGGTAGAACAGGCTGTGGTAATGCTTCCAGCTATTGCTTTGCGGATAATTGAGCGATTCCAGCGTACTCAGGGTCCAGGCTTTGCGCGAATCACCTACCGCGCTGCCGGTGGTAAAGCCGCGCAAGAAATCGGCGCCGCGGTTGGCGATGAACATGGCGCGCGGTACGTCGTCGGGATATTCGATATCAAGAACATAAGCTTGCTTGGCCACCAGCCCCTTATTTTTTCCGATGCGATAGGTGATGTAGCTAGCTTCGGTACCCGGCGTGAGGGTGCGCGCATTTTGACCCAGGATGGCTTTCACGCTACTGGCCGCAACCGGCGATTCGGTGGCTGGCGCCATGGTTGCGGTATCGATGGTGTCAATCAGCTCCAAGGCGCCGAAGGGTTGCTCGCTAAACGCCAAGGGTGCTGCAACGGTGCCGCCGACCACTGGATTAGGGATGAAAGTCTTGGTGGCGCTGGCAGTGCCGGTACCGGCAGAGTTTTTACCTTGCACCGACCAGCTATACGTGGTGCCGGCGGTGAAGGTGAAGCTCGGCGTGATGCTGCAAGTGCCGCTGCCAGCAGCGCAACCGGCAGTGGCGGCCGAATATTCAGTTGAAAAATCGGTGGTGCTGCCGCCATGCTTGACGGTCAATATGTATGAGGTCGCGCCGGTCGAAGGCGACCAGCTAAAAGTGGGGCTGCTGCTGGCTACCGAGCCGGACGGGCCGCTGGTGGCCGGCGCTGGCGGCACCACAATGGGCGTGATCGAATCCAATAACAGCATCAGCACGCTCACGGGTAGTCGCTTCGGGGTCTCGGCCTGGCCGACAGCAGGCTTGGCAAATTCTTTTTTGTTGTCGGCCGGCAGATTAGTCGGCGGCGCCGCCACCGCGGACAAGCTGACAGCGGCAACCAGGAACCAGCCGGCTTTTTTAATCGTTGTGGTGCGCATGGAATAACCTTTCAAGGTAGCTGCAAATGCCGAACCGCAATAAAGAGAAAAATTGGGAAGCGATATTCATCGCAATGACAAGATCATTTATCTGCTCTTGCCCATTCCCGAAAGAAATATTGCGTATCTTCAACGCGCGATTATTACGTCTTAGGCTTGGCTTTGGCTACTGTGGTTTATACCTATTTTGCTAGCGGAAAGGTTTCCAAGTAAAACGTTTTACACAATTTCAAAGTTTTAAAAGGATTTTCGAATTATTTATATGAATTTAGCAATAAAAAAACCGCTGAGGAAATTTCCAGCGGTTTTTTTATTCACCGGACAGAGCCGTTACAGCAAGCCCGTTTAAGGCTGTAGCAAAGAATTGACCAACGACAGATCCTCTTCTTTGAGGGTGCCCGCAGCTGACTTCAGGCGTATGCCATTCATGACAGTGTCATAACGTGCCTTGGCCAGACTTTGACGGGTCAAGGCCAATTGTTGCTGTGCATTGAGCACGTCAATATTGATCCGCACGCCGACTTGATAACCGAGTTGGTTCGATTCCAGTGCCGACTGGCTCGATACTTCCGCCGCTTCCAGCGCCCTAACTTGCGCCAGGCCGCTATTGACGCCCAGATAGGCTTGGCGGGTGGCTTGGGTAGCGCTTCGGCGCACGCTTTCCAGGTCGAAGCGCGCTTTGTCTTCTAGCGCAATCGTTTCGCGTACCCTGCTGGTCACGCCAAAACCGGCGAACAAAGGGATATTCCATTGGATGCCGATGGCATTTGAATTGGTGGCCGTGCTGGATGAGGAAAGCGCGGTCAGGCCAGCGTTGCTGCGGCCGGCGCTGGCCACCAGGTCGACCGTTGGATAATGGCCGGCGCGGGTTTTCGAGATTTCGTGTTTGGCGATTTCTAGTGCGATTTGGGCGCTCATCACGCCGTAATTTTGTTTTTCAGCGGATTCGACCCATGGTTCAATCGCAGCTGGCACAGGAGTATTGATGGCAACCCCGGTTTTTAACGTTGCCAGTGCGCCGGGTGGCTTGCCGATAATTTGCTGCAAGGCTGTGCGTTTGATTTCCAGATCGTTGATCGCCGCCAGTTCTTGCGCTACAACCAAGTCTGAACGCGCCTGCGCTTCGTTGGTGTCGGTGATGGTTTGCGTGCCGACCTCAAAATTGCGTTTGGCCGACGCCAGTTGCTCTGTGGTGGCCACTTTCTGCGCTTGAATCGCCGCCAGAGTGTCCTGTGCCGTAAGAATGTCGAAATAGGCTTGCGCGACGCGCACCATCAAATCTTGCTGGGCTTGCGCAAATTGCGCTTCACTCACCATCACTTGCAGCTTACTTTGCTGGTACTGCTGCCAGTTAGCCCAGCGAAACAGCGGCTGTGACAATGACAAGGTGTAATTGCTTGAATTGGAGGTGCGATGCACATTGTCCCCTTCTTCTTGGCCTGTACTGGAGTCATTGTGAGATTTGCCTCCCGACAGGCCAATGGTGGGCAGTAGTAGGGCGCGTCCTTGCGGCGCTTTCTCTTGTCCTGCTGCCAGCGAGGCACGTGCGCTGGCATATTGCATATCGTTGACCAAGGCATCGCGGTAGATCTGCACCAGGTCGGCGGCCTGCGCATTCAATGTGAAAAGGGCGCTGGCGATCAGCGAGGCAATAAGGGGCTTACGCATTGCATTCTCCGTGAGAATCATTCAAAAGGGGTTGAAAAAAGCTCGGCCTATCCGTGGTCGCTCAATAGGTCGGCATCGCGTTATCCACTTGCTTGGCCCAGGCATGCACGCCGCCGGTCAGGTTGGTGGTGTGGGCGTAGCCATTGCGCTCAAGGAATGCCGCCACTTGCATACTGCGCGCACCGTGATGGCAAATGCAGACGATCTCGGCATCTTCTTCCAGCTCGTTAAGGCGGGTCGGTATCGTATTCATCGGTATCAGTACTGCGCCGTCGATATGGCAGGTCTCGTATTCCCACGGTTCGCGTACATCCAGCAAGAACGGTCGGGCGCGGCTGCTATCGGCTAACCATTGCGCCAGCTCAGGGGCGGTCATTTGTTGCATGGCATTGTCCTTAAAACTTGAATTGCGAAGGCATCGACGCCTCGCGCAATGGCTTGACGGAAGTTTCAAACAGGGTGACGGTATCGAAGCTGGTGTCCGATACGCGGGTGATCAGTTGCGCCCGCATGATCGGCGCCTCGCCCACGATGGCGGCGATGCGGCCGCCGACCTTGATTTGCTCCAAAAAAGCTGGCGGCAAAAATGGCAGCGAACCGGAAATAACGATCACGTCGTAAGGGGCGCTGTGATTGCCGCTGCCGCTCCAACCTTGGGCGCCATTGCCAAGCACGACGGTGACATTGCTGATCTGGTTATCGTGCAGGTTTTTTTCAGCCAGCGCTTTCAGCTCGGGCGAGATTTCGACCGTGGTGACATGGCGTCCCTTGTAGGCTAGTAAGGCTGCCATATAGCCGGAGCCAGTACCGATTTCCAATACGTTTTCATGGCGTTTCACTGCCACTTCTTGCAATAGCCGCGCTTCTAGTTTTGGCGTGAGCATGACTTCGCCGCCCGGCAGCGGAATTTCTGTATCCATGAAGGCCAGCGATTTATACGCAGCTGGCACAAAATCCTCGCGTTTGACGATGGCGAGCAAGTCCAGCACATCCAGGTCCAGCACGTCCCACGGGCGGATTTGCTGTTCGATCATATTGAAACGGGCTTGCTCGATATTCATATTTTTATACTCGCTAAATAGAAAAGATGTTTAAAGTCGGGAATGAATTAACAAAGGATGGCGAATTCTAAAGGGTTTTATTGTGAGCTGGACATGGGTACAAAACGTTACATGAGGCAACCAAAAATCAAGCTAATTCCGCCGGTTCACGTAGCGCCAGATCGTCCGCCATAGCAGAGGAATCGCCCTGCCATTTGCGTTTAATCCATGCCGCCAGATCGTCCAGATAGGTGTACACCACCGGTACTACCACCAGGGTCAACAGGGTTGACGTGATGATGCCGCCGATCACGGCCTGGCCCATCGGTGCGCGTTGCTCTGAGCCTTCAGCCAGGCCAAATGCCAAGGGCACCATGCCGAACACCATTGCCAGCGTGGTCATCACAATTGGGCGGAATCGCACGTGAGCCGCTTCCAGTAACGCTTCAAATCGGTCGGCGCCGGCGCGCCGGGCCTGGTTGGCAAAATCGACTAGCAAGATCGCGTTCTTGGTCACCAGCCCCATCAGCATGATGAAGCCGATAATAGAGAACATATTGAGCGTCGAGCGGAAAAACATCAGCGACAAAAACACGCCGATCAAAGTGAGCGGCAGCGACGACATGATCGCGACCGGCTGCAAGAAGCTGGCAAATTGCGAGGCCAGGATCATGTAAATAAAAATCACTGCCAGCGCCAATGCCGACAGCGCATAACCGGCCGACTCGTTCATGCTCTTGGTAGCGCCGCCCATCTGATAACGATAGCCGGGTTGCCAGTGCATGGCATCCAGCGCTTTTTTGACTTCCGCACTGGCTTCGCCGGCCGAGCGCCCGACCACATTGCCGGACAGTTCAACCTCGCGATTGAGGTCGCGCCGGTTGATCTGGTTGGCGCCAGTTGATTCGGCAATGGTGGCAACCTGGCGCAGCGGCACCATCTTGGCTGAGCCATCGGCATTGTTCTGATTGCTGGTCAGCATCAGGCGCGACAGGTCGTCCAGGTTATTGCGCTGCGATGGCGCCAGCCGCACATTGACATCGTAATTTTCATCATCCGGCGCTCGCCAGGTGCTGGCCGCTTCGCCTGCCAGCAAGGGCCGCAGCGCATTGCCGATCTGCGCTACGCCGACCCCGAGTTCCGCACCCAGTTCGCGTTTAGGTTCGATTGAGATGGTCGGTTTTTGGGCCTTTAGGCTGGAGTCGAGATCGACCACGCCCGGTATCGCATGCAATTTGGCTTGCACCTCTTGCGAGATGCGCGCCAGTTCCTTCAAGTCTGGGCCGAGAATGCTGAGGCGCAATTGCTTGTTGTCGCCGCCCACGCCATCCAGCGTGCCGATGTGGGTCACCGTGACGCCGGCAATCTGGATCAGGCGCGCCCGCAGCAGCGGACTCATTTGCATGGTGCTGCGTTGGCGCTGGTCGCGTGGTTTCAGGCGGACAAACGTGGTGGCGTAGCTCTTGCCTTGTGAGTTGCCGGTATTGACGCTGGTATAGGTGTCGACCACTTCAGGAAATTCACGCAATACCGCTTCAACTTGATGCACTTTGCTTTCGGTAAATTCAAGCGACGATCCGGTCGGCGTGTAGTACGTAACGCCAGTTTCGGAATAATCGGCTTGTGGCACAAATTCCGATCCGATCAAGCCGGTCATCGGGATCGCCAGTCCGCCAAAAAATGTCGCCACCGCCACCAGCAAGGTGACGATGCGGTGCTTGAGTGACCAGCGCAACATGCGTTGATAGGCATTGGACGACCACTGCACCAAACGTTCAAATTGCTCCAGCACACGGCCTATCGTGTTGGCGTAAATGCCCTTGCGCTCGCCAGTCTTGCCGTGCACATCGGGATCGGGCCAGATCGAGGACAGCATCGGGTCCAGCGTGAACGAGACGAACATCGAGATCAAGACCGCTGCCGTCACCGTGATGCCGAATTGATGAAAAAAGCGCCCGATGATGCCGCCCATGAAACCGACCGGCAAGAACACTGCCACGATGGACAGAGTGGTTGCCAGCACTGCCAGGCCGATTTCCGAGGTGCCTTCCAGCGCCGCAGCGCGATGGCTCTTGAACTTGCCGCCGACCTTCATGCCGGCGTGGCGCACGATGTTTTCACGTACCACAATGGCATCGTCGATCAACAGACCGACGCATAGCGAGAGTGCCATCAAGGTAATCATATTGATGGTAAAGCCAAAGATATTCATGAACAGGAAAGTGCCGATCAACGCCACCGGCAAGGTCAGCCCAGTGATCACGGTCGAGCGCCATGAGTTGAGGAATAGGAACACGATCAGGATGGTCAATGCTGCGCCTTCGATCAAGGTGCGGCGCACGTTTTGCACCCCGACCCGGATTTGGCGCGAGCCATCCTTGATCACTTCAATTTTTACGCCAGGGTAGAGCGCCGTCATGCGTGGCTCCAGCTCCTTGATTGCGGCGCTCAGGCCGTCGGCAACTTCGATGGTGTTTTGCCCCTGCGCCTTGAGCACATCCAGTGCCAGCGTGCGGCGGCCGTTGAACAGCGCCAGGCTTTCCTGCTCTTGCTGGCCGTCGACGACGGTCGCGATTTGCGACAGCAAGACTGGCACGCCGCCGCGCCTGGCGACGATGATGCGGCCGAAATCGTCCGGATTCTTGATCTTGCCGCGTACCTGCACTACTTTTTCATTTTCCAGCGAACGGATGGCGCCGGTTGGCAATTCCTGATTTTCATTGCGGATGGCATTGATGACTTGATCGACGCCGATGCCGAGCGATTCCATTTCAGTCGGCTTGACGTAAATTGCGATCTCGCGCTTGACGCCGCCGATCAGGGCGACCGAGCCTACGCCGCGTACATTTTCCAGCCGCTTCTTGATCACTTGATCGGCAATCGTGGTCAAGTCGCGAAAGCCGCGCTGCTTGATATTGGCATCGTTGGTGACCGAAATCGAAAAGATCGGTTTGTCAGCCGGATCGAAACGCATCACACGCGGCTCTTTGACTTCCTTGCGGAAGATGGTTTTGATCAGCGCCACTTTTTCCCGTACATCTTGCGCCGCCTGCGCCGGATCGATAGTCAAGTCGAATTCGATAATGACCACCGACGAGCCTTCATATGAGCGCGAAGTGAGGGCATTGATGCCGTTGATGGTATTGACCGCTTCTTCCACCTTGCGTGAAATATCGGCTTCTACCGTCTCCGGCGATGCGCCGGGATAGTCGGTTTGCACCACGACCACCGGGAAGGTGATATCGGGGAATTGGTCGACCCGCAGCCGGGTATACGAAAACAGGCCAAGCACGACGAAGGCAAGCATCATCATCGTCGCAAGGACGGGATTGCCGATACTGATGCGGGTAAACCACATGGAACGATCCTTTGTACTCTGCGCCTAGCGCAATATTATTGTCTGGATGCGGTAAAACGCTGTTTTAATACTGGGGTGGGTATTTTATTTAGCGCAATTAAAACGTGCGGGGGAGGCATTGTTTTGCCTTATACCCCCTCATTTTTATGAATCAATGCAGTGCGGCGGATCTTTGGTCACTGCGCCTTGCTAATCACATTACCCGCCTTGGCAAACCGGATCACCGTCCCAGCCTGCAAATTACCCAGATTGGTTTTCACGATTTGCGCACCGTTATCCAAGCCTTGCAATACTTCAACCGAAGCACCTTCTTGGTTTTCGCCCTTGATGCCTAAAGTCACCGGCTTGGCAATCAGCTTGCCATGTTCGATGGCGTAGATGACGGCGGCGCCAGCTTCGGTTTGCACCGCTGATTGCGGCACTGTCAGCACACCGGCTTTTTTCGCCAGCGTCAGCTTGGCTTCGCCGAACATGCCCATGCGCAAGGTATTTTGTGGATTGTCGAGTGCGATGTAGACCAGGATCGAGCGCGATCCAGCCTGTGTCGCCGGATTGATGCGCGCCACTTTGCCAGGCAGGGCGTTGGGCAAGCCTTCGATCGTCACTTGCACTTCTTGCCCCAACGTGACGCTGGCGATATCGGATACCGGCAGCGCTGCTTCCATCTCCATCTGGCGCAAATCGACCAGGTCGAGCAGGCGATTGTCGGGCGAGACTTTCTCACCCGGCTGCACGCTGCGCACGCTAACCAAGCCCGTGATCGGGGCCCGGATCACGGTGTCGGCCAGTGATTTTTTTGCCACATCCAAACCGCCTTGCGCCGATTCCAGGTTGGCGCGGGCAATCGCGTATTGGCTGTCGGCATTGTCGAAAGAGTTCTTGGAAATGAAGCCTTTGGCGAGCAATTCCTTATTGTTGTCGCGAGTCTTGGTGGCGATATCGAGCTGGCCATGCATCGCTTGCAAAGTGCCCTTGCTTTGCTCGAAGCGGGCCTGGTATTCGCTCACGTCCATCTTGATCAAGACTTGACCTTGCTTGACCAATTCACCTTCACGCACCAGCACTTCGCGCACTTCGCCGCCGACTTTGGCCTTGACTGCAGCTTGATTGACGGCGCGCAGGCTGCCCGACAATTGCAGTACTTTGCGGATGTCGCCGGCTTTGACTTCGGTCACGTCGCTGGGCAAAAATTCCAGCGCGGCTGGCGCAGCAGCTACTGCCAAATTGGTGACATCCGGCGCATTTTTCTTCGCCATGACCCTGCCGCCAATCAAGGCAATCAGGATGGTGGCAGCCAATACGATCCAGAGGGATCGACGCTTTAGCATGGGGGCTCCGCATTGGCAGATGACGCTGCGCTGTCGCCGGCTGGCGTTTTAAGCAAGCCATGCAAGCACAGGTCGATAAACTTATTGAGGTATTCTTCGGGCGATGCCACCTGGCACAAATTGAAGGAGTGCTTGGAAAGCATCAGCATCACAATTGGCGCTGCCAACACATTGGCCAGTTGGATGGTATCGACATTGCGAAATTCGCCGCGTGCAATACCGCGGTCCAGCAGGCGGGTAATCATGGCGTGGCTGCGCTGAATCACTTCTTCCTGATAAAACGCCGCCAGTTCGGGAAAATTGCCCGCTTCCGACATCACCAGCTTGCAAATGCCGGAGGCGGGGGTTTCGCCGATGCGATGCCACCAGGCAAAGACCAGGGCGCGAAACAGGTCGACGCTACTGCCTTCAAAACCAGCGATACTGTTTTCCGCCTCGCCAATAGAAGGCAGGATGTTTTCGCGCACCACCGCTTTGAACAGCTCTTCCTTATTGGAAAAGTACAGGTACAAAGTACCCTTGGACACGCCGGCGCGTTTAGCTACATCGTCCAGCCGGGTCGAGGCGAAACCGCGTTCGACAAACAGGTCGAGCGCAGCCGCAAGTAGCTCTTGCGGACGTGCATCCTTGCGCCGTTCCCAGCGCGGTTTGGAGGAAAAGAGACATTGCATATCTGACATCAACCTAATAACTTACTCTTGAGTCAGTAATATTAAACGTCATCGCTGGCAGCGTCAAGGATATAGACAAGTGTTGCGGAGGATTAATGGCTTGAACAGATTAATAAAGACTTGAACAGGGGGATCTGCAAATTAATAAAGGCTTGAACGAAAGCATCTTCACAGCGCAACGCTTGGCCAAAAAAAGTTTGACAACGAAGGAATCGCGACTATGCTAGAACTCATTATGGTGCTAATTATTACTAAGGTTGGAGAATGAGTCCTTTCTCTATGGTGTTCCGTGAGTTGCGCGCGGCTCTTGGAATGCGTCAAGCCGAATTTGCTACTCGGCTCGGCTTTGAACAGAGTTACGTATCTGCTATTGAAGTGGGTGCAAAGGGACCGCCGAATAAGGATTTTGTCGCACGGCTGGTGAAGACCCTAGACCTCGGCGAACTATGGGAGAACAAACTCAATGCCGCCCTTGATGAGTCACAGCGCAAGATTATGCTATCTGCAGAGTCGACTGAGGCAACATTCAAAATGTTCAACGAGCTAAGGCGGCAGATTGACCGGCTTCATCCTGCTCAGGTCGAACTGATGCAAATGGCACTGAAACTTCCATCCGCTTTAAACACGGACGAACTAAGGTCACTGCAGAAAAAAACGCAAAAACGCGACCAAACAGGCCACGACCAAGCTGACCCAGGTATTAGATCAACTGAATAAAGGTCCAGCGGACATCTCAATTATTAACGCTCCTGATCCTGAGCGAGTAGACGCAATATATTTCTTTTTTGGTCTTTTTAGCTCAGAAATTTGAGCTATTCGGTGTTGCGTCGGCATTCCCGCCGAGGCATCGAAGACCAATGGATGAAAGGCGACTGAGATGTCACAAATTATCGAGCACGACCTGTCAACGGTTCAGCTTGTGCCGCACGATCCGGAGCCGCCCCTACCACTTGAGCCGGCACCACGCAGGCGCTCTTTCAAAGGCATGACTCACGAAAAGCTTTATAAGCGGATTCGAGAAGGGATGGGAATTGGCCACTTGGCAGCATACAAGCCGTGGCTAACGCTCAAAAGACGCAACTCGTCACCGTATTCGGTGCAAGTCGTATCCTGGATGCCGCCACTAGGACGAGATGCTCACTATTTTTCTCTTGGCGAGTATCACACTGCGCTAACTCTTTTATGGGTCGGTGTACAAGACCTACGCGAGCAATACCCAATCTGGCCCGTTGCCCATCCACATCCACTTGCCGGTAGCCACAACGCAAATTGCGAAGAAGCACCGTGGTCGCAAGGATTACTAAAAATTGCTCAAGACGCGGATATTCTGCACGGCGTGGAGATCGGAACAAAGCTGGCTTACGTTGCCAGCATCGACTTGCTCGCAACGCCGCCGCTTACCCGACCTAGAAAAATTGTTGGTTTTTCCTCGAAGCCTATAGCCTCGCCAAGCGCGCAGGTTAAGTGGCGCACGCTAGAACGGCTTGAGCTGGAACGCAGATATTTGGAGGAAATTGGAGGCCGCTATTTCGTTTCTAGCTCTGCGTTAGTGCCCAGGCAAACGGCTGCGAATTTGGAAGCTTGGCTCGACTGCGCGACCTTAGACGTCTGCCCACAACTGAGCGGCCAAGTTGATGCATTCTCCGAAATTGTCAATGAGAAGGCCGATTGGCCGATCAATCAAGCGGTGCCAGCCGCCGCGATGGCGTGCGGGATAAGTTCAAACGAAGGTTGGCTTCTCTTTCGCTACTGCGCATGGCATCAACTTATTGACATTGATCCATCAAGGAAGATTATGACTTCCCACCCTGTGCAAGCGGGTGGTCGCCAGCTACGCGAAAGAATCGGCAGTCAATTGTTTGGAGTATGTGATGACTGAATCTAAATCAATTAATCCTGGCGACGTAATCATTAATCTCCTAGTGGATTCGCCATTTACGGGACCGCACCGAGTCTTGGAAATTGTCGAACGCCTCGACAAAATCATAATAATCCCGATTCCAGTGGTACCGAAACAAGCGTTAACTGCGAAACAAAAGAACTATTACGCCCGCGGCTTCATGGTGTATAGCCTGAGCAAATGTAAGACACTACTATCTAAGAATGTTGTCAAGAAAACTCAGATCGAGCTGCCGGGACTTTGGTTTCTAGCCGACGCCGCTATCGAAAAATTGGATTCAAGAAACGGGCACTCAAAGGCCGACAATGGCAAGCTTTCGACATCCCATGCGCTGAGAACGCGAGATTTTAAATGGAATCTAATTGAATCCATAGTGCCTGAAAAGAACGGCGGCACTAATACATGTCCACCAGATTTGAGCTGTTTGGATGCACAGGTTAAAGCCCGTGCACGCGAAGCTAAAGTGAGCGCCGGTCAAGTGTACGATGCCCTACATCGCTTCTACGCTTTCGGATGTATTCGGAATGCACTTCTCCCAAATCTTATCGGACATTGCGGCGCCCCGGGAAAGTATCGCCTAGCAAAAAACAATAAAAAATTGGGTCGTAAGAATGCCGCGGCCGAGAGTGGAAATGAGGATCTCGCAGGCCTGATCTTAACCGAAGAACATATCCAAAACATACAAGACGGCTACGTCATGTATGTCAGACCGGGGACAACGGTCTCCCAAGCGTTCTTTTTGATGAGCGCAGCCTTTTACAGTACTGGCTATTCAGAGCAACATGGCCATTTAGTCCCGAACCTACTTCCCGCACATTGTCGTCCTACACAAGAAAATTTTAAGACGCACGGCCCACGCGCTGAAAACGCCACGCATGCAGCTCGACAGGTGCTTGGCGAAGGCGAGTGGGAACGCGATTACCGTCCGTTAGTGGGCAAGGCGAGCGACGGCATTGTCACGATCGGACAAGTAGGGTCTCTGGATGCGTCGCCAGTCGACGTTAACCTCGTGTCTTGTTGTGATCCCCTGCAGCCGATCGGGGTAGGACGAGGTCTTTTTGTTCGTGACGTATTGTCGGGTCTGTATCTTGGATGGACGATCGGCATGAAGGGGCTGGGAACTGATGACGCCAAGCTGGCGATCCTACGCGCTGCCACCGACAAAAGCGGTTTGCTCGCTCGGCATAAATTAGACTTGCCGCCGGAGGACTTCCCTTCATTATTTTTTACAAAGTACTACTCGGATAACGGAGAACTTCGTAGTGCAAAGGGCATCCGGACTATCGGGCGCACACTCGGCTCACGCATTCACTTCGTTCCAAGCGGTCGCGCAGACTTGAATAGCATATCCGAGAGTGGTCACCACACGCGTCACAGCAAATTCGATCACCGCATCGCAGGAACTACCAAGGGGCGACAAAAGAAACGCGGGGAGACTTCGCCCAGGACGCATGCCTTGCTTTCGCGATTTGAATACACGAGGCAGCTAATTATCTGGATTCATTGGGCGAATACAAAGCAAGCATTGGCCTTGAATTGCATCCCATCCGAGATGCGAAGAGAGTATGCACTTAATGGCCAGACGCTCAATCCAACAAGAATTGAAGTATTTAGATGGGCGCAGCGAAACGGCTATATATCGGGAAAGCCGATGGATTCAACATACCTTCGTGCTCACCTACTACCGCGCTTCACTGCTAGCATACGGCGAGAAGGTTTGATCTTGCATCGTCCTGATTCTGGGGAACGTGTTGAGCTCTTACACGGCGCCAGGTTTAACAGCCGCTATCTTACTCAGTCAAGCCTCATCAAAGATGCGCTAAGTTCAGGTCAAAAATATGTGGAAGTGGGCGCCGATCCAGAAGACCTTTCTCATGTCTACCTTACTGACATGGACGGCTGTCATGCGATTCCCAACATTAAGGACGACCCAATCTTGATTTCAGAGGGTAGCATCGCAGATCTATGCGCCATCAATCAAGCACAACGGATTTCCAATGTTGAGAGTGCCTCACAAAGGGATCAAGACCTTGCCTATCTAGACGCATGTCGGAATGAAGCTCAGGCAGATGCGAAAATCAAGAAAGCAGCAGCAAAGCGCGAAAACGACAGCGCAAAGCAGCGCGCAACTACCGCTAACATCCGCGCCGCCCAGGCGGTAGACCAAAAACAGCATCTGGACAACGTAGTCGCCTATTCCAGCCAGGTTTCTTCGGCGTCCGTTAGTTCTACAAGCACGCGTGAGACAGTACCGGATCCAACGGCGCAGCCTCTTATCAATACGCCCACCAAAGTAACTCGCTTGCAGGATCATCGGATGAACCGACTTTTGCGTCTCAACAATGGAGGACTCGGTTAATGGATACTTGCATTGACCAGGCAAAGATTGGCGCTGCAACCAATCCGTATCTAGAGGCGATAGCCTCCCATCTGTCAACAGACGACATCGAACATCGCCTACCATATTCACCCTTGACGGGCGTTGACGTTCGTCAGCTCAGCACGCAGGCTAGATTTGACATGCTGGATCGGATGCAGCTTCAAATGTTTCAGCCTACGTTGACGTCTCTCGACACGACAACAAGACTATTTCGAATGATCCGCCGCGGGTATCTACTTCGTGACCCTAGCTTGTCCTCCAATCGAACACGAACAATTAATATTGCAAGATTTGCCGGCAAGAACATAGAAGACCTTCCCTGGCTCCCACCAACGGCTCACGGAATGCGCAACACAGGCATTACCGGACTTGGAAAGACCTATGAACTTACTCGGGCCCTTGAACTGATTCCTCCCTGTATCTTGCACGGTCGCTCTGACGCGGCCGATTGGACTCATATGACTCAAGTGCCCTGGTTATATGTGGGCATGAGCCACGATGGATCGCTTGGGGGGTTGTTGCTGCAAATATTGGTTGCCTTGGACAAAGCGGCTGGCACTGACTATTCAAACAGGCGTTCGATAACGCGTCTAAGCAACGAAAAGCTCGCGGTACAGGTTGGGATAGCCTTGTCCAATCATGCCGTCGGCGTCCTTGTTATCGACGAAATACAGGAAAGGAATTTTTCCGGTGGAGTTCGAGGCGGCCTTGCCGCGACTTTTTTCCTGCGAATGCTCAATTTCGGAATTCCTATTGTATTAATGGGCAATCCGTTAGGCATGAAGGTACTGGACACATTTTCGCAAGACATGCGCCGCATTGGTTCTGGAGGAAGTATTGAAATGCATCCAATGCAAGTGGCCGATGATGACTTCGTGAAGTTCTTCGCGCCGGCAATTTGGCGATACAACGTAATGGATGAGGCCAGTCCGATTCAGGATGCCGACGGAACAATTCTCTATAAGTATTCCGGCGGCATTCGAGACTATGCTTGCCGCATTGTTACTGCCGCCCAACGCTTGGCGCTCGATCTCGGCCACAAATGCATTACGCAGGAACACTTAGATCAAGCTTTTGAAGGTCCAGACTTCAGCAGGAAAGACCGGGACCTTATTGCAGGGTTTAGAGACAAGAACCCTTTCCTGCTTCAGCAATTTGATGACATTCCCTGGCAACAATACGCGATCGATTGGGGAAAGTTCACGCCCGCAGAGGCATCAATCCCGAGCCCATCGAACACGACGCAGTCGAATGATGCAACATCGTCCATCCCCAGCAAGCGTACCAAACCAGTTTCACAGCAGGATCACGAAAATATGACCCGCAACAGAACTAGAAAAGAAAACGCCAAGAGAAAAAATGCCGAGGCTAAGGCAAACCTGAGCCATGACGATATGCGTAACAGCGGTTTACAGGAGCATCTGATAAGTCAGTTTGAACACGTACGGCAGAATCAACCAGGGACCGAAATACCTCAGTGATAGGAGATGTAAGAATGCTTTCCAGAAAAACAGTGCCTCAAAAATCCTTTCTCCCGTTCTTTCCGGCCGGTTTTCCGGACGAAACTATCGGGTCTCGCACAACCCGATATCACGTCCGAAGTGCAAACGGGTCTGCGGCCCGCACTTTCAAGGAATTGTTTCACAAGAATCCTTTCGCCCTCACTTTCATCATACAACCACACCTCGACATATTGGCCAGTAAGCTGCCGGGGTCGGCGAACAAAAATTTGGAGCAGATCCAACGAGAGAACACCTTAATGCCGCTGTTCCTGCTTTTCAACAGCTCAGGGATACCGTCCAAGTCACCTATCGCTGCGCACACGAAAGCGAGCACATCGCGTCGTGTGGTAGGTGGTTCCAGCACCACTCATGTCTGTCCACAATGTCTCGTGGATGATGAAGGACAGTATGGTTCTGCTTACCTCCACCGAGCACATCAGATTCCAGGGGTCACTGCCTGCTGGCGCCACGAACGTTCCCTCATTGAACGTTGTCCTGAATGCGACTGCCCGTACTCGCTTCAAAAAGAATTTGTTCTTTCCGCATGGCATGGATGTACCTGTGGACTTTCGACGAAAGAACTAGTCACCCGCAAATTTTTAGAGCCGACAAAGGTCGAAGTAGAATTCGCAAAATTTGCTCATGACCTTCTTAACCGTGCGGCGCATATACATCATTCGAATTGGACGAATAGCCAAATTCGAATGATGTATATGCGCCGCATACAGCAACTAGGTTTGGGCTGGGGAAATGACCGAGTAAACCGGCAAAAAATGCTCAAGCGCGTCCGTGCACTGTTCGGCGCCGCATTGCTATCCCGGATCGACGGTGCTTTCAAGACCGGAAAAATGTCGGGCTGGTTCCGAACTCTGGAAACCTCGTCCATTGAGACACCATTGAATCGACATTTGATATGCAGCTTTTTCCTGTTTCGTAGCGTCGATCGCTTCTTGGCGCTGGCCGACTTAGTCCTTAAAGATGAGCAACAACAACATATGGAAGCACGACAAGGAAACGGGGCATCGAAGCGGGCGATCAAATCGGGCCCGGCGCTTGGTCAGGACAGTGATGAAGAAAAACTCATGGCCAGCTTGGTCCAGACCGCCCTTCGTCTCAATTACGACGTAAAACTGCTTTGGAAGCACAACTTCGGCAGCATGCAGCGTCTGGTGAAGGCCATGCCGATGGCGATTCAGGTATTGCAAAGCGAGATAAAGGCGTCTAGGCATAGACACCTAAAGAAGGTCAGCGCGCCAGCGCCGGCATCATCGACAGTCAAAGAAACAGATCCGCAAGAAGATCTGCAGTGGCGCGATGCATTGATCCTCGCGGCCAAGAGTCTTTATGAGGAGGAGACAAGGCCCTTTCGGATCAGTGCAAATCGTATCTTAAAGGCAGCTAGCTTTCGTCCAAAAGGCACAAGATTTCCGACCGAGGGCCGCTTTCCCTTGGCCCGCGCCGCCGCAATCGCGTACGGTGAGGGCATTTGGCATTTTTATGCACGTCGCATGCTATGGACTCTTCAAGGTCTTGTCGACTCCGAATCGTCCGCCTCTGTCGTTATGAAGCTATCCGGATTGGAGCTGTATAAGGGGAAGGCCGTGCTCGAGCATTTTGCTACTTTCGGCCGGTCGGCCGGTTCGTCAATTGCCGGCGTTAACACAGTTTTATCAACACAAAACATTGGCCTGAATTGGGCTGGCCCTTGCCCAGAACGAGCGTTCTATGCGTCTGGACGTGCATACCGCCTCAGAACCACGCGACGAGGCGACATCGGCGACAAAGCCAGTGATCGCCGCGTTGTTGGTGCTGCGAACCCGCTAGCCTTATAGTCCCTTTGGTGGGGGCTTATGATGTTATTTCGCCTACCAAGTATGCGGCCCGATGAGACACTCTACAGCCTGGCGGCCAGAATTCGCCTTGTCAATGTAGCGCGCTGCGATAGGGATGCCTGCCGTTGCATGTTCGGCACCACAATGAACACGCATGTCGACGAGTTTCCTGTGGATATCGAAACTTTCTGTCGGGCGACAAATGAGCAATTCGGAACCCGGGATACGGTCACAGATAGATATACACTAATCTCTTACTTTGAAAAACTGGGTTTTTCCCCGTGGCACCGGGCGTCAAACATGCTCGAACCGATTCAAGTGCGCCATGGACTTGGGGCGCTATCAAACGGCCTACGAGGACGATGGCGAATCTGCCCAAAATGCATTTCTCGCGACAGGCGGTGCTGGGGTGTGGCGCATTGGCATCGGACTCACCAATTGCCTGCAACTTTATTTTGTCCCATCGATGACGTCCCGTTGGAAGAGAGAACACTACCCTATCCAGATCGTCACAATCGTTTCTTTTTTCCAGATGAAGTTCCGACAAGACAGCCGCGGATGGATAAAGACATAAGTAAGAATCAAGAACTATTAATTAGGCTTGCGCGATTGAACGTAAGCATTATTCTCGACGTCTTGCACCCAGTCCCCTGCCGTATAACACGGTCGGCGTTTATGCGAGCCCTCTCAGAGCGCGCTCTGGTTACCGCGTCCGGGAAGATTCACCGGGCAGAATTTGTACGTGAGATGCAGACACATTTTGGGATGTTGAGTCCATTGCACGACTTTGCTCACGAATTGACCGGCGAGAGCCTCGGCCGGTTGGCCAGTGAACTCGTGGAGGGATCAGTCAGTTCCGTAGTACACGACCTACTACTCATCGAGCTTCTTTTCGGCAGTTGGTCTGCCTATCAAAGTCACTGCCAGTGGCAGGCCGTCATGGAGGAAGATTCAAGGCTGAACTCTAACGACTATATACACAGAATTGAACATTCTGGAAGTATGGTCGGTCATATGCAACCACGAAAAGATTGTCTTGAAATTCTCCAAAAATTTCCATCTATCTCTCGCAGTGGCTTTTCTCGTGCGGCGCCCAAAGCCTTTCGGTGGCTAATGCGAAATGATGCCGAATGGTTCGACGACGTACTGCCGATACGCCGCCCCAACCACGCTCAAGGACTTTTCCGTTTCAAGTAGTCTTCCGACGCCCTCAGGGTTTTCACTGCGTAATTGATCCGTTCGATCTGCCTTGCAAAGTGTCAGGTCTTTCATGTTGCGGATACGTGGCATCAGATTAATCCCGACCAAACACGAAAGGCTAAAAACCAGAGTGCTTTGCGCTTGCGTATCGCCATGCAACGTATATGGCTTGATATTGGACGGATTGTCGATCAAACGTCTAGAATTTAAATTGCCCCGTTGACACCGCAAGGGAAGAAATGAGTGAACAATGCAATGTATTTAGTCAAAATGCACTTGAGCACGACAATATCAATCCCTGATCGCTTTTGTTACTGGATCGTGACTGCAACTAATAATAAAAATCGCTTTCCATAACTTCTGGTAACTGTTACCCTGCCGCCTGAAATTTTATTTTCTAACAATAAATTTGCGGGCGTCATCACATGAATATGCTTCAGCAGGCGCGTGCAGCGTATGTTGCTTTTGGCTCAACCGGGCGTCCGCGCTTCTCTTTCCGGCAACTGCTCATTTGTGTAACGGTTCCGATAAACATGTCGGGACCGCTTGTTGCAAGTTCTGGCGACATCGAGGCAATTGTCTACGTTCGGACTCGCCAGCGATGGCGGATAAATCCTCCAGCATCGTGTAGTCGCGGGTCATACGGCCACCGCACCAAACATGCACAGTTATCGACCAAGCCGGCCAGGTTGCTTTCCAGGCGTTACATTCCGTCATTATGGCGTGGACATGATCCTGATGTACCTGAGCAATGGCTTCGATGGAAGTACTGTCTCATAGAGCTAAGGTAGTTTCGACCAAAATAAGCGTAATCCCGGTCGCACATCAATATGATGGCCTGATTTCTGATCGAAGTAATAGCCGCGGCTATTCCGCACAGGCTAAATCGTCTTTTAGATCGGAGCTTTGCTTCCGAATACCTCTACCTTTGCAGTAACGAACTAAATCGAGCACGCCTTTCAAGGATAACAATGAGCTCCGCCCAGTCAACCAATGAGTTCGAAGATCCCTATCCGGATCTACCAGTAGAACGCGGACCGCAAGGGCGTGGTGTCGGCAGATGGGTACCGGACGAAAAGCATCTCTACCTCACCCAATACCTTCATGCCACTCGCAAAGCCCAGGCAAAATTCAAACAGCGCGTGCTGATCGATCCGTTCTGTGGTCCGGGTCGAATTCAGGTGGCCGGCGAAACGTTTACCCGCAACGGCGGATCAGTGGTCGTCCACCGTCAGTCGGTCGTGTCTGGCATCCCGTTCACACGCGTCCTTATTGGCGACATCGATGCCGCGAAGGTGGGTGCAAATCAACTGCGCCTTACTGCCGCTGGCGCTACAGCGGAAAGCTTTGTAGGGCCAGCGAATGAAACGATCGACAAAATGATCAAAGCGGTACCATTCGGCGCGCTGGTTCTTGCCTACATCGATCCTTATAGCTTGGAGCATTTATCGTTCTCCATTATCGAGCGCCTTTCAAAGTTGCCTTATGTCGACTTTGCGATCCACTTTAGTTTGATGGACTTGACGCGCAATATTGACATGGAACTAGATCCGCAGCGGGACCGTTTCGACCACGCTTTGCCTGGTTGGCGATCTAGGGCGCCAACCGACGAATTGTCGAAGTCCAGCCTGCCGGGCTGGTTTTTTCATGAGTGGTGTGATGCGATGCGGAATCTCGGATTCAAGGTGAGTCCGCAGATGCCGCTGATTACCGATGGCAATGGACGAACGATCTACCGAATGGTTTTTCTCTCCCGTCACGAATTGCCCGACCGTATTTGGGGCGATATCGCGCGCAGTCCGAACCTGAGCTTATTCGGCCCCTAAACAACGGCGTTCGCGCTGCGAGATGTCGCTACCGTGGCGTCCACTAATTTTTCCTTGATAAGTGGACGAAAGTACACTAAAGTGAGCCGATGGCTCGAACTAACAATGATCACACGCACTTACGCCGGCTTCGCGATACCTATGCGCAAGTAGGGTGCTTGCCGTCGTATAGCCAAATCGCCAAAGCAGTAGGGTTCAAGGCAAAGAACGCGGCGTTTAAGCTTACGCAGCGGCTTATTGCCTCTGGTCACCTGACTAAGTCAGTGGGCGGGCGGTTGGCACCTGGCCCAGCCTTCTTTACGCTTGAGCTGAGCGACGATGAAATACGAGCGGGCTTTGGTGGAGATGGCAATGCCACTGGTCTCGTTCAAGCTCAGGCCTTCGATCAACTATTGATGGCCAAGCCTTCGAAAACGGTGATGGTAAAGGTGCGTGGCGATTCGATGCTAAACGCAGGAATTCTAAGCGGCGATGTGGCCGTGGTTGAGACGAACTCGCAGGCATTGAACGGCGATATCGTTATCGCCGAAATCGACGGCAACCACACTATTAAAGAATTTAGGAATGATCAAGGTCATCCGCGTCTGGTATCGCATGGCAGCGACAGCAAGACGGCAACTCCTGAAGTAACGCTGAACATTATTGGTGTTGTCAGGGGAATCGTTCGAAGTTATCGGCCGCAAGCAGCGGCTGGGATTAAGATAAAAGAAAAGGGAGCATTTCGATGACAACGATCAGCAAAATTGAGTGGACGGAGCAAACGTGGAACCCGACGGTCGGTTGCACCAAAATCTCGCCGGGATGTAAGCATTGCTATGCGGAGACCATGGCGAAGCGACTGACCGCTATGGGAACGCCTGGCTATGAAAACGGCTTTTCCCTCACCCTTTTGCCCGAGCGTTTGAACGATCCAATTAAACGTAAAAAGCCGACCATCTATTTTGTAAACTCAATGTCCGATTTGTTTCACGAACGAGTGCCGGATGCGTATATCGACAAAATATTTGAAGTCATCGAGAAAACACCACATCACACCTACCAAATACTCACCAAGCGGGCGGCTCGAATGGCCCGCTATTTTCGATCCCGTTCCGTGCCGACGAATGCATGGTTGGGGGTTTCGGTCGAGGATCGGAAATACGGTGTGCCACGTATCGACTACTTGCGTCAAGTACCAGCTACCATCCGCTTTCTGTCCGTCGAGCCGCTCCTAGCCAATGTCGGCGAACTCAACCTCCAGGATATTCATTGGGTGATCGTAGGCGGAGAATCAGGCCCAAAGGCTCGTCCGATGAAGATGGAGTGGGCAGAGGCGGTTCGTGAACAATGCCAGGAACAGGGCGTCGCATTCTTCTTTAAGCAATGGGGCGGATGGGGCGCAGACGGGAAGAAGCGAGCCAAAGCCGCAAACGGGCGCGAATTGAATGGGAGAACTTGGGACGAAATGCCTGGCACGTTTGGTGATCAGATTGCCGTTGGTGAACAAATCGCGCAGCGCGCTTGATTTTTCGGCCCCGAAAGGGCACATTGTCTGGCAATAATCACAAGAGCGCGCTAAGCGCGCCACTTAATGTCACATTACACTTGGATCTGGGGCAGCACACCGCCATTACTCAAACGGCATAGTGAGGTCAAACATGCGCTCCTGCGCAACTATTTGGTCGACTACTTTCTGACGCTTGTGTCATTGCCGCAGCAAGATAAGATTCAGCTGACCATTGTTGATGGCTTCTGCGGCGGTGGTCTTTACATCAACGAGGATGACAAAGAAGTTCTGGGTTCGCCCTTAGTCATTCTAGAGGCCATACGTGAAGCCGAAATCCGCGTGAATGTTCGACAGAACCGTCGCAAGCCTATCTTGATCGATGTCGAACTTATCTGCATTGATGCGAGCAAGCAGTCGCTGGACTATCTAGGACGTTTACTTGAGGAACGAGGATACGGAGCTGTCGTCGCCAGTGGCAATGTCAAATTGGTCAAAGGCACATTCGCCGAGCACTGCAACGCAGCTGTTCGCCGCTCACATGATCGTAGCCCTCGTTCTGGACGCGCGTTGTTTGTTCTCGATCAATATGGCTATGCCAACGTGCCGATGGATTGTTTGCGCGATATCTTCGCGAACCTTAAGCACGCCGAAGTAATTCTCACTTTCTACATTGATTCGCTTATTACTTACCTTAGTGAAAGTAATCTCACCTACTTTGAAAAAGCAACTGGCATTCGTTCGTCGGTGCGAGCATCCGAGATCGATGAGATAAAGCAATCGCCCAACTGGCGGGTACATCTTCAATCCTCTCTCTACCAGAATCTCACAAGTCAGTGCTCAGCGCAGTTTTTCACACCATTCTTTATCCGTCCTGAGCGCGGCCATGGCGATTTCTGGCTTCTCCACCTGTCCCAGCATTGGAAAGCACGTGATGTAATGGCAGCGACGCATTGGGAGCACCACAATCACTTTTCCCATTATGGAGACACCGGCTTCAATATGTTCAGCACCGGATACATCAGCAAGATCGATGACGAACACAAGTCGCAGGCAGGATTTGATTTCAGCGAGGTGGCAGCGACTGTGAGCAAAATGACCATGATGGAGCAGATACCCAAGATGTTATTCGATGGGGCTGAAGGCATGACGTTCGAGCAGTTTTTCCTGAAGCTGATTAATACGACACCTGCCACCCGCGACATGGTAGAGGCCACGCTTTTAGAACTTCATCAAGGTGGTGAAATCGTCGTAGTTGATGAGTCAGGCGACCCGTCCAAGGCGCGCGTTAGCCTGAAGAGCAATTATGTTCTTCGCATGCCGTCGCAGCGCTCCTTTTCGTTCTAATTAGGACATCGGGCCTCGGGTAGCACAATGGCAGTTATCACGGATTAATCATCAAACTTCCTCAGCGTCAAAAATGGCCACAGAATCCCATCGACTATGGATCCTAAGTGACTAAGAAATTGAAGGCAAAGGCGAATTCAGCCGGATTATGCAACAGTGCGAATCGTCAGCCGATGGTGTCGATGTGACCGAATAAGAGTGATGAGCTCAAAAAACTTACTGCCGAGGCTGCACTCTTGATCGAATGTCGACATCTTCCTTAATCCGTGTGGTATTGCGTTTTTCAGTGGCTTACGGACGTGTACGTTGACAGGATTACTTCTAGCCTTTGTTTCGTGCCTAATACAGGAAGTGTGCGCAATCAGGAACATCATTGCCGGTGCCGCCATAGCAAAGTGTTCGGTATCGGTCATTGCCAATGTTTTAGCTTGAAGAAGCATGCAGGTAAGTCGTGGCATGCCAAATGATGCGGGACATACCCCGCATCGTTGGGATAGAAGGACGTCGTTGTTGACTATCTTTCGAACGTAGTTAGCTGTAGCTATGCACAACTTGGCCTGTAAGGAATTGGTTTGCTCCACGACAGTTCAATAGGGGCCTATCTGTGCTCGACAAAAGGCACCGTTGCCCACTGCGAACCTGCTTATCGTCTGTTGGATGTAATTCAGGCTACAATTAAAAATTATGAAAAAACGTTTCCGCCCATATCGCGTCATCACCGCATGCATCATGCTCTTTAGCATGCTGTTCATGCAGTTTGCTATGGCCTCTTACGTTTGCCCTGGCATGGGTATCGGAAGCGGTAGCGCTGTCGTTGTCACATCGGCTACCGGTGTAGATCTGCAAGCAATGTCCGGATGCGACAACATGGACATGGCTCAGCCCGGCTTATGCCACGCGCATGCGTATGAACAGACGAGCAAGCAATCGCTCGATAAACCTGATCTCCCCTCTGTTGAGCCCTTCGTTCCTGGTGGGCTGGTCGTGGCATTGGTGACCGTCGATCTGGCGGCCAGTGCACTTGCGACGGAGCCGGAATCGCAGCTGCTAACCCGCACGACCGCGCCGCCGATCGCCATCCGCCATTGCTGTTTCCGTATCTAATCTCCCTTAGCATCTAGTGAGTCATCGTCACGCCTGGCGCGTGCACGATGTTGTCCATTGCTTTGTGGAGATATCATGCCATTCCCATTTACCCTGCATCCCGATTCGTCTCTTAGAGCGCATCGCACACTTACGCGAGTCGTCGTCATTGCATTGATCGGCTTGTCTGGCACTGCCACTTATGCAGTGGATGAACCATTAACACTTGGCCAGGCGCAGCAGCTTGCTGTTGCCCGGTCACGCCAGCTCACCGCACAAGATTGGGCGATTACCTCTGCGCAACAACTGGCCGCCGCCGCCGGCCAGTTGCCCGACCCGGTACTCAAGTTCGGTGTCGACAACCTGCCCGTAGATGGGCCGGAACGTTTCAGCGTCACCGAGGACTTCATGACCATGCGCCGTATTGGCGTCATGCAGGAATGGACGCGTTCCGACAAACGACAATTGCGCACCGAACGCTACGTGCGCGAAGCAGATAAATCGGCGGCGGAAAAAAATGTGGCAATCGCTGCCATCGAGCGCAATACCGCGCTCGCCTGGCTTGAACACTATTACGCGCAAGAAATGGCGGCAATTGCGGCAGAACAGGCGACCCAGGCCAGGCAAGAGATCGAGGCGGCTGAAGGCGCTTATCGCGCCGGTCGTGGTAGCCAGGCGGAGCTCTTGTCTGCACGCAGTGCCCTGGCCTTGGTCGACGACCGTTCCAGTGAACTCGGGCGCCGGCTTCGTAGCGCAACAACGATGCTGGCGCGGTGGATTGGATCTGCTGCAGACACCCCGCTGGCCGGCACTCCCGCCATCGGGACGGTCCGCCTGGACCCGGCCACGCTTGAGACGCAGCTGGCCCATCATCCCCAGATTGCAGTGCTGAGCCGGCAAGAGGCGATAGCGCAGACCGAGGCGAAGCTGGCGCAAGCCAATAAACGCGCCGACTGGAGTGTCGAAGTGGGATTCCAGCAGCGCGGCCGTGCGTATTCGAACATGATTTCGGTCGGTGTCTCGATCCCGCTGCAGTGGGATCAAAAGAACCGTCAGGATCGCGAGTTATCGTCCAAGCTCGCGTTAGTCGAGCGGGCGAAAGCCGAGCGCGAAGAGACATTGCGGGAACATGTCGCCGAGACGCGCAGCGAGCTCCTCGCATGGGAAAACGGCCTGGAACGTCATACTCGATATGAACAAGAACTCATTCCGCTGGCAAAACAGCGCACCCAAGCCACACTTGCCGCCTATCGCGGCGGCAAGTCCACTCTGGCCGATGTACTGGCCGCCCGCCGCATTGAAACCGACATGCGCTTGCAAGCATTGCAGCTGGAAGCAGACACCGCGCGTTTGTGGGCACAACTGAACTTCCTATTACCTGCGGAAACGCGGGACGCGCATTCAACCCAGACTGAACGCAAGGACCAGCCATGAATACCAAAAAAGTCATGCTCGTTGCCGCTGCAGTGATTGCCATTCTGGTGAGCGCAGGCGGCTATTGGCTCTACCGGCTAGGCATGAGGCATGGCGCGGCGGTACCGGCGTCATCGCTAAGCGATACGGCGGCCATGCGGCAAGGCGACAGCGCCGAGAAGAAAGTGCTTTACTGGCACGATCCGATGGTACCCGGCCAGAAATTCGATAAGCCCGGCAAGTCGCCCTTCATGGACATGCAACTGGTGCCGGTCTACGCCGAGGGCGCAGGCGACGATGGCACAGTGACGATCAGCGCGCGCGTGCAACAGAATCTGGGGGTGCGCACGGCAGAAGTGATCAGAGGAAATCTGGCGGCAGCGTTCGTTGCCGTTGGCAGCGTTGCCTACAATGAACGTGACGTTGCCCTGGTGCAGGCGCGCAGCAATGGTTTCGTGGAAAAGCTGTATGTGCGCGCCCCGCTAGATCTGGTCAGAAAAGGGCAATCTTTGGTTGACCTGTATGTGCCGGACTGGGTCGCTGCGCAGGAAGAATACTTTAGCACTAAAAGGATGCAGGGCAACGGCATGGAACTCTTGCAAGACGGCGCCCGCCAGCGCATGCGTCTGGCCGGCATGAACGACGACCAGATCCGGCTGGTGGAATCGACCGGCAAGGTGCATCCCCGCATGACGCTCACAGCGCCATTAAGCGGTGTGGTGACAGAGCTGACAGTACGCGAAGGCATGACGATCATGGCGGGCGCGCCGTTGTACCGCATCAATGGACTGGGTAGCGTGTGGGTCAATGCAGAAGTGCCTGAGAACATCGCGGCACAGGTGCGCGCGGGCAATATGGTTGAAGCGCGTACGCCGGCGTTGCCGGGCACCGTATTCAAAGGCAAAGTGGGCGCGATCCTGCCTGAAGTCAATGCGGCAACGCGTACGCTCAAGGCCCGTATCGAACTGGCCAACCCGGCGGGCCAGCTGGTGCCGGGCATGTTTGTCACAGTCGGGTTGCAGCAGGCCGCGCGCAAGGATCTGCTGCTGGTGCCGACCGAAGCGGTGATCAGGACCGGCACGCGCAGCGTTGTGATGGTTGTTCAAGGCGAGGGCAAGTTTGCACCGGTCGATGTCGAAACTGGTGCTGAAACGGCCGACCAGACCGAAATCCGCAAAGGCCTGCAAGCTGGACAAAAGGTGGTGGTCTCGGGGCAGTTCCTGATCGATTCCGATGCCAGCCTGAAAAGTACGCTCACGCGGATGAGCGACATGCCTGCCAACGACACTGGCAAGATCGCCCTACCAACACATCACGGTGTCGGCAAAGTGGAAAAGATCGAAAAGGACGAGATCACGATTTCACACGCGCCCATCCCGACGTTGCAATGGGGGCCGATGACGATGGGCTTCAAGCCGCCGCCGACCGGACTGCCGCGCAATATCGCCGTGGGCGACAGCGTGACATTTGAGATTATCCAGGCCAAAGATGGCATGTATGAGATCGCAGCGATTTTACCGACCGCCGAAGCACCAACGCAAGGTATGCCCAAGCTGCCAACGTCGGGCGCAATCCAGAACGGCAAAAACTCGGATGCAGCAGGTACCGCCAAATGATCGCCAAACTGATCCGCTGGTCGATCACCAACCGCTTCCTGGTGTTGCTGGCCACCGTCATGCTTACTGCATGGGGCGTCTGGGCACTGTCCAAGACGCCGCTGGACGCCATTCCAGATCTGTCGGACGTGCAAGTGATCATCCGCACCAGCTACCCCGGCCAGGCGCCACAGATCGTGGAGAACCAGGTGACCTATCCGCTCACCACCACCATGCTATCGGTACCGGGCGCCAAGACCGTGCGCGGTTATTCGTTCTTTGGCGACTCATTCGTATATATCCTGTTTGAGGATGGCACCGATCCCTACTGGGCGCGCTCGCGCGTGCTGGAATACCTGAACCAGGTGCAGTCGCGTCTGCCGGCGCAAGCCAAGACCGCACTTGGCCCGGACGCCACTGGCGTGGGCTGGATTTATGAATACGCTCTGGTGGATCGCAGTGGCAAAATGGACCTGTCGCAACTGCGCGCGCTGCAGGACTGGTTTCTCAAGTACGAATTAAAAGCCGTCGCCAATGTGTCGGAAGTAGCAAGCATCGGCGGAATGGTGCGCCAATACCAGATCGTGCTTGATCCGGACAAGCTACGTGCCTACAACATTGCGCATGGCAAGGTGATCGAAGCGGTGCAAAAGGCCAATCAGGAAACCGGCGGCGCGGTACTGGAACTGGGCGAAGCCGAGTATATGGTACGTGCTTCCGGTTATCTCAAATCGCTCGACGACTTTCGCAAAATCCCCCTGATGACGACCGAGACCGGCGTATCGGTCCGACTGGGCGACGTGGCCCGCATCCAGGTCGGGCCGGAAATGCGGCGCGGCATTGCCGAACTCAATGGTGAAGGCGAAGTCGCAGGCGGCGTCATCATCATGCGCTCGGGTAAGAATGTGCTCGACACCATCGAAGCGGTTAAGGCCAAGCTCGACTTGCTCAAGCCAGGCCTGCCTCCCGACGTCGAGATCATCCCGGTGTACGACCGCTCCAGCCTGATTCATCGCGCAGTGACTAATCTGGAGCACAAGCTGATCGAGGAGTTCATCATCGTCGCCCTGGTGTGTGCAGTATTTCTGTTTCACATCCGTTCGGCTCTGGTGGCAATCGTGTCGCTGCCGCTCGGCATTCTTGCCGCATATATTGTGATGCATTATCAGGGCGTCAATGCCAACATCATGTCACTGGGCGGTATCGCCATTGCCATCGGCGCCATGGTCGACGCGGCGGTGGTGATGATCGAAAATGCCCATAAGCATATCGAGGCGTGGCACCACGCGCACCCGGATGAAAAATTGCGCGGCGATGCGCATTGGCAGGTCATCGGCGATGCCGCGGCCGAAGTGGGCCCGGCATTGTTCTTTTCATTATTGATTATCGTGCTGTCGTTCATTCCGGTCTTTTCCCTTGAAGCACAAGAGGGCCGGCTGTTCTCGCCGTTGGCTTTTACCAAGACCTATGCCATGGCAGCGGCAGCTGGTCTGGCCATCACGCTCATTCCGGTACTGATGGGCTATTTGATCCGTGGCAAGATTCCTGATGAACAAAAAAATCCTCTCAATCGCTTCCTGATCGCCCTGTACCGCCCGTTGCTTGATGCGGCGTTGCGTTTCCCGAAAATGCTGTTGCTTATTGCCGCCCTGATGGCGCTGGTGACAATCTGGCCGATGGCGCAGCTCGGCGGTGAATTCATGCCACCGCTCGACGAAGGCGATGTGCTGTATATGCCATCGGCTTTGCCCGGCATCGGCGCCGGCAAGGTCGCCCAATTGTTGCAACAGACCGACCGCCTGATCAAGACCGTGCCGGAAGTGTTGACGGTGTTTGGCAAAGCCGGTCGCGCCGAATCGGCGACCGATCCGGCACCACTGGAAATGTTCGAGACCACTATCCAGTTCAAGCCGCGCGACCAGTGGCGTCTTGGCATGACCCCAGACAAGCTGATCGAGGAACTGGACCGCACGGTCAAGGTACCCGGTCTGTCCAATATCTGGGTACCGCCGATTCGCAATCGCATCGATATGCTCGCCACCGGTATCAAGAGCCCGGTCGGCGTGAAAGTGGCTGGAATGGATCTGCAGGAAATTGACCGTATCACCGGTCAGATTGAGCGCGTCGTGAAACAAGTACCGGGCGTCTCGTCAGCGCTGGCCGAACGGCTCAACGGCGGGCGCTATATAGACATCGACATCGATCGTGACGCGGCAGCCCGTTACGGCATGAATATCGCCGATGTACAAAGCATCGTTGCCAGTGCCATTGGCGGTGACAATATTGGCGAAACCGTCGAAGGACTGCAACGTTTTCCGATCAACGTGCGCTATCCGCGCGAGGTACGTGATTCAGTCGAAAAGCTACGCCAGTTGCCGGTCTTGACTGAACGGGGCGCACAAATCCGGCTCGGCGACATCGCCATCGTTCGCATTAACGACGGCCCCCCGATGCTTAAAAGCGAGAACGCACGTCTGTCGGGCTGGGTGTATGTGGATATCCGCGGGCGCGATTTAAGTTCTGCCGTGCATGCAATGCAGGCGGCGGTGGCCAAAGAAGTCAAGTTGCCAGCAGGCTATTCCGTGTCTTGGTCAGGGCAGTTCGAATACCTTGAGCGTGCCACTGCAAAATTGAAGGTCGTGGTGCCGGCGACATTACTGATTATTTTTGTTCTGCTTTACATGACTTTCAAACGGGTCGACGAAGCTGCACTCATCATGGCAACCTTACCCTTCGCGCTGGCTGGCGGTATCTGGTTGCTCTGGTTACTGGGTCACAACCTGTCGGTGGCCAGCGGTGTCGGTTTCATTGCCTTGGCCGGCGTTTCTGCCGAGTTTGGCGTGATCATGCTGCTGTACTTGAAAAATGCCTGGGATGCACGTCTTGCAAAAGGGACAACAAGCGAAACCGATTTGTTGGATGCAATCCGCGAAGGCGCAGTGCTGCGGGTGCGGCCAAAAGCGATGACGGTGGCTGTCATCATTGCCGGCCTAGTGCCGATCATGATCGGCTCCGGTACCGGCTCGGAAGTGATGCAGCGTATTGCGGGGCCGATGGTCGGCGGCATGATCACCGCGCCGCTGCTGTCCATGTTCGTGGTGCCCGTGGTGTATTTGCTGCTTCGACGTGGGGAGTTACGTCAGAGGGCGCGTGCCGGGCGATCTTAGCGTCATTGTGCAGGCAGCAACCATATAAACGACAGATCTTCAATGTGTGCGATGTCTGTGGCACTGCAATTGATGGGCATGTGAAACTGTATATAGCTGAGCATTCGTCCTTGGTGCGTATGTACAGACAATGGCAGCAACATCTTTGCTTACAGATCTGGCGACAGGGCTATCGCGATCTTAATGACAACCGCCGCCATGCGTGCCCAAGTTCGTGGGCGCGCTATCCTCGGCATTGGCAAGCCATTGCAAAATGCCGCAGTTTTTTGCCGCCTGCGAATTCAGGCAGGTTTTACGCAACTGCTGCAACTGGTCGGCCAGGCCCTTTAGTTGCTCAATACGATCTTCTACATGGCCAATATGTTTGTCCAGCAACAGATTCACTTCGCTGCAATTGTCGTCAGGCGCGTCGCGAAAGCTGAGCAGAACACCGATCTCCTCCAAGGTCATGTCAAGAGAGCGGCAATGGCGTATGAATTGCAAGCGCTCGACGTGAAATTCGTCGTATAGACGGTAGTTATTTTCCGACCGTGCCGGAATCGGCAATAAACCTTTGCGCTCGTAATAGCGCACTGTTTCGACCAGGCAGCCCGTGCGGACCGCCAGTTCACCGATTTTCAGTTTATTGCCTGCGTCTTGTAACGGCATTTCTCTATATTCTCCATTTTTACTTGACCCTGTACCCGGTACAGGCTGTTTAATGGTCAATATACACCCATACCAAGGACATCTTATGACCGATCCCCATAAGCACGACTGCTGCGATAGCGCTCTCGGCCAAACGCCGCATGCAGCACCGCAATCGATTCCCGCTGGTGATCTGCTCACTTTACGGATCGACAAAATGGATTGTCCTACTGAAGAATCCCTGATCCGCAGCAAACTCGATGGCATGACGGGAGTGACCGGTCTCGATTTCAATCTGGTAACCCGCCAGCTGACCGTGCGCCATCAGTTGCCTGACCCTGCTCCGATCATTGCCGCCGTGGCGGCGCTGGACATGGCACCTGTGGTGGTAAGTGCCCCTTGTCAATCTTCCGTTCCCAGCGACGCCATCTACCTTATCGATAATATGGATTGTCCAACGGAAGAGGCACTCATCCGCGATAAATTCAAAGGTATGGCGGGGATCAGTGGACTCGATTTCAATCTCATGCAGCGCAAGCTGACGGTCAGCCACACGCTTGCCGCGACCAGTACGATTGAACAAGCGCTATCGGCCATCGGCATGCATGCGGTACCGGCTGGCGCCGTGGCAGGCAGTGCGCCAGCATCGGATGCGCTTGCGCCCAATTCCCGTCAGAAATGGTGGCTGCTGGGCGCCGGCGCGGCTGCCGCCATTCTTGCCGAAATCATCGCGTGGACGACCGGCACCGACAAATCGTGGCCGGTGATCGTGTTGGCGTTGTGTGCGATTGCCGTCAGCGGTACCGGTACGTACAGGAAAGGCTGGATCGCCCTTAAAAATTTTAACCTCAACATCAATGCGCTCATGACGATTGCGGTCACCGGCGCGGTGCTGATTGGGCAATGGCCGGAAGCGGCGATGGTGATGGTGTTGTTCACGCTGGCCGAAATGATCGAAGCGTTGTCGCTCGACCGTGCGCGCAATGCCATTCGCGGCTTGATGGAAATGACACCCGACAAGGCAAATGTCTTGCAACCGGACGGCACCTGGAAAGAAATGGAGGCAGCTTCCATCACGGTGGGCATGTCTGCGCGTGTGGCACCGGGCGAACGCATTGCGCTCGACGGTGAATTGACGCAGGGGCAATCGTCCGTCAACCAGGCACCAATCACAGGGGAAAGCATGCCGGTCTCAAAAGCGGTCGGCGACAAGGTTTTTGCAGGCACGATCAACGAAACCGGCTCCTTCGAGTATCGCGTGACTGCGGCGCAAACCGATTCCACGCTGTCGCGCATCATTCGTGCCGTTGAAGACGCACAAGGCAGCCGGGCTCCGACACAACGCTTTGTGGACAGTTTCGCGAAGGTCTATACGCCCATCGTGTTCTTGCTTGCGCTGGGCATCGCCATTGTTCCGCCGCTCGCACTCGGATTGCCGTGGATGCCGTGGATCTACAAGGCGCTCGTGCTATTGGTCATTGCATGTCCCTGCGCACTCGTCGTATCGACACCGGTTACTGTCGTCAGTGGCCTGGCGGCAGCGGCCAAGGCCGGTATTCTGATCAAAGGCGGCGTGTATCTGGAAGAAGGAAGCAAGCTCAAATCACTGGCGTTGGACAAGACGGGTACGATCACGCAAGGCAAGCCAGTGGTGACCGACGTCGTGGCCTTGCAGGGCGCACAGAAGGACGCGCTGACGTTGGCGGCGAGCCTGGCCGGACGCTCCGACCACCCGGTATCGACGGCGGTCAGCCGCTATTGGAAAGCCCTGCCTGATGCCGGCACCGCCGGTGAGGTCACCGGCTTTGAAGCCATTACCGGTCGTGGCGTGAAAGGGCGTATCGGCAATCAATGGTATTACCTGGGCAATCACCGGCTGGTCGAAGAACTCGGTATCTGCAATGCAGCGGCGGAAGCCGCATTGAACAAGCTTGAAGCTCAAGGTAAAACAGCGGTGATCATCTGGAGCGAAACCTCACCGCTGGCGGTCATTGGTGTGGCCGATACGGTGCGGGAAACGAGTCGCCAGGCAATTGTCGAACTGCACGCCTTGGGCATCCGCACGTTGATGCTCACAGGTGACAATGCATTGACTGCCAAAGCGATCGCCAAGGATGTGGGCATCGATGATGCGCGGGGTAATTTGTTGCCGGAAGATAAGCTGGCCGTCATCAATGATGAATTGGCAAAGCATGGCACGGTCGGGATGGTTGGCGACGGCATCAACGATGCGCCGGCACTGGCTAAATCGAGCATTGGCTTCGCCATGGGGGCGGCCGGTACCGATACAGCATTGGAAACGGCGGATGTGGCATTGATGGACGATGATTTGCGTAAAATCCCGCAATTCATCCGCTTGAGCGTCAAGGCCGGTAGCATTCTGAAGCAGAACATTGCCATTGCTCTCAGCATCAAGGCGGTGTTTCTGGTTCTCGCGTTCATGGGTACCGCGACGCTGTGGATGGCGGTGTTTGCCGATATGGGTGCGAGCTTGATTGTCGTGTTCAACGGTCTGCGTCTATTGCGCACGCCTTCTGAAAAACAAGCATGAGTACATTGCCAGACCAGGTCGATGTCTTGATCATCGGGGCCGGGCAAGCCGGTCTAGCACTGGCGCAGCGCCTGCGTGAGACGTCGGTCTCGTTTATCCTGACCGAACACCATGCGCGCGTGGGCGACAGCTGGCGCAGACGCTTCGACTCACTTGCCCTATTCACCCCGCGCCGCTATAGCGCGCTGCCTGGTCTCTCGCTGGAGGGTGATCCGGACGCCTTTCCGAACAAGGATGAAATCGCGGATTACCTGGAACGATATAGCCAGCACTTTGGCTTGCCGGTGCGTACCGGCGTCGGAATTATCCAGCTCCACCAGGTGCCAGACGGCTTTACGGCTATCTTAACCGACGACACCCGCATTCACGCCCGAGCGGTCGTGCTAGCTACCGGTGCATTTCAGGATCCGGTCGTGCCGGCGATTGCCAAACATTTTTCCGATCACGTGGCGCAATTCACAGCGGCATCCTACCGTTCCCCTGATCAACTTGCGCCAGGGCCGGTCCTCGTTGTGGGCGATGGCGCGACCGGACGCCAGATTGCCGCCGAGCTCGCCGGGCTACATCAAGTGACCTTGGCAACGGGCAGGCCACGCCGCGTGTATCCGGACCGCATCTTTGGCAAGAGCGTGTTTTGGTGGATGGACCATCTTGGTATTTTGCGTGCAGGTCCATCGAGTTTCATCGGGAAACGGATGAAGCAAGCGGACGCTTTCCCCGGTAAACATCTGGAACTATCGGTGTTGCAAAAAATGGGGATCCGGATTGCAGGCAAGGTGACTACAGCAACCGGAACCCATGTCACCTGCGTCGGCGGGCAATCCATAAAAATCGAGAATGTGATCTGGGCAATCGGCTACCGAGACCGCACCGATTGGGTCGCCATCCCTGAAGCGAAAAATGCGGCTGGTGCATTTATTGAAGTAGCCGGTGTCTCACCGGTTCCCGGCCTATATTTCATCGGCCGTAGCTGGCAAACGTCCCGCGGATCGGCCCTGTTGCTGGGTGTGGGTGACGATGCGCGCATCATCGCTGATCATCTCTGTTCCTATTGCTTGATACGCAACTGACCGAAAAGATCGAACTTTTTTCACCTACGACATTAAAAACAGCGGCGTGACCGTATAATTGATCCTAATGAAACGCTTGCTCCTCATTTTGTTGTTGACCGTGTTGCCACTGCAGATGTCCTGGGCCGTGGCGGCCGTCTATTGCCAGCATGAGCAAGCCAACACCGTGAAACATTTTGGCCATCACAGCCATGACCATCAGGCACAAGTCAATCCCGCCGATGATCAGGACAGTCAATACAAAGTCCATACCGACTGCGGCTATTGTCATGGCGTCATCCAGGCGGCATTCCTGACGCCTGCGTTACCGCCGGCGATCCCTTCAGCGTTAATTTACATCGAACCGCATCCCCCTTTCTTTTCTTCCCATATTCCCGATGGCCCCAGGCGGCCCGATCGGCATCCCGTCGCTTAAGTCGACGGGACGATCCTTCTATTCCATTCGCGCATAGCGAGACCCTGACGTCTCGTCGAATTCCTTCCCATTCATTAGGAGAATTCGATGTACAGGTATTTATTGTCGCTCAGCATGGCGACGCTCATACTGACGCCCGCATTGGCACAAACAGCGGGCGAAACAAGTAATAACATCGCAGAAACGACAGGCATGCAGCCGGCGCGCACCACCGAGCAGACCACGCCGCTCAGTCTCCGGGACGCGCTGACGCTGGCCTTCGGCGCCAATGCGGAATTGTCTGTAGCGCGCCATGAAATCGATGCGGTGGAAGCGACCCTTCAACAAGCCGGTACCCGTCCCAATCCGGAGGTGTCGGTACTGGTAGAAGACACCCGTCGAGAAACGCGTACGACCACGTTGCAACTCAATCAGGTAATCGAGTTCGGCGGCAAGCGTGATGCGCGCATCGACGCCGCCACACGCGCCCGCGATGGCGCGACCGCCGATCTCAATGCCAAGCGCGCCGACATTCGCGCCGCTGTCATCACGGCTTTTTTCGAGGTGCTCAATGCGCAGGAGCGATTGCTTCTCGCCGATGCATCGGTCGATCTTGCACAGCGCGGGACCAATGTGGCCGCGCGTCGCGTTACGGCAGGCAAGGTGTCACCGGTCGAGGAAACGAAGGCACGCGTTGCGCAGGCAAATAGCCAACTGGAACGCATTCAGGCCAAAAGTGAGCTGGCCAGCGCCCGCAAACGCCTGGCCGCCACCTGGGGTAATCCGGTAGCGCGGTTCGAGCACGCGGAAGGCCAGTTTGAAACGCTGCCGGAAATACCCGCCTGGACCGATTTGGCTACCCGTTTGCGCGCTGCGCCGGCTATTACGCGAGCTCGCCTCGAGGTCGATCGTCGGCAGGCACTGGCGCGGCTGGAAAGCAGCCGCCGCATATCGGATGTGACCTTGAGCGTAGGCTTCAAACGGTCGGAAGAACTCGGTCGCAATCAAGCGATTGTCGGGTTGTCGATGCCGTTGCCTTTTTTCGACCGGAATCAGGGCAACGTGGCGGAAGCCTTGCGCCGCACCGCCAAGGCGCGCGACGAACTAGCCGCTGCTGAAATTCGCATCGACAGCGAACTTGCACAAGCCTACGAACGATTGCATACCGCGCGCCAGGAAGCGGAGGCGTTACAACGCGAAATACTACCGGGCGCACAAAGTGCCTATGACGCCGCGACCACCGGTTTTGAATTCGGAAAATTCGGATTTCTGGATGTGCTCGATGCGCAACGTACCTTGTTGCAAGCCAAATCCCAATACCTGCGCACCTTATCTGACGCCCACCGCGCCGCCGCCGAGATCGAACGTCTCCTCGGTGAACCAGACCACGCCCTCCAGCAATAAGAATCCACCATGAAAATCAACGTAAACAAAAAACAAATCATCGCCATCCTCGCCCTTGTCGTCGTCGGCGTCTTGCTGGGCTGGCTGATCCTTGGCAGCAATACAAGCAAGTCGGCCGCTGATGAGCATGCCGGTCACACCGAAACCAAAGGCCATGCCGATGACGAGCATCACCGCGGCAAGGCTGAAGACAAACAGGATCATGCCAACGCGCATGCGGATAAAGGACATCACGAAGACGGTCCCGCCAAAGGACCGCATGGCGGCAAGCTGTTTGTCGAAGGCGACTTCGGTATTGAACTGCTGCTGGCCGAAGAAGGCGGCGCACCGCATTTTCATGCCTATCTCTCCAAGGACAACAAGGCGCTGGCACCTAACGCGGCCAAGGTGAGCGTGACCGTGACACGTCCCGATGGCGAAAAGCAGGAAATCACTTTCGCACCGGAAAAGGATTATTTGAAGAGCGCACAGCCCGTGGCCGAGCCGCATGTGTTCGAGGCCGCCATTGCGGTGCAGATGGGTACCGAACCCTTCCTGTTTACGTTCGCCGAAGAAGAAGGCAAGATCGCGTTGACCGATGTGCAAATCCAAGCGGCGGGTGTGACGATCCAGACGGCCGGGGCTGCACGCATAAAAACGTCGTTGATCTTGCCGGGCGAAATCCATTTCAATGAAGATCGTACCGCCCACGTCGTGCCGCGCCTGGCCGGCGTGGTGCAAGCCGTACCCGCCAATCTCGGACAGCAAGTCAAAAAAGGACAAGTGCTGGCGGTCATCGCCAGTACCGACTTGTCCGAACAGCGTAGCGAATTGCTGTCCGCACAAAAGCGCATGGCACTGGCGCGCATCACTTTCGAGCGCGAGAAAAAGCTGTGGCAAGAAAAAATTTCCGCCGAACAGGATTACCTGCAAGCTCAGCAAGCGCTGCGCGAAACCGAGATTGCCGTTCAAAACGCCACGCAGAAACTGACCGCCCTGGGCACCAATGCAGGCAGTTCAGACGCCTTGAGCCGCTTTGAAATTCGGGCGCCATTCGATGGCGTCGTGGTCGAAAAGCACATTACCCTCGGTGAAGCGGTCAAGGAAGACGCCAATGTCTTTACTATTTCCGATCTGTCAACGGTCTGGGCCGAAGTCGCGGTGTCGGCAAAGGATTTGAATGCAATTCGCGTCGGCGAAAAAGTGACGGTCAAGGCGACAGCATTCGAGTCCACGGCATCGGGCACCGTCGCCTATGTCGGATCCCTCATCGGGGAGCAGACGCGTACGGCGAAAGCGCGCGTGACGCTTGCCAATCCAAAGGGGGCGTGGCGCCCCGGTCTGTTCGTCAACGTCGACATCGTGTCCGATGAAAAGGACACGCCGGTCACCGTATCGTCAGATGCAGTGCATAGCGTCAATGAAAAATCGACCATTTTTACCAAGGTCGATGGCGGCTTCCTGGCGCAGCAAGTCACGACCGGCCGCAGCGACGGCAAGGTCGTGGAAATCGTCAAGGGCTTGAAAGCCGGTACCCGTTATGCCGCTGCCAGCAGCTTCGTCGTCAAATCGGAACTGGGTAAAGCCAGCGCCGAGCACACCCATTAATGCGAGAGGCACACCATCATGTTTGAACGCCTCATTCGCTTTGCCATCGAGCAACGTTGGCTCATTTTGCTCGCTGTCTTCGGCATGGCTGCCGTCGGTGTTTACAGCTATCAAAAACTGCCGATCGATGCCGTGCCGGATATCACCAATGTCCAGGTACAGATCAACACGTCGGTACCCGGCTATTCGCCCCTGGAGGCCGAGCAGCGCATCACTTTTCCCATCGAAACGGTAATGTCGGGATTGCCCAACCTGCAGCAGACCCGGTCGCTGTCGCGCTATGGCTTATCGCAAATTACGGTCATTTTTAAGGATGGCACCGATATCTACTTTGCACGCCAGATGGTCAACGAACGCATTCAAGAGGCCCGGCAAAACCTCCCGCCCTATGTCACGCCCTCGATGGGGCCGATCTCGACCGGTCTCGGTGAAATTTATCTATGGACTGTGGAAGCGAAGGACGGCGCAAAGAAACCGGACGGCTCCCCCTACACGCCAACGGATTTGCGCGAAATCCAGGACTGGATCATCAAGCCACAGTTGCGCAACGTAACCGGTGTCACCGAGATCAATTCGATCGGTGGTTTCGCCAAAGAGTATCAGGTCGCCCCCATTCCCGAACGGCTGGCATCGTACGGATTGACGCTGCAAGATATCGTCACTGCGCTGGAACGCAATAACGGCAATGTCGGCGCCGGTTATATCGAAAAACGCGGCGAACAGCTCTTGATTCGCGCACCGGGACAAGTGCAGTCGATCGACGATATCGGCAACATCATTTTGAGCAACGTGCAGGGTGTGCCAATCCGGATCCGCGATATTGGCGATGTGGGAATTGGCCGCGAGTTGCGAACCGGTGCGGCGACAGAAAACGGACGTGAAGTCGTACTAGGCACCGTCTTCATGCTGATCGGGCAAAACAGCCGTACCGTCTCGCAGGCCGTGGACAAGAAAATGATTGAAATCAACCGGACGCTGCCGGAAGGCGTCCAGGCGATCACGGTCTACGATCGTACGGTACTGGTCGACAAAGCGATCAATACGGTGAAGAAAAACCTGCTTGAAGGCGCAGTGCTGGTCATTGCAATCTTGTTCCTATTCCTTGGTAATTTTAGAGCGGCGTTGATTACCGCGATGGTCATTCCGCTGTCGATGCTCTTTACGTTTACCGGAATGGTTGCCTACAACGTCAGCGCTAACCTGATGAGTCTGGGCGCGCTGGATTTCGGCATCATCATCGATGGCGCGGTGGTCATTGTCGAAAACTGTGTGCGCCGCCTGGCGCATGCGCAAGCCCACCTCGGCCGGCCGCTGACGCGCACCGAGCGGTTTCACGAAGTCTTTGCCGCATCCAGAGAAGCGCGCCGGCCGCTTATTTTCGGGCAACTAATCATCATGGTCGTGTACCTGCCGATCTTTGCATTGACGGGCGTGGAAGGTCGCATGTTCACGCCGATGGCGTTCACCGTCGTCATTGCCCTGGTCGGTGCAATGATCCTGTCGATCACGTTCATCCCTGCCGCGGTAGCGCTGTTCATCGGCAACAAGGTCGCCGAAAAAGAAAACATCATCATGCGCACCGCCAAGCGCTGGTACGCGCCGGTGTTGGGCATAGTGATGCTCAACAAGGCGGTGGTGCTGATCTTCGCGGCGATTACCGTCATTCTGTCTGGCTTGCTGGCCACCCGCATGGGCAGTGAATTCGTCCCGAGCCTCAATGAGGGCGACTTTGCGATCCAGGCGCTGCGCATTCCCGGTACCAGTCTGTCCCAGTCGGTGGCGATGCAACAGCAATTGGAACGTACGCTGAAAGAAAAATATCCGGAAATCGACCGCGTCTTTGCGCGCACTGGCACCGCTGAAATTGCCTCTGACCCGATGCCGCCGAATATCTCGGATGGCTACATCATGCTTAAGCCGCAGGATCAGTGGCCCGAACCGAAGAAAACGCGGGATGAATTGCTCGCTGCCGTACAAGCGACCGTAAACAAGCTACCGGGCAATAACTATGAATTCTCGCAACCGATCCAGTTGCGATTCAACGAACTCATTTCCGGAGTACGTAGCGACGTGGCGGTCAAATTGTTCGGTGACGACATGGAAGTGCTCAACGACACTGCGGCCAAGGTTTCGGCGGTACTGAGCAAGATTGCCGGTGCGGCCGAAGTCAAGGTGGAGCAAACCACAGGGTTGCCGATGCTGACAGTAAACATCGACCGCGACAAGACATCGCGCTACGGTTTGAACGTGGCCGATGTGCAGGATGCGGTAGCGACCGCCATGGGCGGCAAGGAAGCTGGCACGTTGTTCGAAGGCGACCGGCGGTTCGACATCATCGTGCGTCTTCCGGAAAACCTAAGAAACGACTTGGAAGCACTCAAACGCTTGCCGATTGCGTTGCCGCGTGCGCAAGCAACGGAGCAACGCGCAGCCTATATCCCACTGAGCGAAGTCGCCACGCTGGACATGGCGCCCGGTCCGAACCAGATTAGCCGGGAAAATGGCAAGCGCCGCATCGTTATCAGTGCCAATGTACGGGGCCGCGACATCGGGTCATTCGTGGCCGATGCCGAACAGCAACTCCGGCAACAGGTCAAGATTCCGGCCGGGTACTGGACGACCTGGGGCGGCCAGTTTGAGCAATTGCAATCGGCCACGCAACGACTGCAAATCGTGGTGCCTGTCGCACTGTTGCTGGTGTTTATATTGCTGTTTGCCATGTTCGGCAATATCAAGGATGGCTTGCTGGTCTTTAGTGGCATTCCGTTTGCACTGACCGGCGGCATTGTCGCGTTGTGGCTGCGGGACATTCCGATGTCGATCTCGGCGGCAGTCGGCTTCATTGCCTTGTCAGGTGTGGCGGTCTTGAACGGCCTGGTGATGATCTCGTTCATTCGTACCCTGCGTGAAGAAGGACGATCACTCGATGACGCGATTCATGAAGGCGCATTGACGCGCTTGCGACCAGTGTTGATGACGGCTTTGGTGGCGTCGCTCGGTTTCATTCCGATGGCCATTGCCACCGGCACCGGTGCGGAAGTGCAGCGGCCGCTGGCGACAGTGGTCATTGGCGGCATTCTGTCGTCGACGCTACTCACGCTGCTGGTGTTGCCGCTGCTGTATCGCCTCGCGTATCGCAAGGACGAAGAAGACGGAACCTTGGCGCTGGAACGGCCGCATCAGGTAGTACAAACCTGACCGGATGCGCCCTTGCCCTCAAAGCGATAAGGGCGATCCGATTGAATTAAAACGTATCACCGTGTTTTTTAACCCTGAAGGAGAAACCATGAAATTTGTAAAATTGTTGACCGTATGTGTATCCGCTTCTGCATTGCTGATCTCGAACGCGGCGCTGGCCGCCGATGACCATAAAGGGCATGATCACGACAGCAAGAAAAGCGAAGCCCATCCGCACGATGTAAAACCGAAATTCGGCGGCATCGTGTCCGTGGTCAAGGACGTGAATTATGAACTGGTGGCCAAGCCGGACAGCATCACGCTGTACGTCAATGACCATGACCAGCCCGTCGATGTCAAAGGTGGCAGTGCCACGCTCACGCTATTGTCCGGCAGCGACAAAACGGAAGTCAAACTGGCACCTGCAGAGGGCAACAAGCTGGAAGCGAAAGGCGTTTTTAAATTAGTACCCGGTACCAAGGTGGCGGCGACCGTGACGGCTGCCGGCAAGACAGTCAATAACGTAAAGTTTAAATTGAACTGAACCAACTAAAGCACAATTTAAAGTCGTATTTTATTTGTGTATTAGTGCGTTCATCTAACCCCGATATTCCCACCGCCGGCGCCAAGTAAACAATTGGTAGGGACGTCTCGATGACCAATGATGTCAACTATGGGCTCGTGGCCAAAATCCATGGCATAACGTTGAGGATCAAAAGCCACGACTAGTTGATCGCCACGGAGCCGGCAGTGTCGAAATAAGCACGCAATTGAGGATAGAAGTAATTGCCACATTGCTAAGGTAACTCGTAGGTTGCATAGTTGAACGGGGGTAAATCTAAGTTATAATCATTCTCATTTGATTTGCGCCCGTCACTTTCTTGATCGATCTTCGTATGAAAATGTTACGCCACTTCGTCCTGTCCATCACTTTTTGTCTGATGTCGGCGGCTTCGCACGGCTTTGCCGATGTCTCCGCGGATCAAGCGAAGGCAAAGCAAATTTGGCAGCTTTTGGACTATCTCGCCGTCGACTATGAAAAAGCGGTCAAAGATGGCGCAGTCGCCAGCCAGGATGAGTACGCTGAAATGCTTGAGTTTGCAGCAACAGCGGAGCGCCAGATTGCAGAGTTGCCGGTTACGCCAACAAAGGCCACGTTGCGCACAGACGCTGTCGCGCTGAGAACTGCCATCGCCGCCAAAGTGGGGCCGCCTCAAGTAGGCGACCAGGCTCGTCGACTGGCAGCGGCCCTGTTGGCAGCTTATCCGGTATCGATGGCGCCTCGTTCTTCGCCCGACCTCCGACGCGGCGCCCAGCTTTATGAAAACCAGTGCGCGTCGTGTCATGGCGCCACCGGACACGCTGACGGCCCGTTGGCTGCCAAGTTGAGTCCGCCCCCAATCGCCTTTGCCGACCATGAACGCGCCCAGCACCGCAGTGTATTTGCGTTGCAACAGATTATCGCGAACGGCGTCGAGGGCACGCCGATGCCAGCCTTTACGCAGTTTTCTGACGACGACCGGTGGGCATTGGCGTTTTTTGTGTCGACCATGGCTTACACAGACGAGGAGCGTCTTGCCGGCGCCAAGCTATGGGCGTCGGATCCAAGCCTGCACGCCGCGGTGGCTACTATTGACCGTCTGAGCCAGATTTCCGAAGCCATGTTGTCTAAAGACATGCCAGCGACGAGCGCGCGGCAGGTACTGGCCTATTTGCGCGGTATGCCTTCCACGCTCGAAGCGTCAAGTGCCGATACGTTAACGCTCGCAAAGAAACGCCTGGCAGAGAGCGTCGCAGCACTTCAGAAAGGCGATCCGGAGCAGGCAACGCGCTTCGCACTTTCCTCCTATCTCGACGGCTTCGAACCTGTTGAGCCGGCGCTTGCAGCAAAGAATAAATGGCTTTTTGAGGAAATTGAAAAAACAATGGGATCCTACCGGGGGGCCATTAGCGCCGGGCAAACCGCGTCGGCGGTGCAGATGGCAGACCGGCTGCAAGCGTTACTGACCGACGCGCAGGCAGCACTAGGCGGATCGAGCGACCCCTGGTCGGCGTTCCTTGGTGCTCTTACGATCTTGTTACGCGAGGGACTGGAGGCGCTGTTGGTCGTGGTTGCGATGATGTCCTTTTTGAAAAAAGCGGAGCGTAGCGACGTTCTGCCATACGTCCATGCTGGCTGGATCGCAGCGCTGGCGGCAGGCGGACTCACTTGGGCGGTAGCGACCTACCTTGTCGACCTGAGCGGGGCAAGCCGCGAGATGACAGAGGGTTTTTCCGCCATCTTCGCCGCCGTCGTCTTGTTGTGCGTGGGTATCTGGATGCATCAGAAGAGCTTGGCTGGGCGCTGGCAATCCTACGTCCGGCAAAAGCTGTCCTCCGCATTGAACAAAAAGTCGGCCATGATGTTGTTCCTGCTGTCGTTTGTCACGGTCTATCGGGAAGTTTTCGAGACCGTCTTGTTCTACGCAGCGCTATGGACACCTGGCAATGGCGCCTATCTGCTGGGCGGTTTGGCTACGGGCGTCGTGCTACTTAGTGCCATCGCCGTCGTCCTGTTGCGTTCGGCTGCACGTCTGCCGATCAGCCAATTTTTTGCCGCCAGTTCGGCCTTGGTGGCTGTGCTGGCAGTTGTCCTGATGGGCAAAGGGGTGGCTGCGTTGCAAAAGGTTGGATTCCTTGACATTACACCGATCACGATGCCGCGCATTGACGTACTTGGCATCTACCCGTCAATGCAAACCATTCTGGCGCAGCTGTTGATTTTATTAATTGTGATCGCCAGTGTCTGCTACAACTTGCGGGCGAATAGGAATCACGCCGAGGGTATAGCTAACACGCCTTAAGAAAATGCTGCTGTTAACATCAGAGGTGAGAAATATCGATTAAACGTGTCAAGTATTGTACTAACTACGATTCTTAAGCCTATAACCGGCAGGTAAAGCGATATCCTCCTCCGCCGGCGCTAAGGAAACACTGGGTGCTGGCGTCCCAATGATTAACGGTGTCAACTATGGCCGGTGGTACACGCTGGCCGTCAGTGACTATGACTAGCCGGTCGACACGAAGACTCAACATTACAGTTGGTGGCGCAATCACATTGGCCGGCTGCGGCTTGCTTTTGGCGCACGGTTATCTGGTGACGCCGAAATATAAGAAAACCGCCCAGTCCCAGCAAGAAAATGCCGGCCATACAAAGATATTCCTCGGTGGCGGCAGCACCCAAGGTCACCGCACCGAGCCAAGCCACTAGAGGCGCGGCAACCGGAAGCGCCAGGCAGCATGGAATGCAAGCGAGCACGACCAGTCCTATACTTCCCCAATACGCTTTTAAAGATTTCATCACGGCTCTCCTATCGTTACACGCGAAATTGCGCTTGCGGTTAAGATAAGACCTGAAGTAACTTTAGGTGCAAGCACTTTGTAAACGTATCCACATGAACCAAGAACATCTTTCCATCGGCGTGCTTTCCACGCTGACCCAATGTACAGTCCCCACGATCCGGTATTACGAACGTATCGGATTGCTGCCGGACGCGCAGCGCAGTGCGAACACGCATCGCTTTTACCAGCAAGCAGATTTGCGCAGACTGGTTTTCATCAAGCGCTGCAGGGATTTTGGTTTCCCGATTGAACAGGTCAGGAAACTGGCCCGTTTATTTGAAGATGGCGACCGTGCCTGTGTCGATGTACGCGACGTGGCACAAATGCATCTGGATCAGGTACGCGCGAAAATAAATGAAATGCAACAGCTTGAGCGCAGTTTGGCCATGTTTGTCGACAGTTGCAATACCGCTTGTTGCGATGGACTGACCAGGGACTGCACCATTATGGAAGACTTGTCTGCCATGAGCGAGCTGCAGGACGAAGGGGCATCTGGATCTTGCTGTGGGCAGCCGAAACGCACAACATCAAGCACCGGCAAGCAAAGAGGCGATGAATGAGTTTGGACTGGTTTCAAATGGGACGTACTTTCGGCCTGTTTTTCCTCACGGCGGTGGCTGAACTGGTCGGCTGTTATTTGCCCTTATTGTGGCTTACCGGAAAAGGATCGCCCTGGTTACTGGTGCCGGCAACGGTCAGTTTGATCGCGTTTGTATGGCTATTGACGCTTCATCCACTCGCCAGTGGCCGTGTCTATGCAAGCTATGGCGCTATCTATATTGTTACCGCACTTATCTGGTTATGGGCGGTCGATGGTATTACACCCACCTGGACAGATGCCGCCGGCGTCGCTTTAGCGTTATTGGGCGCGACGGTTATTGCCCTTGGCCAGCGCAGTGTCTAAACCCATAACGTGGTTGATCGACTAAGTCGCTAGGCGTAACCGTGACGCCCTATTCAGATGATTACACTTAGGTCGGCGTTCTGGGCAGGTATTCGTTCAAGAGAAAATTATTTTGCTGAGTTGTGAGTGCGGTGCAATTCTGCTTCATTCAAGAGATTGGCTTTACTGGTAACCCTTCATCGACTTGCTAAGGCTTTGATTTTATTAGAACTATGTTCAAGACTTTATTCCGACGTAACAACAAGTTGAAACAAGCCGATACAAACCTTCAACAAGATTTTTGCCAGAATGCCAGTAAAATCGCGCTATTGAAAAAATAAAATGGCTACTTATGAACTGGTTACGTAAATGGTGGATCTGGCTTGTATTGGTATTGCTGCTGGTGGCAGGTGGCGTAGCGGTCAAGTTTTGGTCGAAAACGAATGCCGCGCCTGAATATAAGACCAGCAAAATCGAGAAGGGTGCGATCACGGCCAGCGTTTCTGCCTCCGGCACGCTCAGCGCAGTACGCTCGGTGCAAGTGGGCTCGCAAGTGTCGGGCCAGTTGAAAGAAGTGCTGGTCGATTTCAATAGCGAAGTCAAACAAGGCCAGTTGATCGCCCGCATCGACCCAGAAACCTTCCAGTACAAGGTGCGGCAAGCGCAAGCCGATGTCGATTCGGCGCGTGCCCAGGTCATGAGCCAGCAAGCCAATATTGCAGCACAACGTGCCGAAGTCTCGCGCGCCGAAGTCAATGCCGCCGATGCGCGCAGCGATCTGGAGCGCAAGCAACAATTGATGGATAAGGGCTTTATCTCCGCCGCGGAGCGCGATAAGGCGCAATCCACCTATAACGCGCTGGCCGAACAGGTCAAGACTGCCAAAGCCCAAGTGGCGGTGGCGCAAGCCAATGCCGGCGGTGCCGATGCCGCCGTCAAGCAGCGTCTATCCGTACTGGCGCAAGCCAATATCGATCTGGAACGTACCGCCATCAAGGCACCGGTCAGCGGCGTGGTGATCAAGCGCAGCGTCGAAAGCGGCCAGACCGTCGCCGCCAGCCTGCAATCGCCGGAATTATTCGTGATTGCCGAGGACTTGACCGATATGCAAGTCGATACTGCCATCGACGAGTCCGAGATCGGCCGCATCCGGGTCGGCCAGAAAGCTACGTTTACAGTTGATGCCTTCGCCGGCCGCAACTTTGAAGGCGAAGTTAAGCAAATCCGCAAAGCGGCCCAGACCGTATCGAATGTCGTCACCTATATGGTGGAAGTGAGCGCGCCTAATCCAGGCAAGGATTTATTGCCGGGCATGACCGCCAATGTGCGGGTTGTAACCGATGCGCGAACGGATGTTTTAAAAGTGAGCAATAGCGCACTGCGCTTCAAACCGGCAGGTGTGGCGGGCTCGAAAACGTCTGCTGAAGCGGGTCGGGGCGAACGGGGATCAGGTGCAAGGGGCAACAGCGGTGAGCGCGCTGAGCGCAGCAATGGCGGCGGTGGCGGCCAGAATAAGGCGCTGCGTGAGCGTATGGAAAAAGACTTGCAACTGAGCGAGGATCAAAAAGCCAAACTCGATACCATTTTCAGTGGTTCGCGTGAAAAGATGACGGCGCTACGCGAAGCGCCGGACGCTGAGCGCGGCAAATTGGCTGAGCGTAACCGTAGCGAGATGCAAAGCCAGATCGCCGCCATCCTGACGCCGGATCAAAAGAAAAAATACGACGACATCGCAGCCGAGCAAAGCGGCCGTCGCGGCGGTAATGCACGTGGCCGGATTTATGTACTGGATCAACATCCTCAACCCAAAGAGTTGCCGGTCCAGCTGGGCCTGAGCGATGGCAGCATGACAGAAGTGATGTCGCCCGATGTGGCTGAAGGCTTGGAAGTGATTGTCGGCGTGGTGCAGCAAGGCGGCAGCGGAAAACCTGCTGGCGGGCCGGGCGGTCCTGGCGGGCCGCGCATGTTCTAAACGGCTTTTTTCAGCGTTTGAGCAGGTAAATATACTGGTAGGTGTATTTAAAATGACCCAATAAAAACGAGCGCGTAAGGGGGTATTTTGGCCTATACCCCCTCTATTTATTGTAATAATCCGTCGTATCTGAATATAAAATGGCACAGTTGATCGAGACCCAGCATTTGATAAAAGAGTACGTCATGGGCAGCAATCACGTGTTTGCCCTGCGCGACGTATCGATCACGATCGGTGAGGGCGAATTCGTCGCCATCATGGGCGCATCCGGCTCGGGCAAATCGACTTTCATGAATTTGCTCGGTTGCCTCGATACGCCGACTTCAGGCGAATATATCCTGGCTGGCGACCGGGTCTCGACCTTGAGCAGCGACCAATTGGCGGCGATCCGCAACAAACGGATCGGCTTTGTGTTCCAGCAATTCAATCTTTTGCCGCGTACCAGTGCGCTCGATAATGTCGAGTTGCCTTTGCTGTATGCCAACTTACCGCATGCCGAACGCAAAGCGCGCGCAGAAAAGCGGCTGGGCGAAGTCGGCCTCGGCCAGCGCATGGATCACCATCCGGCGCAATTGTCCGGCGGGCAACAACAGCGGGTGGCGATTGCGCGTGCGCTGGTCAATAATCCGTCGCTGATTCTGGCCGACGAGCCAACCGGCGCCCTCGATTCGCGCACCAGTATAGAAATCATGGCGCTGCTGCAAAAACTGAGTCGCGAAGGCATGACCATCGTGCTGGTGACGCATGAACACGATATCGCCAATTTCGCTACCCGCCTCATCACCTTCAAGGATGGCAAGGCGATCAGCGATGTATCAAACCAGCCAGCCGATGCCCAGGCCGAACTGGATCAGCTGAACCGGCAAGAAAACAGCGAGGCCACCGTATGAATTTGATGGCGACCTTGCGTATTGCCTTGCGTGCTCTGCGGGTCAATTTACTGCGCTCCAGCCTGACCATGCTGGGCATCATCATTGGCGTGGGCGCGGTCATTACCATGATCGCGGTGGGCGGCGGTGCGCAGGCGCGGATTCAGGAACAGATTAAAAGCCTCGGTTCCAATTTGATGATCATCATTCCCGGTTCGACAACGACCTCCGGCGTGCGTCTGGGTGCCGGTGCAGGGCAGAATTTGACGGAAGACGATGCGGTGGCGATCGCCAAAGAGATCCCTGAAGTGCAAGTGGCAGCACCATCCAATCGCGGCAGCGCGCAATTGATCGCTGCCAACAACAACTGGTCGACCCAGATTTACGGCGTGACTCCCGATTATTTCGAGGCGCGCGAATGGCCACTGGTATCGGGCCGCCTGTTTGAGCCGCAAGAATTGACCGGGGCGTCGAAAGTTGTAATTTTGGGGCAGACAGTGGCGACCCAACTGTTTGGCGATGGCGATCCTCTGGATCAAGTGATCCGCATCAAGAACGTGCCTTTCACCGTGATCGGCTTGCTCAGTACCAAAGGCCAGAGCATGCTTGGGCAGGACCAGGACGATGTCGCCATGGTGCCGCTGGCCACTGCGCGTAATCGCCTGTTCGGCAATGCGCAGGGCAAATTGCGCCGGGTCGGCACGATTCAGGTCAAGGTGCGCGAAGGTGCCAGCATGCAAGGTGCCGAAAACAGTATCCGCGAGCTATTGCGCCAGCGCCAGCGTACCCAGGGCGGGCAAGATGATGCCTTCACCATCCGTAACTTGACCGAAATGCTCGCCACGCAGGAAGAATCCTCGCGCGTGATGACCTTGCTGCTGGCAGCGGTGGCCTCGGTATCACTGCTGGTAGGTGGTATCGGCATCATGAATATCATGCTGGTATCAGTCACCGAACGCACCCGCGAAATCGGCCTGCGCATGGCAGTTGGCGCGCGCGGGCGCGATATCCTGACCCAATTTTTGGTGGAAGCGATCACGCTATCGCTGATTGGCGGTTTTGTTGGCATTGTGCTGGGGGTCGGCGGCTCTTACCTGATCGGTGAGTTAGCCGGCTGGGCTACCAAGCTCTCGCCGGAATCGATTGTGCTGGCGGTAGGATTCTCGGCCAGCATCGGTATATTTTTTGGATTTTATCCAGCGCGCAAGGCGTCGCGGTTATTGCCTATCGATGCTTTGCGGCATGAGTAAGTCATTGATTGAAGGCGTCAGCGAAAATGTTCCCTGCCGCAGCGAATGCGGCGCTTGCTGCATTGCGCCGTCGATTTCATCGCCTATTCCCGGTATGCCCAATGGCAAGCCGGCTGGCGTGCGCTGCATCCAACTAAATGCGCAAAACGGCTGCATGATTTTCGGCCAGCCCGAGCGGCCGGCGGTCTGTGCCAGCCGGCAACCGTCGCGCGAGATGTGCGGTAGTTCGGCAGCGGCAGCGCTGCAGTATCTGACGCGGCTTGACCTGTTGACCGCGCCTGCGGCTTGCTAGAATCCGCTTGTTAGAATTCAAAAATCAGCAGGTCGCTTGAAATCGGTGCCGCTGACATTTAACTCTAATTCTTCAAGCAATTTGTCGGGGAATATCCATGCGAATTTTATTGGCAGAAGACGACCGCATGATTGGTGACAGTGCGCGCACATCCTTGCGGCAAGACGGTTATGCAGTCGATTGGGTACGCGACGGCCTGGCCGCTGAAACGGCATTGGCGACCCAACACTTCGACCTGGTTTTGCTTGACCTTGGTTTGCCCGGCAAGGATGGTATCGAGGTATTGCGCGGGCTCAGGTTACGTAAGAAAAATACCCCGGTGATTGTCATCACCGCCCGCGACGGGATCGAAGACCGCATCAGAGGGCTTGATGCCGGTGCCGACGATTACCTGGTCAAACCGTTTGACCTCGATGAACTGGCGGCACGGATGCGGGCTGCCTTGCGCCGAAGCGGCGGCAATGCCGAACCGGCATTGCAGATTGGCGAAGTCTGCATCGACCGTGCCGCCAAGTCTGTGCAACGCGCTGGTATGCCGGTGGTCTTGTCAGCCAAAGAATATGCGCTGGTCGAGGTACTTAGTCTGCGCCCCGGCGCCATCTTGTCACGCGTCCAGCTGGAAGAACGGCTCTATGGCTGGGGCGATGAAGTTGACAGCAATGCAGTGGAAGTTTTCATCCACGCGGTGCGTCGCAAACTTGGTAGCGACTTTATCCAAAACGTGCGCGGCGTCGGTTATTTTATTCCCAAAGCAGCGCCTGCAAGATGACTGCCATCAAATCGATCCGGGCTCGGATGGCGCTGTACCTTTTGCTGGCAGCTTTGCTGACGGCAGTGGTGGTTGGCGTCGTGACGTATCGCAAAACCTTGCAAGAAAATGAAGACCTGTTTGATTATCAATTGCGCCAGATCGCACTGTCCCTGCGCGATCAAGGCGTGGTGACAGCGCCCGAGTTGCCCTATGGCGTTGAGGACGATGCGCTCGATGTGGTGGTGCAAATCTGGACCATGAATGGCGTGATGTTGTATCTGTCGCGCCCCGGCAACCCTTTGTTCGACCGCGCTACGCTAGGTTATTCCGAGGTCAATGCCATCAACAAGCGCTGGCGTGTGTATAGCATGCTGGCGCGGGATCGCGTGATCCAGGTCGCGCAACCACTCCAGTTGCGGCGTGATCTGGCGGCAGCGGCGGCGTTGCGCAGCTTGACGCCCTTACTGGCATTTGCGCCCCTGATGGCAGCGATGATCTGGTGGCTGACCGCAGTATCGCTGGCGTCCTTGAAACGTTTGACACGCGAGCTGGCGCAACGCGATGCGCATACCCTGGAGCAGGTATCGCAGCACGACGTGCCGGATGAAATCTTGCCGATGGTCGATGCGCTCAATGCCTTATTGCTGCGTTTGAAACGTGCATTCGCCAGCCAGCGCGCCTTCGTGGCAGATGCCGCGCATGAATTGCGTTCGCCGCTGACCGCCTTGCGAATGCAACTACAGTTGCTGGAACGCGCACCCGATGAAGCAAGCAGGGCGCAGGCCATGCATGAATTGAATCAAGGCGTGGATCGTTCGACCCGACTGATCGGCCAACTGCTGGCGGCGGCCCAAACTGACCCGCAGGACGCGGCGATTGGCAAGCAGCCGGTTGATGTGGCCGAATCGCTGCGACAAGTCATGGCGGAACTTTTCCCCCAGGCACAAGCACGCAATATCACGCTGGAACTGGATGCGGCCGATCACGTTTCGATAGCAGCCGAGCCGGTCGGCTTGAGCATATTGGTGCGTAATTTGCTGGAAAACGCAGTGCGCTACACGCCCGCCGGTGGCATGGTTCAGGCGCAAGTGGTAGCAGGCGAAACTGGCGTGCAATTGGTGGTGGAAGATTCCGGGCCGGGCATTGCGCCGGAAGAACGGGAGCGCGTTTTCGACCGTTTTTACCGCGGCGGCGCGAATGAGCCTACTGGCAGCGGCCTGGGTTTGTCGATTGTCAGAAATATCGTCGAACAGCACGGTGCCTCAATCACGCTGGGCGAATCGCGCTATGGCGGATTGAAGGTCAGCGTAACTTTTCAGGCAAATTAAGTTTGTCTTAAGTTTCTTTTTTTATGCTTGTTCCGTGCCGCATTTGCGGAGCTTGCCAGAAAAAGGAAACGCATATGAAAATCAAATCTTTGACCCTTGCCCTGATCGCAGCAGGCGTAGTCGCTACCGGATCTGCTTCTGCCATCAATTGGAATCCCTCCCACTGGTTTGACAATGGTGCCAATGCAAAAACTGCGCCAACCCTAGCATCGACCGCTACAACCGCCGTGCCGGCGAAGCCGTTGGCAGCTATCGGCCCGATCACAGCGCCAAACTATCGTGCAATTGTCGAGCGCTACGGCCCAGCCGTGGTGGGCATCAACACAGCAGGTACCGCCAAGACGGCGATGAATGGATTGCCCAATGGCGCAGGCGACGATCCATTCTTGCAATTTTTTCGCGGTGTTCCCGGGTTTAGGGGGCACGTTCCTCGAAGCAACGGTCCGGCACCAGTACAAGGACAAGGTTCCGGTTTCATCATTGGCAGCGATGGCTTGGTCTTGACCAATGCCCATGTGGTCAAGGATGCAGACGAAGTGATGGTCAAATTGAGCGACCGCCGGGAGTACAAGGCCAAAGTCTTGGGCAGCGATCCTGCGACCGATGTGGCTGTACTGAAGATCAATGCCAGCAATTTACCCGTCGTGAACCTTGGTAATCCAGCACAGCTTGCCGTGGGTGATTATGTACTGGCAATCGGTTCCCCCTTTGGCTTTGAGCAAAGCGCTACCGCTGGTATTGTCAGCGCCAAAGGGCGTGCACTGCCTGGCGATGGCTATGTCCCTTTTCTGCAAACCGATGTTGCGGTCAACCCCGGCAATTCTGGTGGGCCGTTGTTTGATGCCAGCGGCGCGGTAGTTGGGATCAACTCGCAAATCTATAGCCAGACCGGCGGTTACCAGGGGGTCTCGTTTGCGATCCCGATTGATGTCGCCTTGCATATCAAAGATCAGATCGTGGCTACGGGAAAAGCAAGTCACGCCCGTCTTGGTGTCACGATCCAGGAATTGAACCAAGCTTTAGGCGACGCTTTCGATATGAAGCAGCTCAACGGCGCGTTGGTATCGAGTGTGCCACCGGGTAGCGCTGCGGCCAAGGCCGGTATCCAGCCAGGCGATG